>JBDSHG010000088.1:0-4864 GCA_039918615.1 Gemmatimonadaceae bacterium | reverse complement strand
AGTGGACGAACGTCGTCACCGCGTGCTCGCCCTGCAACACGCGCAAGGGGAACCGCATGCCGGAAGAAATCGGCATGCACCCGATGACGCACCCGGTCGAGCCGCACTTCGTGCACCTCAGCTGGGCGGTCCGCCGCCTCACGCCGGCGCAGTCGAACTACATCAAGCTCTTCTACGGCGAAGAAACCTTGCACCAGCTCGAGCACATCGAGCGCGCCGGCCACCGCCCGCTGGCGCTTGGTATTCGCGACTGAGCAGAGTGGTCCGCGACAAGATCTAACGAAATTGAAAAACGATTGGCCGGATGAACGGCACGAATTAAACGGATACTGCAAACAGCGATTGTCATCGCGGCCTGAACACCTTCGACCGGGCCTCGTAGTGCTTCTCCTGGCCACCGAGCAGCTTGGTGATCAGCTGCTTCGCACCCTGGCCGAGCGCCGTGCCCGGATTCTTTTCTCCGTGCACCGCGGGTCCGAGATCTCCTTTCAGCCACCGCTCCACCTCGTCCAGATCGCTCACCGATAGCATCTGGACGTCGAGCACGAGGTTGTAGTAGTACTTGCTGTGTCCATCGGGCGCCGCGAACGCCGGCTGCGACGGCTGCGCCAGCAGCACCTCGATCGGATCGAGCCCATCGAAGCTGCCGAGCGCGGTCACCTTGTCCCCTGCGATGCGCGTCGCGGTATAGCGTTTCTTGAGCGGATTGTAGCGCACGATCACATCCCACTCGATCTGCCGCTTCAGATCATCGAAGAATCCCGCAGCACCCCAGAGCTCGAGACGATAGTGCAGCCGCGCCGGAAACCCGCTGTGCAGCATCTCGCGGATGTCGTGATCGTTGAAGATGTGTACGCTGCGCACCATCGGCGCGCCGTTCTGTCCGCCCGCTGCCGTCGCGAGACTCACCTCTACGCGCGCCGGCCCCTGCGCGCGCGCGCGCCCCGCCATCGGGAGCGCGGCGAGCAGCACCGCGAACAGGAGGCGACGGAACAGTCGCACGCTAGAACCGATGCCTCAGGCGCACGATGATCTTCACGCCGTTGTTGCTCCAGTCGGTGAGCGACTTCGCGACGTACACGCCGAGGTAGTGGATGTCGACACCTGCGCCGGCGTCGTACTTGAAGGTGTCGAGCGACGGGAACGACGTCCCCGGATAGCGCAGCTCTCCGAACTGCGGTCCCGTGATCCATCCGCGTCCGCCATCGGCGAACGCGACGAGAGCGACATTGCGATCGACGCGAAAGCGGTCCGCACCGTCCGCGTCCCTGTGGCCGAAGAGGCGGATGCGCGAATCGTGGCGGAACTCGATCTGCCCGAGCACCATGCGGTCGCACTGCGCAGGCTGCCCCGGAATCGGATGCGGGCCGCCGTCGCACGAGAGCACGTCCGGCCCATGCGACGCATCCCGGAAGTCGTAACCCGGCAGCGTCCCCGCGCCCCCGAGCGAGAAACGACGCTCGAGCGGTAACCCGTCGCCACCGAAGCCCGCGCCAACGACGAATCGGAAGTTGAGCTGCGACTGCGGCGACACGCGGTTGTAGCGCGTGAAGTCCGCGAGCAGCCGCGTGAAGCGCATCCGCTCAGTCGTCCCCGGCGGATCCTCGCGCGCGAGGAACGTCGCGGGCCCAGGCTTGAGCGCGTCCGTTCCCCCCGCCTCCAGCGTCGCATCGATCAGCCATCCGGTCCACGGATCGCCGACGTTGTTGCGCGTGTCGAGCCGGAACATCGCCTCACCCAACCACAGGCGCCCATCGTCGAGCGCGGGATTCAGCCGCCAGTTCTGCCCGTTCCGCAAAATCGTGAACGGGTTGCGCGTCTCGACCGTCTCCCACCGCTCGTTGCGCACGCCGAGCTCCAGCGAAAGCTTCCGCCCGTCGTGCACGCTCACCCACGCGTGCGCGCCCTTCGCGTTGTAGTAGTCGCGATAGTCCTCGTGCAGGAAGAAGCTCGAGAGCGACACCTCGGCGTCGCGCAATTGCCATGATTCCGTCGGGCGGACCACATCGTAGCCCGCGATGCCGAAGCGGATGTTGCGCACGCCGCCCACCGTCAGCTCGGCGCTCGCCTCGTAGCCAAGGTTCTCCCCTTTCCACGCGAAGTGATCGGCGGAGCGGTAGGTCCCGATCGCGGAGACTCTCAGCAGCCCAATGCCCGTGTTCTGCCGTATCGATGGCCCCGCCATCACCGGCAGCCCTTCGACGCGATTGTACGGCCCGCCCTCGATGATGAAGCCGTGGCGCGGACGCACGTGCCGCCTGAGCCAGTGCTTGAACCAGCTCGCGTCGGGAATCTCCGCGCCCTCCGGCGACTCGGCGATGATGAGTTCGCCCGCCTGGCGAAACTTCAGCGGGTCTGCGTGCACTCGCACGTCGCCGCCGACGTGCGCGCTGTCCGCACCCGTAGCAGTCCCGCCCGTGATGATGACGTCATTGTCGACGTGTCCCGTCGGTGCGATCGTCAGCGATCCGTTGATGACGATGACGCTGCCGTGCACGCGCCCGGCGATGGTGAGCGGTCCCCAAAGCACCGCGACGTTGCCCACCACGGAGTCGCCGGCGGCAACCGTCGTCGCGCCGGTGCTGCGCAGCCCTGCGACGGAGTTGAACAGATAGGCGATCTCCGACGCGTCATCGTACGAGAGCCCCACGTGCGCACTATCGGCGGCCTGCGCGCGCGCGCTCACCGCAATCGGCGCGAGCATGACGATCGCCGCCGCGAGCATCCGGACCACTCTGCGCGCGCACGACATCAGCCGTTCCACTCGATCGAGAGCCGCCGCATCCGCCGATACAGATTCGGACGGTCCGTGCGCAGCCGCCGCGCCGCCTCGGCCACGTTCCCCTTCGCCGCCTCGAGCGCCTGCGAGATCAGCACGCGCTCGAAGTCGTCGAGCGCATCGCCCAGCGGCTTATCGGTGTCGGCGGCAGACGGCATCGCACTCGCCGGCGCGCTACGATCGATCGCCAGCACCGCGCCGATATCCGTCGCCGTCACCTCGGCTCCCGCGTGCAGAATGCTCAGCCGCTCCACGATGTTCGCGAGCTCGCGCACGTTGCCCGGCCACCGATAGCGGCGCATCAGATCGAGCGCCCCCGCGGTCCAGCGCGGTGCGGGATAGCCGCCGCGCGTGAGCCCGAGCGCCGAGAAGTGACGCACGAGCGCGTCCACATCCTCTGCGCGGTCGCGTAGCGGCGGAAGGAGCATCGGGATGACGTTGAGCCGGAAGTAGAGATCCTCGCGAAAGCTTCCCTCGGCGACGTTCTTCTCGAGATCCTTGTTCGTCGCCGCGACGATGCGGACGTTCACCGGAATCGGCTTTCCGCCGCCGACGCGCTCGATCTCCTTCGCCTCGATCGCGCGCAGCAGCTTCGCCTGCGCCTCGGCGCCGAGGTCGCCGACTTCGTCCATGAAGAGCGTCCCCTGGTCCGCGAGCTCGAAGCGTCCGATGCGCCGGTCCGTCGCGCCGGTGAATGCGCCGCGCTCGTGCCCGAACATCTCGCTCTCGACGAGATCACGCGGAATCGCGGCGCAGTTCACGCGCACGAACGGCTTGTCGCGGCGCGGGCTCCCGTAGTGGATCGCGGCGGCGACGAGCTCCTTTCCCGTCCCCGACTCACCCATCACGAGCACGCGCGCGTCGCTCGGCGCGACGCGACCGATCAGCTCGCGCACGCGCTCCATCGCCGCGCTGCTCCCGACCATCTCGCCCGTGAGCCCGAACTCCTCGCGCAGCGTCTGCGCCTCGCGACGCGCCTTTCTGAGCTCGAGCGCGGAGCGAATGGTCAACAGCATCGCCTCGTGCGTCAGCGGCTTCTCGAGAAAGTGGAAGGCGCCGAGCTTGGTCGCGCGCACCGCGTCGCTGAGCTCCGCGCGCCCGCTCATCATCACGACGGGCAGAGCGGGGAAGCGCTCGCGCAGCTGGGAGAGCGCCGCCATCCCATCCAGCTCGCCGGGCATCATCAGATCGAGCAGCACGGCATCCGGCTCGCGCTCGGTCGCCGCGCGCACGCCCGCCGCGCCGTCGGCCGCATCGCGCACGCTGAAGCCCTCGGCGCTCAGGATCGCGCCGACCATGCGCCGAATGTTCGGCTCGTCGTCGATGATCAGGACTTCCGGCATCTGCTACGGCTGCCGCGGTGGAAGCTGCTGCGGAGCACCCTGCTGCCGCTCGCTCAGCAGCTTCGTGGTGAAGCGCTGCCCCTCCGAGATGCGCTCGACCTCCACCGCGATCGAGTCGATCGCCTGCTCCATGCGCTCGAGACGCCCCGTGAGCTCCAGAGGGATCTTCGGCTGAAGCGACTCGCGATCCATCTTGCGCGCCATGGCTCGCGCGATCGGATAGCCGATGGCGGTGACGCCCATCATGATGAAGAGAACGATCGGTATCAGCTCGCCTGGAATGTTCATCACTCCTCCTCTACTGCCGGTTCGACTGTCTCGGCGGGATTCCCATCGAGGGGAAGCGCCATCGTGATCTCCGTTCCCTCACCTACGGCGCTGCTCGCGCTCACGAAGCCGTGGTGCGCGAGAATCGTCTGGCGCACAATGGCGAGCCCGAGCCCCGTTCCTCCAGGCTTGCTCGTCACGTACGGCTGCCAAATCGATTCGATTTGGTCGGGCGGAATGCCGGCGCCCGTGTCGCGCACGCGCAGCTCGACCATCGCGCGTCTCTCATGCCATCGCTGCGCGACGGCGATTGTCACAGTCCCTCCGTCGGGGCACGCGTCGATCGCGTTGAGCACGATGTTCGTCAGCGCGCGCGAGAGCGCATCATGGTAGCCGCGAACCAGCGGCAGCTCCTCCGGATGCTCGACGAGCACGCGCACGCGGGGCGAATCGAGCGTGCGCGCCACCGCGCTCG
>JBDSHG010000087.1:0-9460 GCA_039918615.1 Gemmatimonadaceae bacterium | reverse complement strand
GTCGACTGGATCAAGGTGATCGCCGCCGTCAGCGTCGTCTTCCCATGATCGACGTGCCCGATCGTCCCTACGTTTACATGCGGCTTCGTCCGCTCAAATTTCGCCTTGGCCATCACTCGCTCTCGTCTGAATAGTTGAAGCGTTCCGAATGCGTGAGCCCGTTGTTGACGGTCACGCCTTGACCTTGCTGATGATCTCGTCCGCCTTCGACTTCGGCACTTCCTCGTAGTGGCTGAACTCCATCGAGTACACAGCGCGGCCCTGCGACTGCGAGCGCAGCTTGGTGGAGTAGCCGAACATCTCGGAGAGTGGAACGCTCGCGTCGACGACCTGCGCCTCGCCGCGCTGCACCATGCCGCCGATCTTGCCGCGGCGTGAGGACAGATCTCCGAGAATGTCGCCCATGTACGCATCGGGCACGACGACCTCGACGTTCATCATCGGCTCGAGGATGATCGGATGCGCGCGCTTGGCCGCCTCCTTGAACGCCATCGAGCCTGCGATCTTGAACGCCATTTCGCTGGAATCGACGTCGTGGTAGCTGCCATAAATCAGCTGCACCTTCACGTCGACCACCGGATAGCCCGCGAGAATTCCGTTCTCGAGTGCTTCCTTGATTCCCTGCTCGACCGGTCCGATGTATTCACGCGGCACGACACCGCCGACGATCTTGTCCTCGAAGACGTAGCCGGTACCCGGCTCGCCCGGCTCGAGGTTGATCACGACGTGGCCGTACTGACCCTTACCACCGGTTTGACGGACGAACTTCCCTTCGACCTTCTCGACCCGCTTCTTGATCGTCTCGCGATAGGCGACCTGCGGACGGCCGACGTTTGCGTCGACCTTGAACTCGCGCTGCATGCGGTCGACGATGATCTCGAGGTGCAGCTCGCCCATTCCCGAGATGATCGTCTGCGACGTTTCCGGATCCGTGTGGACGCGGAAGGTCGGATCTTCCTCGGACAGCTTCATGAGCGCGATCGCGAGCTTGTCCTGGTCGGCCTTCGTCTTCGGCTCGATCGCGACGTCGATGACCGGCGCCGGAAACTTCATCGCCTCGAGAATGACCGGGTGCGCATCATCGCTCAGCGTGTCGCCCGTGCGCGTGTCCTTGAGCCCGATGATCGCGCAGATGTCGCCCGCGCGCACTTCCTGAATTTCCTCGCGCTTGTTGGCGTGCATCTGCAGCAGACGACCGACGCGCTCGCGCTTGTCCTTGGTCGAGTTGAAGACGTACGAGCCGGCCGCCAGCGTGCCCGAGTAGACGCGCACGTAGGTCAGCTTCCCGACGAATGGATCGGTCGCGATCTTGAACGCGAGTCCCGCGAACGGCGTCGCGTCATCGGCCGGACGCTCCTCGAACGTCTCGTCGTCGCCCATGACGTGTCCCTTCATCGGCGCGATGTCCACCGGCGACGGGAGATAGTCGATGACGGCATCGAGCAGCGCCTGCACGCCCTTGTTCTTGAACGAGGCGCCGCAGAGGACGGGAACGATGTGATTGCCGACCGTCGCGGTCCGGATCGCATGCTTGATCTCGGCGATCGTCAGCTCCTCTCCGCCCAGATACTTTTCGATCACCGTCTCATCGTGCGCGACGGCGGCATCGATCACTTCGCGGCGCGCCTTCTCCGTGGCCTCGTGGAACTCCGCGGGAACTTCGGTGACCGTGAAGGTCTTGCCGAGCGACTCGTCGTCGAAGATGTACTGCTTGCGCTCGATGACGTCGATGTGCCCGGTGAACGTCTCGCCGTTGCCGACGGGAAGCTGGATCGGGTACGAGTTGCGCGTGAGGCGGCTCCGGATCATCTCGAGGCAGCGATCGAAGTTCGCGCCGGTGCGGTCCATCTTGTTCGAGAAGATCAGACGCGGTACGCCGTAGCGGTCGGCCTGGCGCCAGACGGTCTCGGTCTGCGGCTCTACACCGGCCACGGAATCGAGAAGGGTGACGGCGCTATCGAGTACGCGAAGCGACCGTTCCACTTCGACGGTGAAGTCGACGTGTCCCGGGGTGTCGATGATGTTGATCCGGTACTCAATGCCATCACGGGTCCAGAAGCACGTGGTCGCCGCGGACGTGATCGTGATGCCGCGCTCCTGCTCCTGCTCCATCCAGTCCATGGTGGCGGCGCCATCGTGGACTTCACCGATTTTGTGGCTCTTCCCCGTGTAATAGAGAATGCGCTCGGTGGTGGTGGTCTTGCCGGCATCGATGTGAGCCATGATGCCGATGTTCCGGTAGCGATCGATCGGGGTTGTGCGTGCCATATCTCTCAGCTGTCGCGACTGCTCGCGTGGTATTTAACGATTGAAAAAACGCCAACAAAAACGCGGGTGGACCGGGCGTCCCGTATGCCGGGACCGGTATCCATCCGCTGCCGCCGGGTGCGATCGCCACTGCTGCGCGAAGGGGGACCCAAGGGCGCGTCGCTGATCCCGGTGTGGCTGGGAGGCGACGTTTTTTTTTAACCGTTGCCGCGACTTAAGGCTCGACTACCAGCCCAAACTCAGCTCCCGGCGGTGGTTAGCCTGGGAAATGTAGGCGATTCAGGGGCGATGTCAATGCCCGCGCATTTGGGTATTTCGGAGGACTGCACGCATCCAGGCGGGTGCCGATTTGCGGTCGGCTTGCGGGTCTTTTCAACACATGCACGAACACGTTGGACTGTTGATGCTTGTGTTCCAGCGCGCCGCTCACGCCCTCAATAGCACCAGCCGCGCGTAACGTGCCCAGCTCTTCGCATTCCGGATGTGCATCGTCAATCGCTTCCCCATAGCCGGACGCTGCGTCTGCAGCAGCGCGTCCGCGCGATCCCACGGGCGCACGTTCCCGTGGCCGCTCCACTGCGGGCGCAGCCCGGCGCGCCACATCGTGTACGTCAGCCAGAGCGACGGCGAGATGTTCTCCGTCGGCAGCAGGTCGTACGTGAAATGCTGCTCCAGCCGCCTGAGCGCGAATTCCGGATCCGGCGGCGACAGGGCGCGCTCCACCCACGCCGGCACAGAGATCCCCGCGAGCGCGCGCGCGAGGCGGAAGGTCCAGTAACACGCGCTCCCGCCACGCGATTCGCGCGCGAGCTTCGTGAACGACTTCCACTCCACGCGCTCCGTGCGCAGCAGTGCGTCGAGATCACGAAAGGCGCGCCACGACCCCGTCGCCATCATGTGCGACCACGCGAAGTGCAGACAGAGATGCAGCAGCTGATCATGTACGCTCGGCACCAGCAAAGTTCGTCCCCGCACCGTCACCCGCTCCGCGCGCGCGCGGATGTCGTCGCTCGTGAATGCGAACGGATGCCCCTCGAAGAAGAGCGACGTGTGCAGCTCGAGACTCGTGCCCGTGCCCATCCCGTCGACGATGGGCGGAAGATGATGATGCCCCTCGTAAAACTCCGACGGCGCCGCGCCGCTCGTCCATCCCGCCGCCAGCAGCGCATCGCGCGCGCGCATCGCGTCGTCCCGCGACACCAGGAGGTCGACATCCGACATCGGCCGCGCCACGAACGACCCGTACACCGTCAGCGCGAGCGCAGCTCCCTTGAGCAGCACCACCTGGGTGTTCGCCGCCGCCAGTGTGTCGAGCGCCGAAAGAAGTCTCGCTTCCAGATGCGACATGCGGAACTCGGACACCATCGCCATCCGGTGCAGCGCCTCCGACTCCGCCGGGAGCGTTCCGATCGCGGTCAGACGTCGCCACAGCACCGGCGTCGCGCGCTCCTGCTCCGCGAGCCAGCTGAGCTTCGCCCAGTCGAGCGGCTTCGCGAGCAGCGCTCGAATCGCGCCGTCGTTCTTCTCGCCGCCCGCTGTGAGCAGAAGGAGCTGCGCTTCGGGAGAGAGCGAGGCGAGGCTCATCGCGCGAGCGTCAATACTGCGCGAGTGTGCCGGTACGCCGCGCGTAGCGAAGGGCCTCGATGAACATGAGGAAGCCGATCGCGTTGAGCAGCACGATGAATCCCAGCAAGAGCAGCAGATCCGACGAAACGGCCGAGAGCGATGCGCCGTTGAGCAGCGTCTGCCGCAGCGCGCGAAGCCCCGGCGCGAGGGGCACGTAGCTCCCGAGCGCGTGCACCCACGGCGGGATGATCTTCGCCGTCATGGACCAGTAGACACCGCCGAGCAGCCCGGATGCGATCATGACGACACTTGGAATCTGTCCCGAGGTTCGAAAGGCGAGCACGAGCGACGCCGCCATGAGCGCGAATGGGATGTGCGCCATCACGATCATGATGAGAATCAGTATCCCGCTGAACGACGCCGCCAGGGACAGATGCAGCCCGAGCACCATCGCCAGCACTAGAAAAAGCATCGCCTTCACCGCGCTCCAAACGAAGCTGTAGCCGACCATTCCCGCAAGCAACGACGGAATCGCTGCGCGCGTCGACAGCAGCGCCTCGAGCGTGCCGGTCGCGATGCCGCCGCCGATCGCGTCGGGGATCGAGCTGACCGTCGTGCTCACGAAGATCAGCGCGATGAAACCGATCACCAGGAAGCCGAAGTAATTTGGCGCCTGACTCGCGATCGAGCTCGCCATGCTCGGCTGCAGCGCCTTCGACACGAAGTAGACCGGCAGCACCGTGACGCCGAGCGAGAGCACGGAGAGGATCATCGACACGCGATAGCTGCGCTGCGTGCGCCAGCTCGCCTGCACGAGTGCGAGTGCCTCACGCATTGGACGCTCCCTCCGCGCCGCGGCGCACGATACGATCGATGAGATCCGCCAGCGGCAGCGGCACCTTCTCGAAGCGGGCGACGATGACGCCCTGCTCCACCAGCGTCGCGACAACCTGCGCGGCGCGCTCCATCCCTCCCGAGAGCTCCATGTCGATGCGCGACCATCCATCCTCGTCGCCGCGCACCGTGAGCGCGCCGACGACGCCGCGCTGCACCATTGCCGCGAGCGCCGGATGAGCCGCATCGCGAGTGAACAGCGCGTAGCGCTCTTCGCCGAGGTCGCGCGCGAGTGATGTGGTGGTGCCCGTTGCGAGGAGTCGCCCATGATCGAGCACCGCGACGCGGTTGCAGAGCTCGAGCACCTCGTCGGCGCTGTGCGTCGCGAGGAGCACCGTGCATCCCTGGCGCCCCGAAATCTCATCGCGAAGAAAGGTGCGGAAGCCCCGCGCGGAAATCGGGTCGAGGGATCGCGTCGGCTCGTCGAGCAGGAGCACGCGAGGCTGCGCAACGAGCGCGCGCGCGATGAGGAGCCGCTGCTTCATCCCCGACGAGAAGGCCGCCACGATCTTCACCTTCGTGTCGCTCAACCCCACGACCTCGAGCACCTCGTTGACGCGCGTCCTGATCGCCGAGCCGCGCAGCCCCTGCAGCTTCGCGAAGAGCTCGAGATTCTGGAACGCGGTCAGTCTCCAATAAAGCGACCGCTCATCCGCGATCACCGGCGCGAGCACCGAACGCACCTTCGACGACTCGGCCACCACATCAAAACCGCCGACCGTCGCGGTGCCTTCGTCGGGAAGCACGAGCGTCGCGAGCATCTTGAAGAGTGTCGTCTTTCCCGCGCCGTTCGGCCCGAGTAGTCCGAAGAACTCGCCCTGGGCGACGGCGAGGCTGACGTTCTGCAGCACCGGCGCGCGGGGGCGCAGCAGCGGATGACGGGCCATCTCGCCCCATGTGCGGCGCACCGGGAACGACTTCGAGATGCCGTCGAGCACCACGGCGTGCCGCGCCGGATCGCCGGCGATCGCGCGCGCGTCGCTCATCGCGGACAGCGGCGGCGCATCATCGCGTGCAGCTACTCCGCTCACGCGTGCACACTCGCGACGACGGCACCGCCGTGCCATGCGAGCAGCTGCTCGACCGTGTCGCCGATGCGCTCCATCCCCGCCGCCATCGTGAGCTGATAGACCGGCACCGACTCGGCGATCGTCGTCGCTCGATCGATGACGTGCTGCGCTTCGGATCCACTCAGCATGCTTCCCATGATCGAATGACGCACGAGCGCGAGCGCCGATGGCACCGCGTGCATTCGCACTCGAGAGAGCGCAGGCGCGACCGCGCCTTCCTCCACGATGACGGGCGCGAGGAGATAGATGGCGGCGAGCGGTGTGCGGTCGTTCGAAAGCATGGTGTCGTCGAAGTCGTGGAGGAGATGCTTGCTTCCGGGACGCGGTGCCGGGCGATCGGCATCGACGCCGAAATGAGTGGCCGAGTCCTGCCAGAGCTTCACTTGATGTACACCAGGAACGGCCTGGATGGGAGTGCGCGGGTCAACAGGCACGACATCGTCGGTGAGAAGCCTCGCGCCGGCGCGGGTCAGCGCGAGCGCCAGCGTCGACTTGCCGTGAAACTTCGGGGCGAGAAAGCAGATCGCGCCGCCGCCTGTCGCCACCGCGCTTCCGTGCAGGCAGAGATGTCCCGATGCGTGCATCGCGACGGCGAGCACGCGGCCCGTGACGTCCGCGCGCACCCACGCATCTTCGGCATTGGGCCCCTTGCTCCACGCGATATCGCGACCGTCATCCGTGATGTCGAAGCTTCCCGTGTCGTCGAAGACGAAACGAAAGCCCTTCTCATGCCGGATGAGACGGACCATGCATCCGGGGATGACCTCGGCCTCGCCCAGAGTCACGGCGGAGCGCATCTCGGGAACGTGCGCAACGGAGCGAAGCGTCCAGCTGGGCGCGTCACTTTCGATGATTCGAAGCTCGGGGAATTCGATGTCGGAGCGCAGTGCGCCGCCGAACAGCTGATAGTTTCGCATAGGGGGAAAGCGAATGGGAGGCTGCCGGGTGATCTCGACAACCTCCCACTTGCTCAAACAGCGATCACTTAAGTGATGCTGACCGGCGAACCATCGCGACACGGGGGCGCGCCTGGGCCTCCGCAAAGATTGTCGCCCGTTCCACCGTTGTCGCCGCAGATGGTGAAGCCATCCGTGGTCCCATTGAAGCCGACCTGGGTCAACTCGCGGAACGTACCGAACCGTTCCACACGTGGTTTCTGATACACCCGACCCTCCTGAAGTCGTGTGATGCCGCGCTGCTTGCCCGGCGAAAGTACGGCCGACATGACCGTTTTAGTTCTCCTACAATTTCTTGCCGTTCCGGAATTTATCATCCCGCACCGACAGCCGTCTGGTTCGACGACGATCCATACAGTGCAGACGACGTTCCAGAATCGATATGTGACCGGAGCCACAATTCGGCCTGCAACGTGAAGTACAGGGCAGCTGCAAAATTACTTTGCACTCCGCGCGCGTACTCGTGCACCGACTGCCTGTACAGCTGTGCATCGATCACGCCAGACCGTGCCAAAGCCGACTGTTCGAAGACTCCGTCGACTATCGCCGGCAGTAGCTCACGCATTGACCGCGTGAAATAGCCTCCGGTGGTCCCCGTTCGCTTCGCACGGGGCTGCAGCATGGCGTCGGGGAGCAGACCGCGCATCGACGCGCGAAGCAACCGTTTAGTCTCGGTGCCCTGCGAGCGCTCCGCACGCGGACGCGTCAACGCGAACTCGATGACCCGCCGATCATACAGCGGCGACCGGATTTCGACGCCCTCTTCGCTCGCAAATGTCGACGTCACGCCGAAGACGCGCGCAAAATACTGATGCGACAGATACCAGGCTGTTTCCCGATCGGCACGACTGCGATGCGCGACGCGAGGGGCGTAGAGCGCATCGCGACGATCGAGCGACTTTTCGCGCACGAGGCTCGCGTCGATCCACGGTGGCAGCGCGCGCTCGAGATAGCCGACCAGCGGACGCCCGCCGCGCAGCAGCGACGCAAGCGCGAGCGCGGGGCGCGGAAGATTCGGCTGGATCGCCCATCGAAAGAATGTGCGGAAGCCGGAGCCGGACATTCCCTTCGCCTTCCACTCGCGCGCGAGCTCGGAGAATCGCCCCGCACGGAGGAGGTCGGCAAGGAAGACTTCGGACACCTGGAAGAGCTGATCGCCGCCGACGCCTTCTAATGCGACGTGCGAATGCGTTGCGCGGGTGCCACGCGCGAGGGAACGATGCCACATCTCGAACGGGTGAGCGAAGGGCTCTGCCCGCGCCGCAGCACCCTCTGCCGGGTGGTCGAAGAAGGGGATATTCTGAATCTCGAGCCAGTGGATAGGAGCATTCCAACGCGCCGCGATATCGCGGATCAGCTCGTCCTCGCGCCCCGGATCGCCTTCCGGATAGCTGATCGACACCGGATTCAGCTTGTGCGAAGAATGGCTCGCGTCCAGCGCACTCGCGCCCGCCGCGAATACCGCCGGCGAGTCCCAACCGCCGCTCAGCCAGATCGTCGTGTCCGCATCGGCATCCAGCCGCTCGGTCACTGCGCGCGTGAGCAGCTTACGAAGCTCGATCGCGGCTTCCTCGAACGGCGGCGAGTTACGTGTGGACGGATGCGGCGGGCTCCAGTGCTGATGCAGCCGCATCGGCGCGCCGTGCTCCTGGGTCAGCGTCTGCGCGCCCAACACGGCGCGCACGGATTCGTACGCGGTCTCCGCGCTCCCGCCCCACATCCCTCCCGCCGTCTCGGCGATCGACACAAGGTTCAGCGAGCCGTTCGCCCCGGGGAGCGCGAGCACGCCCGCTGGAGTCGACGCGAAGATCAGCGAGGCGTTGACGGACGAGTAAAAGAGCGTGCGCTTCCCCGAGAAGTCGCGCGCGGCGACGATGCGCTTGGCGCCGCCATCCCAGATCACGAAGGCGAAGTCGCCCTCGAGCTGCGCCGCGCAGTCCGCGCCCCACGCGCGATACGCGGCAAGGATGAGATGGCTCGCGGTGCTCCCGTTCGCCGACACGCGTGCGCGCGCGAGCGCCGCGTGGAGATCGTCGCGGTAGTACATGCTCGCGTCGGCGACGACGGCGATCTCGCCATCCGTGACGACGAGCGCGTCGCCCGACATCGAGCGCGCGAGCTCCCATGGTTGGCGCGCGACGGCGAGCGTCGCGCCCGCACCGCGCCAGATCGCGACGCGATCATCCTCGCGCGAGTGCATGGCCGTGAGCGCGCGACGAATGGCCGCGTCGTCGAGGGCGGCGCTCGTGTCGCCGACAGAAGCGAAGATGACGCTCACGCGTGATCCATCACGTTCACCTCATCGAGCTCGGCGAACGACTTCACGTGCCATTCCTGGTCGCCGAGTATCTGGTCGTTGTAGGCGACCCAGGCGTGGGCGGCGAAGCGGCCGCGACTCATGCGCACGCCGATCTTGACGATGCTTCCGTCGAAACCGTGGCGATCGAGGAGGCGCTTGAGCGCGACAGAGCGCACCAGGCAGAGCGGGCGGAAGACACCGTTCTCGGCGGCGCGCATGACGGCGAGCGCGAGCTGTTCGGGGCGCGGATCGACGTTCGCGTTGGGAGCGGTGGCGGGGGTGTCGTCGCCGAACGGGTCGAGTGCCGCGCGCGAGACGAGCTGTCCGGTGCGGCGGGTGGCGACGATTGTCCTGGAGACGAGGAGCTCGATCTGCGCTTCAGCGATGTCGTGCCATTCGCGAGCGCT
>JBDSHG010000086.1:0-13060 GCA_039918615.1 Gemmatimonadaceae bacterium | reverse complement strand
CGGTGGAGAAGAGTCCGGAGCGCTCGCCGATGGCGGCGGTGAGGATCGGCGTGTCGACGCGGAGGAATTCGCGCTGGTAGAAGAAGTCCTGAATTCCCTGCTCCAGCTCACTCCGGATCGTCGCGATTGCGCGCTGTCGAGGCGAACGAAGCCAGAGGTGGCGGTGATCGAGGAGGAAGTCGATCCCGTGCTCCTTCGGCTGAATCGGATAATCGAGTGGGCTCGTACCGACGATCGCGAGATCGGTGACGCCGAGCTCGTAGCCGCCGGGCGCGCGCGCGTCGGCGCGGACGTCGCCCGTGACCGCGACGGAGGTCTCGAGCGACAGCTGCGCAAAGCGATCCCAGACATCCTGCGTCACCGCGGATTTCACGAGCACGCACTGCAGCAGGCCGGTACCGTCCCGTAACACGAGGAAGGCCACTTTCCCGGAGGATCGAACGGTGGTGATCCACCCCCGGACGGTGACGGGCTTGCCGACTTCGCTGCTCAATCCGCTAATACGCGTGAATGCCAATGTCATTGATCTGGCTGAGGTTACGTTTGGGGAGCGCAAGCTATCCCGCCGCTGTGACGAGTGTCAACGTGCCCATACGCACAAATGACCGCATTGGCGGAACAAAATCGAGAGGTTGCGGCTAGTGGTAGCTGTGGCCGATTTTCATGAATTGTTCGGATGGCCAGTCATTTGCGTTTCCGTTGGTGGGCGGCGCTTGGCCAGCGATGGCGGGGCTGCGATAATGGAGATGGTGAACGAGATGCGATTTGAGCCTGCACCTCCGGTTCGGTCCACGGCGGCGCGCCTGATGACGACGCGCCCTTCGTGCATCTCGCCGGCGCCGCGCGAGTGTGCGGCGTGACGATCCGCTCGAAGCTCGCGCTCGGACTGTTCGCGAATCTGCTCATCCTGCTCGCGCCGCTCGCCTTCGCGCTCCACTCGCTCGAGCAGCTCCACACCACCACGCGGCAGCTGCGCGATCACGCGTTCGGCGCGTCGCTGCTCGTGGGTCGGATGCGTGCGACGGCGGACGAGCTCCGCCAGAGCGAGGAGCGGCTGCTCTTCGTGCACGACACGGCTGCCCTCGCGCACGTGAACGGGCTGCTGGAAACCATGCACGCGACGAACGACTCGCTCCAGGGCTACGATCTCGAGAACGCGCGCGCGCGCATCGACGGACAGATCGAGAAGCTGCGCCGCATCGCGCCGGTGGAGATGTCGCACGCGGCCGCGAGCCCGGCGATCGCGGACACGATCTCGACGCGCCAGTACCTGCCGGCGACGCGCGAGATCGAGACGGCGCTGCGCGATGCGGAGCTCGTGCTTGCGGACCGCACGCGCGGGCTCGTCGACGACGCGACGGCGCTCGTCGACAACAGCACTGAAATTGCGGGGATCGGACTCGCGGTCGCGGCGAGCGTCGCGCTGCTCGTCTCCATTGCGCTCTGGCGCACGGTCAGCAAGCCGGTGCAGGATCTCGAGGCGGGGATGGAAGCCGTCGCGACCGGGCAGTTCGACTACAAGCTGTCGGTGTCGCCGGAGCGGAACGACGAGTTCGGGCGACTCGCGGCGAGCTACAAATCGATGGCTGCGCAGCTCGCGCAGCTCGACCGGCTGAAGGCCGAGTTCGTGTCGGTCGCGTCGCATGAGCTCAAGACTCCCATCAACGTCATCCTCGGCTACCTGCAGCTGCTCAATGAAGGGGTGTACGGATCGATCTCGGCGAAGCAGGGCGAGATCCTCCACACCGTCGATGCGCAGACGCGATCGCTGTCGCGCCTCGTGCACCAGCTGCTCGACATCAGCCGTTTCGAGGCCGGCGGCGGGAAGCTCGATCTCCGCCCGACGGAGCTCGGGCATTTCCTGAGCGAGCTCGAAGATACGTTCCACGTGCTTTCGCTGCAGCGTGAGATCAATTTCCGTGTCGTGCGTACGGGGCCACTCCCAGCGGAAGTCGTCTGGGATCCGGACCGCATCAACGAGGTGCTCGGCAACCTGCTGTCGAACGCCTTCAAGTTCACGAAGAAGGAAGGAACGGTGGAGCTGGACGTGCAGGCGGACGGGGGGCAGCTTCGCGTGACCGTCACCGACACCGGTGCGGGCATCCCGCCGGAGCAGCTACCGCACATCTTCCGGAAGTTCTTCCAGGCGGACAACCAGCACTCGGCGGCACACGATGGCACCGGACTCGGACTCGCGATCGCGAAGCAGATCGTCGACGCGCACGGCGGCAAGCTGACCGTGGAGAGCCGCGTGGGCGAGGGGACGACGTTCAGCATCGTGCTTCCGGTGCGCACAGGTCCTCGTGCGCGCCGAAAGTCGATGAGCACGACGAACGTGGACGCCAGCGCGTGAAGAGTGCGCGACTGC
Organism: Gemmatimonadaceae bacterium; assembly: GCA_039918615.1. Classification (GTDB taxonomy): domain Bacteria; phylum Gemmatimonadota; class Gemmatimonadetes; order Gemmatimonadales; family Gemmatimonadaceae; genus FEN-1250. Next base: position 10,692 of record JBDSHG010000086.1, on the reverse strand, counting down.
TCGTCGTCGGCTTCGTCATCGCGCTTGGCTGCGCCCGCCCCCACGCTGCTGCGACGAAGCCGGTCGACACGAGTTGGGCGGTAACGCTCGACTCCGCGCAGCGGCTCGCGGCGGAGGCGCAGTACGCATCCGCGGACTCGCTGCTCGCGGCGTTCTCGCGAAACGAGCCGGGCTCGCTCGGCGCGCACGAGGCGATCTTCTGGCACGGCGTCTTTCTGCTCGACCCTGCGAACAAGAGCGGGAGCCGGAACGAGGCGACGTCGGCGTTCGAGGGCTACCTCTCGTCGACCGAACCGCTCCCGCATCGCACCGAGGCGATGGTGCTTCGCCACACGGCGCGCATCCTCGACTCGCTCTCGCAGTCGCGCTCGATGGACAGCGTGCCGGCGATGCACCTCGTGGTCTCGGATGATTCGACGAAGACGACGGCGCGCGAGCAGGAGATGGCGAAGACCGTGCAGGCGCTGCAGGATTCGCTGAACAAGACGACGGCGGAGCTGGAGCGGATCAAGAAGCGGCTGTCTGCGGGGAAGCCCTAGGGAAGCTTGCCGCGCAGCACCTTCTCGCGATTCCGGCGACGAGCTTGGGCCAACAGCAGGGCCTGGAGGGAGCACATGCCCGCGATGACGAGGGCACCCGTGATTCCAGCGATTTTGCCGAAGTCTGTCGACATCCCGCATTGACCATCGCTTTCGTGCGGCCCACAGTCGCTGAGCCGAGACCACGTGGATATTCCGAAATACCAGACTGCCGCCATCGCGTAGGCGACTGCCAGCTGGGCCATCGTGCTCTTCCGGAAACGACTCGGGAGCGACTCGCGCTTCGCATCGCTTTCACGTAGCATCGAATCCTCGCAAAAGAGTTTTCGTCTCTGCTGCCTCGAACACTATGCTGTTACCCCACCCTGAACAGCGCCAGCGCCCTCGGGTATCGCTCCGCCAGCGCCGTGCGCACCGCGGCATTCTCGCGCTTCTCGAGCGCCGGGTCGACGCGCAGCAACTCCTCCGCGCTCTCCATCGCTAAGAGATTCAGCGCCTCGTCGCGAAGCGGGTCGGCGTAGCGGAAGGTCTTCTCCCCGCTCTGCTGCGCGCCGAACAGATCGCCCATGCCACGCAGCCGCAGATCCGCGCGCGCGATCTCGAAGCCGTCGTCGGTGCCCGCGAAGAGCTCGAGGCGCTCGCGTGCGTCGGGGCTCACGTCGCCGAGCAAAATTGCGTAGCTCTCCTCCGCGCCGCGCCCCACGCGCCCGCGCAGCTGGTGCAGCTGCGAAAGTCCGAAGCGCTCCGGATGCTCGACGAGCATCACCGTGGCATTCGCGACATCGATCCCGACCTCGATGATCGTCGTCGCCACGAGGATGTCGACGTCACCGTCGCGGAAACGGCGCATGATCTCGTCGCGCTCGTCGCCCGGGACCTTCCCGTGCAGCAGCGCCATGCGCCGATGCGCAAAGGCGCCGGACGAGAGCGACGCGAACATCGCGGTCGCGCCCTTGAGGTCCGTCTTCTCCGACTCCTCAATGACCGGATAGACGACGTACGCCTGGCGCCCCTTCTCGACCTCGCGATCGATGAAGGTGAGCACGCGCTCGCGCGCCGAGCCCGGGCGAAGCGCGGTGGTGACGGGGAGCCGCCCCGGCGGACGCTCGTCGAGCACGCTCACATCGAGATCGCCGTACAGCGTGAGCGCGAGTGAGCGCGGGATCGGCGTCGCGCTGAGCAGCAGCACGTCGGGCCGCGCGCCCTTCGCGCCGAGCGCGGCGCGCTGCTCGACGCCGAAGCGGTGCTGCTCGTCGATCACGGCGAGACCGAGCTTCGCGAACGTCGTGTCGCCCTGCACGAGCGCGTGCGTGCCGACGACGACCATCGGCTCGCCGCTCGCCATGCGGGCGGCCGCAACACGGCGCTCCGCCGCGGAGAGGCTCCCCGTGACGAGCAGCACGGGTACGCCGAGCGGCGCGAGCAGCTTCTCGAAGGTGCGCGCATGTTGTTCTGCCAACAGCTCGGTCGGCGCCATGAGCGCGGCCTGGTAGCCGTTCTCGATCGCGAGCAGCATCGCGAAGAGGGCGACGATCGTCTTCCCGCTGCCGACGTCGCCCTGCAGCAGGCGATGCATGCGCCGATCGCTCACCATGTCCTTCACGATTTCGCGAATGACGTGCATCTGCGCGTTCGTGAGCTCGTACGGGAGCGCCGCCTTGAGACGCGTGGTGAGGTCGCGCTTATTCGTAAAGGCGATCCCCTCGCGCGTCTCGCGCGCGAGATCCCGCGCGCGCCGATGCAGGATGTGAACGAAGAAGAGCTCCTCGAAGGCGAGACGGGACATCCCGCGCATCGCGTCGGCGATCGACGTCGGGCGGTGGACTTGCCGCAGCGCCTCCGGAAGCAGAGGAATATTACTCCGTTTCAGGAGATGCGCGGGCAGGTACTCGGTGACCAGCGGCAGCAGCGCGTCGATATGCGCATCGACCAACGCGCGGATGACCTTGAACGACAGCCCCTCCGTCGCCGGATACACCGAGAGCACGCGTCCTTCGGTAATGCCCTCGGCCTCGGGCCCGAGGTTCACCATCTCGCGCGGCTGCAGCTGGCGCCCGTGGAAGAAGCGCACGGCGCCCGTGAGCAGGAGCTTGTCGTCCTTCTTGATCACGCGGTCGAGATACGGCTGCCCGGGCCACGACACCTCGATCATCGCGCTCTCATCGCGGATCACCGCCTGGAAGATGCGGAGCCCTTTGCGCGTCGGGATCACGCCCTTCGAGATCACCGTGCCGAGCACCGTGACATCCATCCCCGGCTCGGCGCTCGCGATCGGCGCGATGGTGCTCGCGTCCTCGTAGCGGTGCGGCACATGGAAGAGCAGATCGCGCGCGACTATTATGCCGAGCTTGCGCAGGAGATCGGCGCGATAGGGTCCGACGCCTTTCAGGTAGCCGACGCCGGTGCTCAGTCCGATCGCCGGACCCGCCGCGCGCGTGCTCACTCCGCGCCCAGCAGCTCCGCGGCGAACGAGGCGGCGTCGAACGACACGAGATCATCGGCCTGCTCGCCGACGCCGACGAACTTCACCGGCACGTCGAGCGCCTCGTGCACCGCGACGACGATCCCGCCACGCGCGGTGCCATCGAGCTTCGTCACCACGAGACCGGTCAGCGGCACCGCGGCGCTGAACGCACGCGCCTGCGCGATCGCGTTCTGTCCGATCGTGCCGTCGAGCACGAGCAGCGTCTCGTGCGGCGCGCCCGGAATGCGCTTCGCAACGACGGTGCCGACCTTCTTGAGCTCCGTCATCAGCCCATCCTGCGTGTGCAGCCGCCCCGCCGTATCGATGATGACGACGTCGATCTTGCGCGCGACGGCCGCGTCGATCGCGGAGTACGCCACCGACGCCGGATCAGCGCCTGCGGTGCTGCCCACGAACTGCGCGCCCGCGCGCGTCGCCCACACGCGCAGCTGATCGATCGCGCCGGCGCGATACGTGTCGCCCGCGGCGACCATCACGGCCTTCCCCTCGCGCGTCAGTCGCGTCGCGAGCTTCCCAATGAACGTCGTCTTCCCCGCCCCGTTCACGCCAACCACGAGAATCACCGTGGGCGCGGTCGGCGCGAAGACGAGCGCGGGATCACTCCGCCCCGCGCGCAGCGCCTTCTCGACGCCGTCGCGCAGCGCCGAATGAAAGTCGTCTTCGGACTTCGCGAGCCCCTTCGCGGCGCGTCCTTCCACTTCCGCGACGAGACGCAGCGTCACGGGCACGCCGAAGTCCGCCTCGAGGAGCAGCTCCTCGAGGCGCTCGAGTGAGCCCGCGTTGACACCACCGCGCACGATGACGCCCACGTCGAGTAGCGCGACGTCCTTGATCTTCTGCCAGAGCGAGCGCCTGGAGACATCCCCCTCGCGCCGCAGTATCCTCGCCATTCGTTCTCCTCACGCCGCGGTTCTCGCCGCGCGCGTCATCGCAATCCCATGTTTCGACGCAGCAGCCACTCCGCGCAGAGTGCGCCGAGTAACAGCAGATAGATCCAGTGAAAGTCGCGCAGCTTCGGCTGGTCGCCGAACGGAGCGGCGCCGCCTACCGCGCCCGTGCGCACGTTCGCCTTTCGCGGCAGCAGCTCGCGCGACGCATTGACGACGAGCAGCGACGCACCGCCGTTCACGCGCGTTTCGAACACGCCGGCATCGAGCGGCGCGCTCTCGGCCAGCGCGCCTGGTCCCGCGAAGTGCAACTGCAGCGTGTCGACGCGCGCCTCGCCTCGACGATGCATCTCGACGCGCACGAGCGTGTCGCTCCCCGTGCCACGTCTCCATCGAATGCGATCCCCCGCGCGCACGATCGCGTCCGCCGGAAGTGCCGCGCGCGGGTCCGGACGCTCCGCCGTCAGCCAATCAAATATACCGCCCCACAGTGTGGCGTACGCATCGCCGCTGACGCCGCCGCGGAAGGCCCAGCGCCAGAACCCCGACGCGCCGACGACCACGGTGCGCCGCCCACTCTCGCTTCCCGCGATCGCGACGCGACGTTCCGCGCTGCGCGCCGGCGCGGTGAGCAACCCGGTCCAGTCGCCGTGCATGCCTGCCGCGACGCTCAGCGGCGCGAGGCTGTCCCACGGCACGCCGGAGAGCACCGACGTGATCGGTGACGCCGGCGCGGCGAGCGGATACCACTCGCCGATCGTGTCCGCGGACGGCGCGTACAGGAGAAGCGCGCCTTTCGTTAGCGCACGCGGCGCACCGAAGAGCGCCGTGTCGCCATGGATGATCGCCAGCGGCGCCACGGCCAGCGCCGCGCGCACACTCTGCTCCGTCACCGCCGCGAGCGAGCCATCTTGCCGCCACGTTCCCGGCGCCACCCGATAATACGCGCGCGTCGGAAGCGAGACCGCGCCGCGCAGCACAGGGATGAGAAAGCGCGCATCGTAGTCGGGGGAGGTCGAGGCGAGCACCGCACCCGCCGCCGGTGCAACCTGCACCGCAGTCGCGAGGGTGTCGTTGCGATGCTCCACATCGCCACGCGCCGTGATCACCGCCGCGAGGGCGACAGTGCGCACCGCGCCATCGATGTGCCCGCGCATCGTAAGCGTGCGCTCGAGTCCCGCCGCGAGCGAGTCGATCGGCATCGTCGCGATCACATCGCTCCCCGCCACCAGCGTGAGCGTCGAGGGTCCCACCGCGAGCTCCCCCGCCCGCACCGTCACCCTCGTCTCGATCGTATCGCCCGCGACCACCGCGCGCGGAGCGTCGAGCGCAACCACCGCCGCGTCCACCGCCGGTGGATGCGCGAGCACCTCTACGCGCGAGCCCGCCGGCAGCGACGCCAGCGCCGAGGGGTCGTCGAGCTCGCCATCGGTGATGACCGTGAGCGGCCGCCCGACCGCCAGCGCACGCTCGGCCAGCGGCAGCGCGCGCGTCGCTCCGTCGCGCGGCACATCGGGCGCCGCGCCGCTACGTGCGGAGTCGCCCCACACCAGCACATCCGATGAGGCCGAGCGCGCGGCAGCGATCGCTGATCGCCACAGCGCCCCATCACTCGCGCCGCCGCGCGTCCAGCTCGCCGATGCATCGAGCGCGGCGATCGGCGGCACAGCGCGCCGCGGGCCGGCGGGTGCATCGAGGAGCAGGGCGAGCATGATGAGCCATGCGAGCGCACGCAGCGCGGCGAGCGTCCAGGTGCGCCGGCTCTCGCCCGCCGCCGGCGCTCCGTACGACCACCATGCGAGTGCCGCTGCGACGAGCAGCGAGAGGAGCCAGGCGAGCATGGGAGAAACGTGACGCGGTGACGGCGGAGCGCAAAGCGCCGACGATTGTGTCGACGCGCAACCGCCGCGCGCCTTCCAGGCTGAGTGTTACGCCCGCGACTTGCCGAGGCTCGCGAGGAGAACCGCGAGCTGCGCGTCGAAGCGCGGACGGTCCGCCGGCGCGAGCGGCAGCCCCGAGCTCCTCTTCAGCGCGACCGCCGGGTCGCGCTGCGCGCCGTCGACGAGGAGCTCGAAGTGGAGATGCGGGCCGGTCGCAAGGCCGGTCATTCCGACGTAGCCGATCGTCTGTCCAATGGTCACGGCGCGTCCCGCACGGATGCCGGTCGCGAAGGCGCGAAGATGCCCGTAGCGGCTCACGAGCCCGCTGCGATGGCGGATCTCGATCAGATTCCCATAGCCGCCGCGCCTCCCCGCGAAGTTGACCACCCCGTCGCCAATCGTGCGCACCGGCGTCCCCGCGTTCGCGACGTAATCGGTGCCCTGATGCTGCCGCCAGATGCCGAGGATCGGATGCTTGCGAAGTCCGAAGACGCTCGAGATGCGGCGGAAGGCGAGCGGCGCGCGTAGAAAGGCGGCCTGCATCGAGCGTCCCGTCGAATCAAAGTACGCGGCCTTCCCGTCGCCCTCGTCGAAGCGCACAGTCTGCGTCGTCGTGCCCGAAAGCACCATCCTCGCGGCGAGCACATGTCCGATCCTGGTCTGGCCGGCGGAGCCGACGAGCCGTTCGAAGAGCACGCGGAACTGGTCGCCGGGCTGGAGATCTCGGCTCATGTCTACGCGATACTCGAAGATGTCGGCGAGCGTCCACGCGAGCTCCGCGCGCGCGCCCTTCGGGAGCACCGTCGCGCTATCGTCAAGCGCCTGGTAGAGATTCTCGTCGATGCGTCCGCCGACGACGAGCGTGTCCGTCACCCACGGCAGCCGCTCCTCGCTGCTCGTCCACGTGGAGTCGCCGGTGCGACGCACATGGAGCAGACGGTCCGGTGCGAGCTGAAAGACGATCTCGCGCGGAGGGGCGCCGGCGGAGTCCGAACGAATGGTGACCGGCATCCCGGCAGGAATGCGACGCGCATCGAGCCCACTCGCGGCGCCCATCACGAGCGGCATCGCGCTCGAGCTCACCCCGCGACGCGAGAGGAGCGCGCCGATGGTCTCGCCGGAATGCAGGGTGTCGCTGGTGGCCGCGAGCGAATCGGAGTCGCCGGCGGCCGCCTGTAGTGAATCGTCTTCGAGAGGGTGCGGCGCGTCGAGCCAGGGCTTCGGCAGGTCGACGGAGAGTGCCCACACAGCGAGCGCGAAGATGACGAGCGTCGTCACCGCGCGCGGTGTGAGCCGCTTCAATCCATCTGGCGCCGGATGAAAGTCGGGATCTCCATGTCGTTCAGATCCTGAGCCTTCTCCTGCGGCGACTGCGGTGTTGCACCCGGCTGCGGCTGCGTGGAACGCCGGACTCCCTCATTCGCAGCGGAGCGCGACGCGGGGGTCGTGGTACGAAGCGGGCGCTGATTCGGGAACGGAATCACCGGCGTCTGCGACGCGTTCTTCTGCGAATCCTGCGCGCTCGAGCCAGTGCCGGTAACGACGCGATCGAAGCCCGTCGCGATGACCGTGACGCGAATCTCGCCCTGCATCGCGGGCTCGTTGACGGCGCCGAAGATGATCTCGGCATCGTCGCCCACGGCATCGTGCACGATCTCGTTGATCTGATGCACTTCGCCCAACGTCAGATCCGTACCGCCTGTGATGTTCACGAGCACGCCGGTCGCGCCGGAGATCGAGACGTTGTCGAGCAGCGGCGAGGAGATCGCCTGCTGCGCGGCTTCCGTCGCGCGATTCTCGCCGCGTCCGATGCCCGTGCCCATGAGCGCCGAGCCGCCGCTTTGCATCACGGTGCGGACGTCGGCAAAGTCGACGTTCACGAGCCCCGTCACGCTGATCAGATTCGAGATGCCCTGCGTCGCATGGAGCAGAACCTCGTCGGCCTTCTTGAGCGCGTCGCCGAAGGGAATCCCCTTGCCCACCACCGCGAGCAGCCGCTCGTTCGGCACCACGATCATCGTGTCGACGTGCTTCCGCATCTCGGAGATTCCCATTTCCGCCTGGCGCATCCGCTTCCGTCCCTCGAAGAGAAACGGCTTGGTGACGATGCCAACGCAGAGGGCCCCCGCCTCGCGCGCCATCTCGCAGACGATCGGGGCCGCACCGGTGCCGGTGCCGCCGCCCATGCCGCAGGTGACGAAGACGAGGTCCGCACCGGAGAGCACACGGAGCACCTCGTCGCGATTCTCCTCGACCGCCTGGCGACCGATCTCCGGTCGCGCGCCCGCGCCGAGCCCGCGGGTGAGCTTCTTTCCGATCTGGATCTTCACATCGGACTTGGAGCTCAGCAGCGCCTGCGCGTCTGTGTTCACCGAAATGAACTCGACGCCTTCCAGATGCTCCTCGATCATCCGATTGACTGCGTTCCCACCACCCCCGCCGACGCCGACGACCTTCATGCGGGCGTTTTGCGAGATGTTCTCCTCGAACTCGAAGATCATGGCGGGGAGGACTCCAGGAAGTGGAAGATCCTGCAAGCGAACGGCAGTGCAGCGAGGCGATTCAACGGACGGACGCGGCCGTGAGTCTGGGCCAGTATCAAAAGCTGCGGTGAATATAGTGCGAACGAACGATTAACACACCACCAAATGACGGTTATTTCCGTGTGGATAACTCAAACGCGCAACGGATCCATCTCGACTAGAAAAAATCCTGCAGCCAAGTCTTGACACGCTGCGCGATCCGATCCATCCCCGGCGACCCCATTGCCTTGCGCTTACCCGACGCCGCCGACCCCGCTCCGCCCAGCGACATCCGGTGCGCCCCGAACAGGGCGAGCCCAACCGCCGTGGAAAAGCGCGGCGCCTCGACGGCATCACTCAATCCGCCCACACTCGCCGCCGGAGTGCCCCGCCGAGCGCCCATCCCGAAGACATCCGCCGCCAATCTGTCAGCCCCTTCGATCGCCGACGCACCACCCGTGAGCACGACACCCGCTGCCAGCCGTCCATCGAACCCCGAATCGCGAATCTGTTGCCGGACCAGCTCGAAAATCTCATCCATTCGCTGATGAATGATGTGCGCAAGCAACTCCCGCTTGATCTCGCGATCTCCCTGCGCAACGGTGCTCGGCAGCGTGATCACCTCGTCGGAATCCGCATAGATCGCCTCGTACGCGCATCCATACTTTTCCTTCAGACGCTCGGCGTCCGCCTGCGTGACACCGAGTCCGTGCACGATGTCGCTCGTCACGTGTGCGCCGCCGTAGGCGATGGTGCCCAGGAAGCGGATCTTCTCCTCGTGGAAGATTGCGAGGTTCGTCGTCCCGGCTCCCATCTCGATGAGCGCGACACCCAACTCCTTCTCCTCGTCGGTGACGACGGCGAAGGAGCTCGCCAGCGGCTCGAGCACGAGCTCACGCACCTTGTACCCCGCCCGCTCGATCGATTTGCGGAGATTGAGGGCGGGAGACGACCCGATGGTGACCAGGTACATCTCGGTCTCGAGGCGCATCCCGCTCATCCCGATCGGGTCGCGGATCCCTGCGTTGCGGTCAACGCGATACTCCTGTGGGATCGCGTGGAGCAGCTCGCGGTCCGTCGGGATCGGCTGCGTGCGCGCGACCTCGTTCGCGCGCTCGATGTCGGAGCGCGTGACCTCATCGCCATTCACCGCGACGACCCCCGAGCTGTTCATCGCCTGCACGTGCTCGCCCGCGATCCCCGCGTACACGCCATCCACCTGAACGCCCGCCATCCGCTCGGCCTCGCTCATCGCTTTCTGAATGGATTGTGTGGTCTCCTTGATGTCGGAGACGACGCCGCGGCGCATTCCCGCGGTTCGCGCGTTGCCCACGCCGAGGATCTTGAGCGACGCGTTCGGATCTTCACCGATCGCTTCGGCGATGATGGCGGTGGTGCGCGAGGAGCCTATGTCGAGGCCGGCGACCAATCGTTCGGGATTCATTGCGTCCTGGCGATGACCTGATCACGAAAGCGCAGATCGAGCTCGATCACGCGTGCCTTGCGGCGCGCGAGGTCCGCCTCGACGGGAATGAGGTCGGCAAGCCGCTGCGCGGAGATGCTCGCGAGCGCGCGTACCTGTGCAGTGGATAATGTAAGTGCGATGTCGGTACCCCCTATTCTCCGAATGTCGCTGATTTCACCGAAGAGCGCAGGGCTCACGCTCCGGACGTTAGCGAGCAAATGCAGGAGCACGGTGTCCGCCTTGGCGAGCACCGGAAGATCGATGGCGATCCGACTCGGATCCAGAGGGAGAAAGCGACCATCCGCGTCGACCGCCCGCAAGCCTCCCGCGCCCGGGACGAACGCGATCGGAGAATTTTCGGTGACGTGAACCACGAGCGTACTCGGAAGATTCCTGTCGATGGAGACGGTTCTCACCTGCGCATGCATCCTCACACGCTGCTCCAGCACGTCGAGATCGGTCCACACGCTCGTGGTGGTGTCGATGCGAAGTCGCTTGAGCACGTCGTCGGGTTGCAGGTAGCGATATCCCTCGACCTGCACGTGGCGCACGCGGAAGAACGAGAGGTGCGAGAGGAGCTTCGGCGACCACGAGGGCGTCGCGATGAGCGCGAGCACCGCCGCCGCGATGCCGACGGCGCGCCAGCGGATCGCCTGGAGGATCGCGAGGAAGCGCGTCATCGAGCCGGCTCCGGGAGGAGCGCGAGGAGCTCGGGGCCCGTGCGCGTGATGTCGCCCGCGCCGAGCGTGAGCACCACGTCGCCGCGCCGGGTCGCCGCGGCGAGCGCGGCGGCCAGCGCAGCGCGCTCGCCGCGCCACGTCACCGCACGGCCGGCATCGCGGGCCGCGCCCTCAATGAGCGCGGAAGAGATGCCGTCAATGGGCTTCTCGCGCGCGCCGTAGATCTCGGTGAGA
>JBDSHG010000085.1:0-48931 GCA_039918615.1 Gemmatimonadaceae bacterium | reverse complement strand
CGCTGGGGGCTCGTGGAGATGTCGGTGGCGCAGCTGCCGATCGGCTTCCTCTATATTCTCGCGATCTCGTCGCTCGGCGTGTACGGCATCGTGCTCGCGGGGTGGTCATCGAACAACAAGTACTCGCTGCTCGGCGGGCTTCGCGCGAGCGCGCAGATGATCAGCTACGAGATCTCGTTGGGAATGGCAGCGGTGTCCGTGCTGCTGCTCAGCGGAAACGTCTCGCTCAACGCGATCGTGCAGCAGCAGCAGGCGATGGGGTGGAATATCTTTCCGCTCCTCATCGGCTTTTTCATCTTCTGCGTCGCATCGTTCGCGGAGACCAACCGGCTCCCGTTCGACATGCCCGAGGCGGAGTCCGAGCTGATCGCCGGCTACCACACCGAATACAGCGCGATGAAGTTCTCGATGTTCTTCATCGCCGAGTACTCGAACATGGTGACGGCGAGCGCGCTGATGGTGACGCTCTTTTTCGGCGGCTGGGACATCCCGGGCACGCAGTGGGACAACATCGCGCCGCACACGGGGCTCAAGTTCGCGGTGACGCTCGCGTTTTTCTTCGCCAAGCTGCTGTCCTTCCTGTTCCTCTACATGTGGATCCGCTGGACGCTGCCGCGCTTCCGCTACGATCAGCTCATGAGCCTCGGGTGGAAGGTCATGCTGCCAATGGCGCTCGCCTACATCGTGATCACCGGCGGCGCGGTACTCGTGCTCGACATGCTGCAGGTTCCGCGCAGCGTGCAGTGGTTCGGCATCTCCCCGTTCTGGGCCGCGCTCGGCGTGCTGAACCTCGTGCTGGCGGTGCTCGTGTTCGTGATCCTCGATCGTGGGCGGATCATCAGCCCCGCATACTCACGGCTGTCTCCGCGCCAGATCGCGCATCTGCGCGCGATGAGCACGGGCCGGTCGGTTGCAGCAAGTCAGGGAGATTGAGATGCCGATTCAGGTGAAGGTGCTCTCGCGTCCCGTGGCCGATTCCAGCTACGTTCGCGCGATGCTCAGCGGAATGGCGCTGACCTTCAAGCACATGATGAACCCGCACAAGAAGACGGAGCAGTATCCGGATGTGAAGTGGGCGCTGTCGCCGCGATGGCGCGGCACGCACCGGATGCTCACGGATGAGACGGGGAAGGCGAAGTGCGTCGCGTGCGGACTCTGCCCGCAGATCTGTCCGGCGAACTGCATCAAGCTCGTGCCCGGCGAGGACGAGGAGGGGAACCGCTACCCGCTGGTGTACGAGATCGACGAGTTCCGCTGCATCTTCTGCGGCTACTGCCAGGAGGTGTGCCCGGAGGAAGCGATCCACGTCGGACGGCACTACGAGAACTCGGAATACAGCCGCGAGGGCTTCGTCTATGATCTCGAGCGGCTGACGGCGCAGACGCATCCCGTTTGCGAGATGTGGGATCCCGCTGATCCGAAAGGCGAATGAACACGTTTCTCTACGCCTTCCACTTCTACCTCTTCGGGCTGCTCTCCATCGCTTCGGCGGTGGCGTTCGTGACGCGAAAAAGTCCGGTGGCGGCCGCACTGTGGCTGGTGAACACGATGTTCTGCCTCTCCGCGCTGTACGTGATGCTGGACGCGCAGTTCCTCGGCGCGGTGCAGGTGCTGGTCTACGCCGGCGCGATCATGGTGGTTTTCATCTTCGTCGTCATGCTCCTGAATCTCGGGCAGGCGTCGGACGTCACCGACATCCGCGGGCTCGGCGGCAAGCTGAGCGCGGGGCTGGTCGGCATCGCGATGCTTGCCGAGCTCTTCGCGTTGACCCGTCTTCGCTTCCCGCGGCTCACCGGCGCGATGAGCGATCACGCCAACATCGTCAATCCGGTCTCCGCACCACTCTTCCATGAATACCTGCTCCCCTTCGAGGTGACGAGCGTCGTGCTTCTCGTCGCCGTCGTCGGCGCAGTCGTTCTGGCCAAGCGAGGACCGAACGCCTCATGATTGCCGAAGCGCTCTTTTTCTCGGCCGTGCTGTTCACGATCGGCGTCGTCGGTGTGCTGATTCGCCGGAACGCGATCATCATCTTCATGTGCGTCGAGCTGATGCTCAACGCCGTGAACCTGTCGTTCATCGCCCTGTCGCGGCTGCACGGCTCGTCCAACGGTCAGGTATTCGTGCTCTTCGTGATGACGGTCGCAGCAGCGGAAGCGGCGGTCGGCCTGGCGATCATCATCTCGATCTTCCGCCACCATAAATCGGTGGACCTTCGCAACATCAATCTGCTGAAAGGCTGATGCTTCAGGACCTGGCCGCCGTCGATCCGCACCCGCTCGCGGCGACGGCCGCGCGATACGTTGGCCTGCTTCCGCTCATTCCGCTCGCCGGCTTCCTGGTGAACGGGGCGCTCTCGCTCGTGCCGTCGTACAAGCGCGGCCCGAACGATCCGTCGGCAGTGCCGCACGGACACGATGCCATCGGCGACGATCACGGGGTGTCGCACGAAGGTGCGCACGGCGCCGTCGGCGACGATCGCCACGAAGTCGCGCGCCACCCCTTCGCGGCGGTCGCGAGTGTGGTCGGGCCGCTCGTGCTCGCGCTCTCGTTTGGTCTCGCCGTGATGCTCTGGCTCGCAATGGCCGGCGCGAGCGAGATGAAGACGCCGTACGTGCAGACGTTCTTCGACTGGATGGTGACGGGCGATCTGAAGATCTCGTGGGCGTTCCAGCTCGACCAGCTCTCGATGATCATGGTTTTGGTGATCACCGGCGTCGGCACGCTGATCCACATCTTCAGCATCGGCTACATGCGCGACGACCCCGGCTATCCGCGGTTCTTCGCGTACCTCAATCTGTTCGTCGCCTTCATGCTCGTGCTCGTGCTCGGCGCGAGCTATCCCGTGCTCTTCGTCGGGTGGGAGGGCGTTGGTCTCTGCTCGTACCTCTTGATCGGCTTCTGGTTCAACGAGAAGGCGAACGCGGACGCCGGGAAGAAGGCGTTCATCGTCAATCGCATCGGCGACTTCGGATTTCTGATCGCGATGTTCCTGCTCTTCGCGAATATCGGAACGCTCGACTTCACCGGCCTCGCGGCCGCCGCGCCCGGCCTCGGCTACAACAGCGCGCTCGTTACGACGATCTGCCTCTTCTTCTTTCTCGGCTGCGCGGGTAAGAGTGCGCAGCTTCCGCTCTATGTCTGGCTGCCGGATGCGATGGCGGGCCCGACACCCGTCTCCGCGCTGATCCACGCCGCAACAATGGTGACGGCGGGCGTCTACCTCATCGCGCGCAGCGGAGTGCTCTTCGCGATGTCACCCACCGCGTGCATCACGGTCGCGGCCGTCGGCACGCTCACCGCGCTCTTCGCTGCGACGATCGGCCTCAAGCAGTGGGACATCAAGAAGGTGCTCGCGTACTCCACGATCTCCCAGCTCGGCTACATGTTCATGGGCGTCGGCGCGGGCGCGTACGCGGCCGGGATGTTCCACCTCATCACACACGCCTTCTTCAAGGCGCTCCTCTTCCTCGGCTCCGGCTCGGTCATTTTCGCGATGCACCGCGCGTATCACCACACCGGAAGCCACGAAGACGCGCAGGACATGCGCAACATGGGCGGGCTGAAGAAGTACATGCCCGTCACCTTCGTGTTGATGTGGATCGCGACGCTCGCGATCGCCGGTGTGCCGCCGTTCTCCGGCTTCTTCTCGAAGGATGGTATCCTCGGCGCGGTGTTCGCGCGCGCGCAGCATGGCGCCCTCGCGGAGTCGACGTGGCTCGGGATGCCGGGCAGCGCCGTGCTCTACGTGATGTACGGCCTCGGGCTGCTCACCGCGTTTCTGACGGCGATCTACATGACGCGCCTGATGCTCTACACCTTCCACGGTCCCAATCGAACCGGTGAGGCTGAGCAGGCGCATCTCGCCGAGGCGCCGTGGTCGATGACCGGCCCGCTGGTCGTGCTCGGCGTGTTGAGCGCCGTTGGCGGATGGCTCAACCTTCCGGCTGCGATTCCGCTCGGGCCGATCGGCGTGCTTGAGAAGTGGCTCGAGCCAGTGGTGGGCGCAGCGACGGTGGCCGTCGGCGGCGCGGGTGGTGAAGAGGTGATGAGCACCGAGTATGGTCTGATTGGTGCCGCAGTCGCGATTGCGCTTCTCGGCATCATCGTCGCGGTCGTGAAGCTCAAGCCCGCGGCGCTCGTGCCCAAGCGCGATGCGGTGCCGTCGCACGGCTTCGAGCAGGTGCTCGAGGAGAAGTACTACGTCGACGAGATCTACGATGACGCGATCGTGAAGCCGCTCGTGTCCGGGTCGCGCAACATTCTGTGGACCGGCATCGACCGCGGGATCATCGACAGTCTCTTCGTGAACGGAAGTGCCGTGCTCGCGCGCGGGGTGGGATGGGTCGGCTCGCAGCTGCAGTCGGGGGAGACGGGCGCATACGCGTGGGCGATCGCGATCGGTGCGCTCGCTGTTCTTGGCGCATTCACCTTCCGCTGAGCGATGCAAGACTTCCTGACGCAAATCAACTACAACGCCTGGATCCTTCCGGCGCTGCTGCTCATCCCGTTGGCCGGCGCGGTGGTGCTACTCGTCACCGGATCGCTCACCAGCGACGATGGAACGCTCGAGGCGGTGCCGTCGGCGCGTATGATCGCGCTGCTGTTCTTCCTGGCCGAGTTCGTGGTGTCGATGGGGCTGTGGTGGTCGTACGATCCCTCCGGCGCACGCTGGCAGGCGACGTACGACCACTGGTGGATCATCCCGTGGAATGCGCGACTCTCCCTGGGGATCGACGGCATTTCGCTCATGATGGTGCTTCTCACCACCGTGATCATGCCGCTCGCGGTGCTCGGAAGCTGGACGTCGATCCGCACGAAGGTGCGCAGCTACTACGCGCTGATGCTCGTGCTCACCACGGGAATGCTCGGCGTCTTCGTCTCGCGCGACATGCTGCTCTTCTACGTGATGTGGGAGATCATGCTCGTCCCGATGTACTTCATCATCGGCATCTGGGGCGGTGAGCGGCGCATCTACGCGAGTCTCAAGTTCTTCGTCTATACGATGGCGGGCTCGCTGCTGATGCTCGTCGGCATTGTGTATCTGTGGAACGCGTCGGCGGTTCCATCGATGAACTTGCCCGCGTCGTTCGACTACGACCGGTTGCTCGCCATCGGGCACACACACAAGGCCGCGCTCTGGCTCTTCGGCGCCTTCTTCCTCGCGTTCGCGGTGAAGGTGCCGATGTTCCCATTCCACACGTGGCTCCCCGATGCGCACGTTGAGGCGCCCACCGCCGGCTCCGTAGTTCTGGCGTCGATCATGCTGAAGATGGGGACGTACGGCTTCCTCCGCTTCGCGATGCCGCTCTTTCCCGGTGCCGCGATGACGCCGTGGGTGCGCACCACGATCCTCACGCTCGCCGTGATCGGCATCATCTACGGCGCGCTTGTCGCGATGGTGCAACCCGATTTCAAGAAGCTCGTCGCCTATTCGTCGGTGAGTCATCTCGGCTTCGTCATGCTGGGTATCTTCGCGCTGACGCTGCAGAGCGTGCAGGGCGCGCTGATAGTGATGATCAGCCACGGCATTTCCACAGGCGCGCTATTCCTGCTCATCGGCATGCTCTACGAGCGCCGCCACACGCGCCTCATCGACGCGTACGGGGGCATCGCGCGCGTCGTGCCGCTCTTCTCCACGCTCCTCGTGATCGTGTCGCTCAGCAGCATCGGACTCCCGTCGACGAACGGCTTCATCGGCGAATTCCTCGTGCTGATCGGCTCGTTCCGCACGCATCCGTTCTTCGCCTTCTTCGCGACCTCCGGCGTGATCTTCGCCGCGGCGTACCTCCTCTGGGCGATCCAGCGCATTCTCTTCAACGCGCTCGACAAGCCGGAGAACGAGCACATGACCGACCTCAATGCGCGTGAGCTCACCATGATGGGCGTCCTCGTCGCGGCGATCTTCTGGATTGGCATCTATCCGCAGCCGATTCTCCGTCGCATGGAGCCGTCGGCGTCGCTCTTCGTCCGCACGGTGACGCAGGGGTCGGCGTCCGTCCGTACGGCAGCGCGGGGGGATCGCTGATGTACTTCGATCTTCTGTCTCCCTCGCAGCTGGCGGGCGCACTTCTTCCCGATCTGATCCTCGTCATCGGCGCGATGCTGCTCCTGCTCATCGCCGTCTGGGGTCCGGAGACGATGGCACGCGCGCGCGTCATCGGTCTCCTCGCGATCGGCCTCTGCGTCGCCTCCTTCGCGGCGGTGGTCTGGCTCTGGCATGCGCAGGCGACCGCGAGCGCCGGCATCATCGCCGTCGACCCCTTCCGCTGGGCGACGGACTGTATCGTGCTCGCCGCGACGATCATCGCCGCCACCCTCATGATCGACTACAGCGAGCGAGAGCAGCTCGTGAGCGCCGAGTCGTACGTGCTGCTCCTCCTCGCGGCAGGGGGCATGATGCTCCTCGCCGCCTCGCGCGACCTGATCATCGTCTTCCTCGGCATCGAGCTGATGTCGATCGCCAGCTACGTGCTGTGCGGACTCGATCGTCGCAGTAGCCGCGGCGCCGAAGCGGCGCTCAAATATTTTCTGCTCGGCGCGTTCTCGACGGGCTTTCTGCTCTACGGAATCGCGCTGGTGTACGGCGCCACGGGGTCGACGGATATCGCGACGATCGGCACGCTGGTGACCGGCGCCAACTATAACGACCCGCTGCTGCTCGCCGGGATTGGCCTGCTGATCGTCGGCTTCTGCTTCAAGATCGCCGCGGTGCCGTTCCACATGTGGACGCCCGACGTGTACGAAGGCGCCGCCACACCGATTACTGCGTTCATGGCGACGGCGGTGAAGGCCGCGGCGTTCGCCGCCTTCCTCCGCGTGTGGATCGAGGCGTTCCCGGGCGCGACCGCTGCGTGGGTCCATCCGCTGCAGTGGCTCGCCGTGATCACGATGATCGGCGGCAACGTGATCGCGCTTCAGCAGAAGAACATGAAGCGCATGCTCGCGTACTCGAGCATCGCGCACGCAGGCTACCTGCTCGTGACGGTCGTCGTCGCGAACTCCCTCGGCGCATCCGCCTTCCTCTTCTATCTCGTCGCCTACACACTGGCGACGGCGGGCGCGTTCGCCGTCGTGATCGCGCTCGGCGAGCCGGGCGAGCGCAATCAGGAGATCGCGGATTACGCGGGGCTGTGGAGCACCGAGCCGTGGCTCGCATCGGCGATGGCGGTGTTCATGCTGGCACTCCTTGGCTTCCCGATCGCTGGTGGCATGGGCTTCTTCGCCAAGTGGTACGTGATCGATGCCGCGCTGCACGCGCCGCAGCCACAGACGATGCTCGCCGTGATTCTCGTGTTCGCGAGCGTGATCTCGTGCGGCTACTACCTCGGCGTCGTGCTCGTGATGTTCATGAAGCCGCGCCCCTCGAATGCGCCCGCGGTGCGTCCCGTACCCACCGGCACCTTTCTCGTGATCTATCTGTCCGCCTTCACGCTCCTGCTCTTCGGCATTTTGCCCAACGGCTTCGTGATGCTCGCGCGTGACAGCGTCCCGATTAGTATGGTGGGGGCACCGGCGGCGACTCCTCCGGTCGCGGCGGCGGCGAGCCAGTGATCACGCGAGGCCGCCCACGCGGCCTCGCATCGTATCGAGGAACGACATGGCGTTGAGCAGGGAAATCTTCCGGCAGTATGATGTGCGCGGCATCGTCGGCCGCGACCTCACGGCGGACACCGCGTACGCACTTGGGCGCGCGTACGCCGCCTACCTGAAGAACAAGAGTATAACGGGCGCCGTTGCCGTCGGCCGAGACAACAGGCCGAGCGGCGGGGCGCTTCGCGACGCGCTCGTGCGCGGGCTGACGGAGTGCGGGCTGAACGTCGTCGACGTCGGGCAGGTCCCCACACCACTGCTGTACTGGGCGCTCAATCACGTGAATGTGGCCGGCGGCATTCAGGTCACCGGGTCGCACAACCCGCCGGAGTACAACGGCTTCAAGCTCTCGCTGGGCACCGAGTCGATTCACGGCGAGGAGATCCAGGAGCTCTACCGCCTCGCGGTCGCGGGGAGCTTTCCCGAGGGGAAGGGAACGGTGCGCACGCAGGCGATCATCGACAGCTACGTCGAGGACATCGTTGCGCGCATCGGGAAGCTGAAGCGCCGGCTCAAGGTCGTCGTCGACTGCGGCAACGGGGTGGGCGCCCTCGTCGCGCCGCAGCTCTTCGATCACCTCGACGTCGAGTGGACGGGGCTGTTCTGTGAAAGCGACGGCACCTTCCCAAATCATCATCCGGATCCGACGGTCGTCGAGAACCTCCAGGATCTCATCAAGGCCGTGCGCTCGAGCGGCGCAGATCTGGGCGTGGGCTTCGACGGAGATGCGGATCGCATCGGTGTCGTGGATGCGGATGGCAACATCGTCTGGGGCGATCATGTGCTCATCCTGTATGCGCGCGATGTGCTGGAGCGCACGGGCCCCGGCCAGCCGATCGTCTTCGACGTGAAGTGCTCGCAAGCGCTCCCCGACGAAATCGTGAAGGCGAAGGGGATTCCGGTGATGTGGAAGACGGGACACTCGCTCATGAAGGACAAGATGCACGAACTTCACGCGCCCGTTGGCGGCGAGATGTCGGGGCACATGTTCTTCACGGAAGGCTTCTACGGACACGATGACGCGCTCTACGGCGCCGCGCGCCTCATTCGTATCGTCGCGGCATCGGGGAAGTCGCTCTCGGGAATGTTGGCCGACGTCCCGAAATTCGTCTCGACGCCCGAGCTTCGCGTCGATGTCGAAGAGTCGCGCAAGTTCCGGATCGTGGACGATGCGATCGCCCATTTCCGCGAGACGCACGAGGTGATCGACGTCGACGGCGCGCGCGTGCTCTTCGGCGACGGGTGGGGGCTCATACGCGCCTCGAACACACAGCCCGTGCTCGTGACGCGCTACGAAGCGCGCAGCGAGCAGCGCCTCGCCGCCATCCGCGGCGAGATGGAGCAGTGGCTGCGCACGCAGGGCGTGTCGCCCTAACGCGTGAGCATTCCCCCCCGCTGGCGCCGCTGGCCCGTCATCGCGCTCGCGGTCGTCGCGGCTCTGCTCGTGGTGGGGCGCATCGGCGCCGGCATCGTCGCCGAGTATCTGTGGTACGCATCGATGGGCGCCGCGGCCCTCTGGCGCGAGCGCGCGATGCTCATGACGGTCATCTGCGCGGGGTCCGCGCTCGTGGCTGCAGCGATCATCTTCGTCAATCTGTACGTCGTGCGGCAGAGCGTCGTCTCGCTCGTGTTGCCGCGCCGCGTCGCCAACATCGAGATCGGCGAAGAGGTGCCGGGGCGCTATCTCGTCGTCGCCGCACTCCTCATCTCGATCGTGCTCGGATGGTGGCTCGCGCTGCCGGCCGAGAGCTGGCGGATGTTCTCGCTGTTGCACCATGGCATCTCGTTCGGCGAGAGCGATCCGTACATGGAGGTCGACATCGGCTTCTTCGTGTATTGGCTGCCCATCGAGGGGATGCTCTACTATCGTACCCTCACGACCGTTCTCTTCGCCACCGTCGTCGTGATCTTCTTCTACGCGCTCACCCCGAGCCTGCGTTGGGACCGCGGCACACTCTACGTCTCGCATTACGTGCGCCGCCATCTCGCCGCGCTCGGCGCTGTGCTGCTGCTGCTCCTCGCGTGGAGCTATCGCCTCGACATCTATGAGTCGCTGCTCTTCGGCTCGGGGCCGAACGGAGAGTTCTCCTTCTCCGATCACCGCACCGTGATCCCGATCAGCATCTGGCTCGCCTATCTGACCGCGGGCACCGCGTTCGTGGTGTTCTACTTCGGGTGGATCGGCCAGGTGCGCGCCGCGGCAATGACGCTCATTGCGGTGCTGCTGGTTTCCGTGCTGCTGCGTCACGTCACGCCGGTGCTCATGCGCCACTATGCGGCGCCCGGCGCCGAGGCCGCGCGCGAGGTGAGCTATCTCGCGACGCGCGCCGACTACACGAGGCGCGCGTACGCCTTGCAGCGCATCGTGCGCGACAGCTCACTCGCGCTTCCCGTGCGCCCATTCGACGCCGGCGCAGGGATCTCGGTGTGGGATCCCGCCGCGCTGATGCGCGCGCTCGGACGCAGAGGGCGGGCGTCGACGACCGCCGGATCGATCCAGTGGTCGACGTCGTCCGATGGATTGCGCGCGACGGTGGCGGAGCCGCCGGCCGTCGGCGATGTCGAGGGCGAGCGAGCCGACTGGTCGGTGACGCGGCTGTACGCCTCGCGGGTGGAAAACGACGGCGCCATCGCGCGCGTGCCCGCGAGCAGGAGTGCGCGCGAGCCCGAGCAGATCGGGCAGGTGCTCGTCGCGGATTCGCTCGCGAACTATCGCGTGGTTTCGGATTCCGTGGGTGCGATCGTCGCGCCGGCGCTCGACGGCACGCTCTCGCGCGTCGCGTTCGCGTGGGCGCTGCAGAACTTCCGCCTGCTCACGGGCGAGCTTCCCCGGCCCACCTCGCGCATCGTCACGCACCGCGACGTGCGCGAGCGCCTCGATGCACTCGCGCCGTACTTTCTGCAGGGGAGCGCGATCGCTCCCATCGTCGTGGCCGACAGCCTCTACTGGGCGATCGATCTCTATTCGGCCTCGAACAGTTATCCGCTCAGCGAGCGCGATTCGCTTCCTGGCGAGAACACCATCAACCTCACGTATCTCCAGCACGCGGCGGTGGGTGTCACCAACGCGCAGACCGGTGCGGTGTGGGTCGTCGCGGACTCCGCGACGGATCCGATCGCGGAGAGCTGGGTCACGGCGTTTCCTTCACTCGTCGTCACTCGCTCCGCGCTGCCGCCTGGAGTTGCCGACGCGCTCCCGCCTCCCGTCGACGCCGCGCGCGTGCAGGGACGCAAGCTCGCGAGCTTCGGGCTGCGCGGCGAAGTCGAGCGTCACGGACATCTCCTCAGCGAAGAGGCGGGCTCCGACACGACGCTCTCCGGCGAGAGCGCGCTCTTCTCGCTCCCTGGCACCACTGCGATGCACTGGAGCGCCGCGGTGCTCGATCCCAACGAGCATCCGGTCGGCATCGTCCTCGCGACGGGGGGAGTGATGCCCTCCGTGCAGTGGCTCCCGCTCAAACGGCCTGGTGCTCGCTGGAGCACAGTCGCCGATCAGCTACGGCGCGCGCTCGACACGACAGTCTCCGCGCCGCGCGATGCGCATGCGGTGCACGGCCGCGTACGCATGATCCCGCTCGCCGATGGACAGCTGCTCTTCGTGCAGCCACTCTACGGCTGGCGGTCGGACGGCGCGACGCTGCTCGCCGTAGCCACAACGACCGACACGATCGTCACCGCCGCGCACACGCTTGCCGACGCCCTCGGCTCACGCGGGGCTGGCGCGGACGTCACTACGCCGATCGCGCCCGCCGACTTCCGTACGGCGGCCGAGCAACTGTACGATCGCATGTCCGATGCGATGCGGCGCGGCGACTGGGTGGCGTTCGGCCACGCGTACGATGCGCTCGGCACACTTCTCAACCGGCAGAGGAAGTAATCATGAGCGCATCGCAGACCGCTGTCATCGCCCTGGGCGGCAACGCGCTATCGCCCGCGGGAGAGCACAGCTCGATCGGCGATCAGTTCGCCCACACGCGCGCGAGTCTCGGCGCCATCGTCGACCTCGCGCTCGACGGCTGGGAGATCTGTCTCGTGCACGGCAACGGCCCGCAGGTCGGCGATGAGCTCGTACGCAACGAGCTCGCGCGCGACGAAGTCTCGCCGCTGCCGCTGGGGGTGCTCGTTGCCGCGACGGCGGGGTGGATCGGCTACATGATCCAGCAGTCGCTCGAGAATGCGCTCCGTCTCGCCGGGTGCGATCGCGAGGTCGCGACGGTCATCACGCAGGTGCGTGTGCGGCATGACGACCCCGCGCTCTCCGCGCCGACGAAGTTCATCGGCCATGGAATTCCAGATGAGCGCGTGCCTGCGCTACTCGAGCGCGGCGTGGCGGTGAAGCGCGACGCGCGCGGACGCTATCGGCGCGTCGTCGGAAGCCCTGCGCCGCTCGCCGTGCACGAGGTCGGGGTCATCCGAAGGCTCGTGCAGAGCGGGACCATCGTCATCGCATGCGGCGGCGGCGGCGCCCCGATCTTTTACGACGGTGATCGCGGTTGGGAAGGAGTGGACGCCGTGGTCGACAAGGATCTCGCAGCCGCGGTCCTCGCGCGAGATTTAGGCGCGTCGCTGCTCATGATTCTCACCGATGTCGACGGCGTCTATCTCGACTACGGGAAGCCGACGCAGCGAATGCTGGACACGCTCACACTGGCCGAAGCGACGCGCCTCGATGGCGCGGGTGCGTTCGGCGCAGGGAGCATGGCACCGAAGGTTCGAGCGGCCGCCGACTTCGTGCGACACACTGGTGGCCGCGCTATTATTACCGAGCTTGCGCGCGGCCGCGAAGCGGTGCGTGGCGCTGCAGGAACAACGATCATCGCGGAGAACGCGTGAACATACACGAGTATCAGGCAAAGGAAATTCTGCGCCGTGAAGGCGTGCCCATCCCTCCGGGCGAGATCGCCACGACGCCGGCGCAGATCGAGCAGATCGCGCGTCGCATCGGCGGCATGGTCGTGGTCAAGGCGCAGGTGCATGCCGGCGGTCGCGGGAAGGCCGGCGGAGTGAAGCTGGCGAAGACGCCCGCCGAGGCGGCGGCGATCGGGAAGAAGATTCTCGGGATGCAGATCAAGGGGCTCACGGTCGAGAAGGTGCTCGTTACCGCCGCCGCCGACATCGAGACGGAAGCATACGTCGGCATCATCATCGACCGCGCCTCGAAGCGCGCGGTCTTCATGGTGAGCCCGGCGGGCGGCATCGACATCGAGGAAGTCGCCGCGTCGGATCCCGACAAGATCATGCGCATTCCCGTCGACCCCCGCTACGGCCTGCAGCCGTTCGAGTCGATGCGCATGGGCTTCTTCCTCTACAAGGACATCGCCAAGGCTCGCGCGGCTGCGCGCATCGTGCAGCAGCTCTATCGCGCCTTCATCGACAGCGGCGCATCGCTGGCCGAGATCAACCCGCTCGTCACCACACCGGATGGTGAGGTGATCGCGGTCGACGCGAAGATGGTGATCGATGACAACGAGCTCGATCGCCGCCCCGACATTGCGGCGCTGCGCGACGAGAGCGCCGAAGAGACGAGCGAGCTCCAGGCACGTCGCGCGAACCTCACCTTCATCAAGCTCGAAGGGGACGTCGGCTGCATCGTGAACGGAGCCGGACTCGCGATGGCGACGATGGATCTTGTGAAGTACTACGGCGGCGAGCCCGCGAACTTCCTCGACATCGGCGGCTCGTCGAACCCCGAGAAGGTCGTCAATGCGCTGCGCATCATCACCGCCGATGCCGGAGTGAAGGCGATCCTCTTCAACATCTTCGGCGGCATCACTCGCACCGACGACGTCGCGAACGGCATCGTCACCGCCACGAAGCAGAGCCCACTCACCGTTCCCCTCGTGATCCGACTGACCGGCACCAACGAAGAAGTCGCGCTCAAGATCCTTGCCGAAAACGGATTCACCGCCACGAACGACATGGACGAGGCGGTCCAGCGAGTGGTCGTGCTGGCGAAAGGAGGTGCCGCATGAGCGTCTACATCGACAAGTCGAGCCGCGTCCTCATTCAGGGAATCACGGGCCGCGATGGCTCCTTCCACGCGCGCCAGATGCGCGAATACGGAACCAACGTCGTCGCCGGCGTCACGCCGGGAAAGGGCGGGCAGAAGTTCGACGGTGAAGTTCCGATATTCGACACCGTGGCCGACGCGGTTGCCGAAACGAACGCGAGTGTTTCCGTGATTTACGTGCCGCCGCCGTTCGCGGCCGATGCGATGATGGAGGCCGCTGCCGCCGGTGTCGCGCTCATCGTCTGCATCACCGAGGGCGTCCCCGTCCTCGACATGACGCGCGTCTATCCCTACGTGAAGGAGCTCGGCGCGCGGCTCATCGGGCCAAACTGTCCGGGACTCATCACCCCCGGCGAATGCAAGGTCGGCATCATCCCCGGAAGTATCTGCACGCCGGGCTCCGTTGGCGTCGTCAGCCGCTCGGGAACGCTCACCTACGAGGTCGTCGACCAGCTCACGCGCGCCGGCATCGGACAATCGACGTGCGTCGGCATCGGCGGCGACCCGATCAACGGCACGAGCTTCATCGACGTGCTCCAGGCATTCGAGAACGATCCGAAGACGAAGGCCATCGCGATGATGGGCGAGATCGGAGGAACGGACGAGCAGGAAGCCGCGCGCTTCGTGCACGAGAAAATGAAGAAGCCCGTCATCGGCTTCATCGCCGGACAGACGGCGCCGCCGGGCCGTCGAATGGGACACGCCGGCGCCATCATCTCTGGCTCGGCCGGCACCGCAGCGGAGAAGCTCGAGGCATTCGAGAAGGCGGGAATCGGCATCGCCCGCAGGCCGAAGGATTTCGTCGAGCTGCTGCGCGCACGGCTATGAGGCTGACGGAGCTGCTTCGTGCGGAACGAGTCCTGATTCCGCTCGAGCAGCGAAGCCTCCCCGAGGCCATCTGGGCGCTCGCCGAGCTGCTCGCGGCGTCGGGAGTCTTGAACGATCCGGAATCGCTGCGCGCGCGCATCGCGGAGGGGCGCGGCGAGGATCTCGTCGTGCAGAGCGGGCGCGCGTACATCGCGCACTATCGCACCGAGACTGCGATGGAGCTCGGTATTGCCATCGGCGTCGCCGCCGAGCCGATTGCACGCGAGGACACCGATGGCGAGGCAAGCGAGCAGTGCGCGCGTCTCGTCATCCTGCTCATCGCGCCGCCGCGCATGGCCGGCCGCTACCTGCAGGCGCTCGGCGCCTTCACGCGCCTGCTGTCGCGTCCCGTCGTGGTCGACCACATCCTGGCGGCCCACACCGGCGACGAGCTGCTGGCGCTGCACCTGCTGCACGAGGTCGAGCTCGCGCCGCAGCTCTTGGTGCGCGAGCTCATGACCGAGACGCCGCGATCCACCCGCGCGGATACGCTGCTGCGCGATGCGGCGCGCGATCTGGTGCGCTCCGGCATCGGCGCGCTTCCGGTGATCGAGGCCGACGGGCTGCTCGTCGGCATGCTGAGCGAGCGCGAGCTGATGCGCCACATGCTCAGCCTCGCGTCGATCAACGGCTCGACTCCGCGCCCGCAATCCGGGATGGAGCGCGCACGCCGCACCGTACGCGACGTGATGACGCGACAGGTGTTGTGCGTCTCCCCCGATCAGCCGCTTGCCGAGGTGGCTAGCTTAATGACCAACAAGGATGTCGACAGGGTGCCCGTGGTGGAGGAAGGGCGCCTCGTCGGATTTCTCACCCGTGGCGACATCGTCCGCAAACTCATTGGATCCTGACCATGCCTGTTAGCCATACGCTCACGATCGTCAAGCCCGACGCCTTTGCTTCGGCCAAGGCCGGCAAGATCATCGCGCACCTCGAGGCCCAGGGCTTCAGGGTGTGCGCCGCCCGTGTCATGCACCTCACGAAGGCGCAGGCCGAGGAGTTCTATGGCGTGCATCGCGAGCGCCCGTTCTTCGGCTCGCTCGTGTCGTTCATGACCTCGGGCCCGTGCATGCCGCTCGTCCTCGAACAGGCCGACGCCGTGGCCTCGCTGCGCAAGGCGATCGGCGCGACGGATCCGAAGGAAGCGGAGCAGGGCACCGTGCGTGCGCTGTTCGCCGAGTCGAAGGAGCGGAACGCGATCCACGCGTCCGATTCCGACGAGAACGCGGCCCGCGAGTCGCGCTTCTTCTTCTCCGAGTCGGAGCTGCTCGCGGCACGCTGACGCCCGCCAGAGTGCGTCTTGCCCGGCGCCTCATCTTCAAGTAGATTCACGGGTTATGCTGTCCTTCGACATTCGCGCGCTGGAAGATCAGGCGGCTACGGTCAATGGCGCGCTGAGCACCGACGATCCGATCTGGATCGAAGGCGACTTTCGCCCTGAAACCGCTGTTCGCGCCACCGGTCGGCTCTCGGTAGCCGGCCCGGGGCGGTACTACTGGAGCGGGGCGATCGAGGGCACGGCAACCGTTCCGTGCCGGCGCTGTCTGACCGATACGACGGTGAAGGTCGCCGAGAACGTGCACGTGCTGTACGCGGAAGCGGGCGATGAGATCGACGACCCGGAGGTCTACGAGCTCGCGCCGAAAGCGCGCACGCTCGATCTCCGTCCGGCCGTTCGTGAGCAGTGGCTTCTCGCGGTTCCGCGCTTTCCCGTGTGCCGGGAAGATTGCAAGGGACTCTGTCCCAGCTGTGGTGCCGAGCTCAATGCGGGTGCGTGCAGCTGTCCACCCGCCGTAGATGCACGATGGGCCGAGCTGCGCACGGCGCGCGGCACGGACAACTGATTCGCCAGATCGATTTCAAGTACTGAACCTTTTTCTACCGACTGAGCACACATGGCCGTCCCGAAGCGCAGAACATCGAAACGGAAGAAGCGCGCCCGTAATACGCACAAGAAAGCGCCCGCAATCGCCATCCAGCGCTGCCCGCGCTGCCAGAGCATGAAGCGCCCGCATCGCGTGTGCGCCGAGTGTGGCTATTACGGCGGAGTCCAGCGGGTCGAAGCCAAGGAAGCTTAGCTTTGGCGCGGATCGCCGTGGACGCGATGGGGGGCGACCATGCCCCCCGGTCGCCCGTTGCTGGCGCCCTGCTCGCGCTCTCCGAGCTCGGATCCGAACACACCGTCATCCTCATCGGCCGAACGAAGGTCATCGAGGATGAGTTCGACCGCCTCGACGGCCAGAACACCGACGGCTACGCCGCTGCTCGCGCACGCATTAGTATCGTCGACGCAGCCGACGTCATCGAGATGAACGACCGGCCCACCGCTGCCATTCGCGGCAAGCCGCACAGCTCGATGGTCGTCGGTCTCAAGCTCCACGCTGCCGACAAGGCCGATGCCTTCGTCTCCGCCGGAAACACCGGCGCGCAAATGGCGTCCTCCGTCTTTCTCCTCAAGCTCCACCACGGGCTCACACGCCCCGCGATCGCCGCAATGATCCCGACGCTCAATCGCCCCGTCGTGCTCGTCGACGCCGGCGCCAACGTCGACTGCTCCGCAGAGGAGCTCGTGCAATTCGCGCGTCTCGGCTCGGTCTATGCCGAGGATATCCTCATGCGTCCCGAGCCGACCGTCGGATTGCTCAGCAACGGTGAAGAGCCGGAGAAGGGAAATGCGTCCGTGAAGGAGGCACACAAGCTCCTGTCGCACGCGGGGCTCAACTTCATCGGCAACGTCGAAGGACGCGACATCCTCAGCGCCGGCAGTGCTCGCGGCGCGCTCGACGTCGTCGTGTGCGACGGCTTCGTCGGCAACGTGCTCCTCAAGTTCTACGAGTCCGTCCCCGAGCTCATCTTCTCGATGCTCGCCTCGGCGGGGATCGGTCAGGACATCATCGCAAAGACCTTCAAGGGCTTCGACTATTCCGACTACGGCGGCGCACCGCTGCTCGGCGTGAAGGGCGTGAGCATCATCTCGCACGGCAGCTCGTCGCCGCGCGCAATGAAGAACGCGATTCAGGTTGCGGTGCGCGCCGTCGAGTCGCAGATGAACGACCATATCGGCCGCAGACTCGGCCACGCCGCGGTGACGACCGCATGAAGCGCCCCAGCGTCCAGATCTCGGCGTTGGGCCGCTCGGTGCCCGCGCGCGTGATGACGAACTACGACTTCGGGGCGATCGGGATCGAGACGACGCACGAATGGGTGATGGAGCGCACGGGGATCTCCGAGCGCCACATCGCCGGACCCACGGACACCACCTGCAGCATGGGCGCGGCCGCCTCGCGCCTCGCGATGCAGCGCGCAGGGGTACAGCCGGGCGAGATCGACATCATCATCCTCAGCACGGCGACGCCGGATCGTCTGCTCCCCGCTACCGCCGTCGACATCCAGGCGGAGCTCGGCGCCACGCGCGCGGCGGCTTTCGACATCTCGGCCGCGTGCTGCGGCTTCATCTTCGGCCTATCGATGGCCGAGGGCTACATTCAGAGTGGCGCGGCGGAGACGGTACTGCTCGTGAGCTCCGAGAAGATGAGCGCGATCGCCGACTGGACCGATCGTGCGACGTGCGTGCTCTTCGGCGATGGCGCCGGCGCCGCAGTGCTGCGGCGCTCGCAGAAAGGGCGCGGCATCCTGTCGACGTACATGCGCAGCGACGGCACGCTCGCCCATCTCCTCTATCGCCCCGAAGGCGGCGCGACGACGCCGATGTCCCCCGCAGTGCTCGAGGCGCGCACGCATCTCGTCCACATGGCGGGGCGTGAGGTGTTCAAGCACGCGGTGCGCTCAATGGCTGAATCCGCCGCGCGCGCGCTTGATCTCGCTCGCATCAACGGCGGAGACATCGACCTCTTCGTTCCGCACCAGGCGAACCTCCGCATCATCGAGGCGACGGCGAAGCACGCGAACATCTCGATGGATCGCGTTTACGTGAACATCGACCGATATGGCAACACATCGTCGGCGTCGATTCCGATCGCGCTCGACGAGGCGATCCAGAAGGGAAAGGTGGGGGAGGGATCGCTCGTGTTGATGGTGGCGTTCGGCGCCGGCCTCACGTGGGCGTCCTCGGTCGTCCGACTGTAGGCGAAATTCGTTTGGACATCGTGCTGCTCTTTCCCGGGCAGGGATCGCAGAAGGCCGGGATGGGAAAGGAGCTCGCGGCGGCGTTCCCGTCGGCGAGCACGATCTTCCAGGAGGCCGACGACACGCTCGGCTTCCCCCTCACGAAGCTCTGCTTCGAGGGGCCGGACGACGAGCTGATGGCCACGCGCAATGCGCAGCCGGCGCTCCTCACGCATGGTGCGGCGGTGTGGGCCACGGTTGCGGATCGACTCCGCCCGCACGTCCGCGCCGCTGCAGGCCACTCGCTGGGGGAGTTCACGGCGTACCATGCGGCCGGCGCCTTCGCCTTCGCCGACGCGCTTCGCCTCGTGCGCCGGCGAGGTGAGCTCATGTTCGAGAGCGGCGCGAAGCGTCCGGGCGCGATGGCGGCGATCCTCGGCCTGTCGGAGGCGAACGTCGAGGCGGCGTGCACGCGCGCGCTCGAGGTGGGCGACGTGGTGCCCGCGAACTACAATACAGCGGAGCAGCTCGTGATCTCGGGCGAGGTCGAGGCGGTGGAGGCGGCGATGGCCATCGCGAAGGAGCTGGGGGCGAAGCGGGCGATTCGGCTCAATGTGAGTGGGGCGTTTCACTCGCCGCTCATGGAAGAGGCGGCTGCGGGGCTCAAGGTGGCGCTCGACGCGGCACCGATCGCCGCGGCCGACTTCCCGGTCTACTCGAACGTGAGCGCGTATCCCTCTGCGGGATCAGCAGATGCGAAGAAGCTACTCCTTCGGCAATTGACGTCGCCCGTGCGGTGGACCGATCTCGTCCGGCACATGGCGGAAGCGATTCCGGACGCCCTGTACGTCGAGATGGGGCCAGGCGCAGTGCTATCCACACTCGTGAAGCGAATTATCCCCGGAGCGCGCACGATGACGTGCGGCACGGCGGAAGAGGTGGATCAACTGATCGGAGCGCTGAATTGATGAACATCGATTTGACCGGGAAGGTCGCGCTGGTCACGGGAAGCACGCGAGGTATCGGGCGCGAGATTGCCGCCACGCTCGCAGGGGCAGGCGCGCGCGTGGCGGTGTCCGGGCGAAGCGCGGAGACTGCGGCTGAGGTCGCCAAGGCAATCGGCGGTGAGGCGCACGGTTTCGCCTGCGACCTCGCGGATACCGCCAGCGCCGCGGCGCTCGTTCACGGGGTCGAGAAGCACTTCGGCTCCTGCGACATCCTCGTCAACAACGCCGGCCTGACGCGCGACAATTTGCTTATGCGCCTCAAGGACGACGACTGGGACGCCGTGCTGAATGCCAACCTTCGCGGCGCGTTCGCTACCATTCGCGCCGCTTCGCGGGGTATGATGAAAAAGCGGTGGGGGCGCATCATCAACATCACGAGCGTCGTCGGCATCACGGGGAACAAGGGGCAGGCGAACTACGCCGCGAGCAAGGCTGGTCTGATAGGGCTCACGAAATCCGTGGCGAAGGAGCTCGCTTCGCGCAACATTCTCGCGAACGCCGTGGCACCGGGCTTCATCGAGACCGACATGACTGCGGCCATGACGGCGGAAGCGCGCACGGAGCTCGGATCGCAGATACCGCTGGGACGCCTCGGGACGCCGGGAGATATTGCAGGGATGTGCGCCTTTCTGGCGTCGGAGTACGCGTCGTACATCACGGGGCAGCTCTTCGTGGTGGACGGCGGGCTAGTGATGTAGATTTCCGTAGCACGTTTCGCGCAGCGGCGCGCACAATTCATTCAAGGGGACCACGTCCATGGCGGATCTCGAAGAAAAGGTCAAGGAAATCATCGCCAAAGAGCTTGGCGTCGAGCGCGAAAAGCTGACGAACGATGCGAGCTTCATGGAGGATCTCGGGGCCGACAGCCTGGACACGGTTGAGCTCGTGATGGAATTCGAGAAGGAGTTCAACATCGACATTCCGGACGAGGATGCGGAAAAGCTGCGCACGGTGGGTGATGCGCTCACATATCTCAAGTCCAAGTCGGCGTGAGTAAGCGAAGGGTCGTCGTCACGGGCCTCGGGGCCATCACGCCCGTCGGCAACGACGTGGCGACGACCTGGCAGTCGCTCCTGGACGGCCGTTCCGGCGCGGGCCCCATCACGAAATTCGATGCGGGGCCGTTCGCGGTGAAGTTCGCGTGCGAGGTAAAGGACTTCGATCCGCACGAGTACATGGATCGGAAGGAAGCCAAGCGCGCGGATCTCTTCACGCAGTACGCGGTCGCCACTGCGGTGCAGGCGATGCGCGACGCCAAGCTCGAGGGCACCACCGCGTACGATCCCAATCGCCTTGGCGTGATCGTCGGCAGCGGCATCGGCGGCCTCGCGACGATGGAGCAGCAGCACGACACGTATCGGGATCGTGGACCGTCGAAGATCTCCCCGTTCTTCATCCCGATGTTCATCTCCGACATCGCGGCGGGGATCGTATCGATGCAGTTCAACGCGCGCGGCCCGAACTACGCCACCGTCTCCGCCTGCGCCACGAGCGCGCACGCGATCGGCGACGCGTATCGCGCCATTCAGTACGGCGATGCGGACCTCATGCTCACCGGCGGCGCCGAAGCCGCGGTGACACCGATGTCGATCGGCGGCTTCGCGAACATGCGCGCGCTCTCGGAGCGTAACGATGATCCGCTCACCGCCTCCCGCCCGTTCGACGCCACGCGCGACGGCTTCGTGATGGGCGAGGGAAGTGCGACGATCCTCCTCGAGGAGCTCGAGCACGCGAAGGCGCGCGGCGCCAACATCTACGCGGAGATCGTGGGCTACGGCGCCACGGGCGACGCATATCACCTTACCTCGCCCGCACCGAATGGCGAGGGTGCCCAGCGCGCCATGAAGCGCGCGATGGAAGACGCCGGACTCACGCCCGAGACGGTGCAGTACGTCAACGCGCACGGCACCTCGACGCCCGCCAACGATCTCAACGAGACGAAGGCGATCCACGCGGTCTTCGGCGAGTCGGCCAACGGGCTCAGTGTCAGCTCCACCAAGTCCGGCACCGGCCACATGCTCGGCGCCGCCGGCGCGGTCGAGTTTCTCATCTCGTCGCTGGTCGTGCGCGACGGGATCATCCCGCCAACGATCAACTACTGCACGCCCGATCCCGAGTGCGATCTCGACTACACGCCGAACACGCTGCGTCGCCGCCACGTGAACGCCGCGTTGAGCAACAGCTTCGGCTTCGGTGGTCACAATGTCTCGCTCGCCGTCCAGCGCTACGAAGGCTGACGTGCCCGTCCCGGCGAACGTTTCCTTCGCTCGACTCACCGATCCGGCGCTGCGTTCCATCGGCGCCAAGGTGGCCGCGGGCACGCGACTCTCCATCGCCGACGGCGTCACGCTCTTCGAGACGCCGGACCTCCTCGGTATCGGCCATCTGGCGAACGCGGTGAACGAGGCGAAGCACGGGAGCACCGTGTACTTCGCGGCCAACCAGCACATCAACCCCACGAACGTCTGCATCCTGCGCAAGACGTGCGTCTTTTGCTCGTACGCGCGGCTGCCGAAGGAAGCGGGCGCCTATCGCTACACAATGGACCAGGTGTACGCGGAGGCCGCGGCCAATCCGTACGTGCGCGAGTTCCACATCGTGGGCGGCCTCGACATGGGCGCCGGGCTCGAATACTACGCCGAGATGTTCCGCGGGCTGAAGGAGCGGCACCCGCAGGTACACATCAAGGCGCTTACCGCCGTCGAGATCGCGCACATCGCGCGCATCGAGAAGATGTCGAACCACGATGTGCTCATCGCGCTTCGCGCCGCCGGACTCGATACGCTCCCGGGCGGCGGCGCCGAAGTGTTCAGCAAGGGCGTGCGCGCGACCATCGCCGAGAAGAAGCTCAACGCCGAGGACTGGATCGAGGTGCACCGCGTTGCGCATAGCCTCGGCATTCGCTCCAACGCCACGATGCTCTATGGCCACGTCGAATCGTATGAGGACCGCATCGAGCATCTCGGGATGCTTCGCGAGCTGCAGGACGAAACGGGGGGCTTCCTCACGTACATCCCGCTCGCCTATCACCCGGATAACAACGAACTCGGAGCCACGCTCGGCCGTCTCGGCACCGCGACCACGGGCTTCGACGATCTGCGCAACGTCGCGGTCGGCCGCCTCTTCCTCGACAACTTCGATCACGTCAAGACGCACTGGATCATGGTTACCCCCTTCCTCTCGCAGATCGCGCTGTCCTGGGGTGTCAACGATGTCGAGGGCACGGTGGTGCGCGAGAAGATCTATCACGAGGCGGGCGCGCACACCGCGCAGGGACTCGCGCTCGAGGACTTGCTCGCCCTCATCCGCGGCGCCGGCCGCGTTCCGGTCGAGCGGGACTCGCTCTACAACGTCATTCGCACCTTCGACGCACCGGCCGCCGAGGCGGCCTGACGTGCGCGTCGGGCGCATTCGCTACATCAACTGCTTCCCCGTCTACGGCGCGATCGACCGGGGCATCGTGTCGCTCGGCGCGCCGGTACATAGTGGCAATCCGAGCGAGTTGAATGCGCTGATGGCGAACGGAGAGCTCGACGTCAGCGTCATCTCCGCAGTCGAGTATGCGCGCGATTCGTCGCGCTATCTGCTCCTCCCCGATCTCGGCATCACCTCCGATGGACCCGTGCGCAGCGTGATGCTCTTTTCGCGCGTACCGGCCGAGGAGCTCACCGGGCGGCGTGTGCTGCTCTCGCGCAGCTCGATGACGAGCGTCGCGCTCACGCAGCTCCTCTTCGAGCACGTCTGGAAGTCCAAGCCCGAGTACGCCGCCGGCGACGCGGAGCTCACCGACATCGCGCGCTTCCTCGACGAGCCGCACGACGCGCGCCTCGTCATCGGCGACGCGGCGCTCCTGCTCGCGAACCGGCTGCGCGTGCGCGGCGCCGAGCACCCCGGCGCGTCGGACTATCCCTACGTCTACGATCTCGGCGAGTGCTGGAAGCAGTGGACCGGGCTGCCATTCGTCTTCGCGGTGTGGGTCGCGCAGCGCACGACGCTCGTGTCCGACGCGCTGCAGGTGCACGCGCGGCTGCTCGAGTCGCGCGACTGGGGGCTCGCGCATCTCGACGTGCTCGCGGAGCAGGCAGCCACGGTCACCGGCGTCGCGCGGCGCATCTGTCTCGACTATCTATCGGGACTCGACTACCGCCTGTCGTACGATCATCTCGCCGGGCTGTCGGAATTCTTCCGCCGGCTCGCCAGCGCGGGGATCGCTCCCGCCGCTCCGCTCTCGTTTCTCCCCGCAGCCTGACATGAACGACCTCCTCGATTTCTACACGAACGCTCCGCTCATCGAGCTCGGCGCCGAGGCCGACCGCATGCGGCAGCAGCTCCATCCGCAGTCCACCGTGACGTACATCGTCGACCGCAACATCAACTACACGAACGTCTGTGTGGCGGACTGCGGCTTCTGCGCCTTCTATCGCCGCCCGAAGCACGGCGAGGGGTGGACGCTGTCGTACGAGCAGATCGGTGCGAAGATCGACGAGGCGAAGGAGCTCGGCGCCGTGCAGATCCTCATGCAGGGCGGACACAATCCGTACATCCCGTTCGAGTGGTATCTGGAGCTGCTCAAGTACATCAAGAAGTACCACACGATCCACATCCACGGCTTCAGCCCCAGCGAGATCGACTTCTTCGCCAAGGTGTTCCGCATGGATGCGCGCGACGTGATACGCGAATTCATGAAGGCGGGACTCGATTCGGTGCCCGGCGGCGGCGGCGAGATTCTCGTGCAGCGCGTTCGCGATCTCGTCGCGAAGAAGAAAGCGGGCGCAGACCGCTGGCTCGAGATCATGGAGATCGCGCACCAGGAAGGGATGAAGACGTCCGTCACAATGATGTACGGCATCGGCGAAACACTCGCCGAGCGCATCGAGCACCTCGAGCGCGTGCGCGAGCTGCAGGCGCGCACGCACGGCTTCACGGCCTTCATCTGCTGGCCGCTGCAGCCGGAGAACACGCCCACGATGTCGCACATGCCGAAGACCGGCGCCGTGGACTATCTCCGCACTACGGCACTCGCGCGCATCGTCCTCGACAACGTCCCGAATCTCCAGGCGAGCTGGGTGACGATGGGAGGCAAGATCGGACAGGTCGCGCTCAAGTTCGGCTGCAACGATTTCGGCTCGCTCATGATCGAGGAGAACGTCGTGTCGGCCGCAAATACCACGCACCGGATGACGATCGCCGAGATGGAACGGCTGATCACGGACGCGGGCTACTCGCCTGCGCGGCGGCGCCAGGACTATTCGATCATCCAGCCCGCGCACGCCGCCGCATGATTCCTCTTCGCGGCACCGGCGATGGCTAAACAGGCGGATCCCGGAGACGCCGCCGAGCGGCGCAGCAAGCCTCGCAAGCGCACGACGAAGGTCGCGCTGCGCATGGGAATCGGCTACGACTCCCACCGCTTCGGCCCGGGGAACGCCGTTCGACTCGGCGGGATCAGCATCCCGCACGAGCAGGCACTGGTGGGCCACTCCGACGCCGATGCGGTAGCGCACGCCGTCACCGACGCGCTGCTCGGCGCCGCGGGCGAGGGCGACATCGGCTCGATGTTCCCGGACAACGACCCCGCGAATCAGCATCGCGATTCGCTCGAGATGCTCACGCTCGCGATGGCACACCTTCGCGATCGCGGCTGGCGCGCCAACAACGTCGACGTGACCGTGATCGCGGAGGCGCCGCGCGTCGCACCGTACCGCGAGGCGATGCGCGATGCGCTCTCCGCCGCGATGCAGCTCGACCGCACCGCCGTGAGCGTGAAGGGGAAGACGAACGAGGGGCTGGGATGGATCGGTCGAGGTGAGGGAATCGCCTGCATCGCGGTCGCGACCGTCGTACCCGTCTCGTCGTGACCGTCGTCGACGAGATCGCTCGCGACTTTCTCCTCGAACGGTTCGACGATTTTCTCTCGGTAGAGCAGGGCGCGGCGGGGACGACCAGCGAGGCATACCATCGCGATCTCTCCCGCTTCGCGACATACGCGCGCGTGCAGGGCGCCGCGCAGCCCACCGCCGTCACGCCGGCGATGCTGCGCTCGTACATCTATCATCTCAAGGACGTCGGCCTGGCGCCGTCGTCGATCCGCCGCAACATCTCGGCGATGCGCAGCTACTATCGTTTTCTGATCGGCGAAGGCGAGGTCGTGAAGGATCCGACCGAGCGCCTTGAGACGCCGAAGCGGTGGCTCACGCTACCCGACGTCCTCACTGTCGCCGACGTCGACAAGCTCCTCGCGGCGCCATCGCTCGACGAGCCGCTCGCCTTTCGCGATCGCGCCCTCCTCGAGCTTGCGTACGGCGCTGGCTTGCGCGTCTCCGAATGGATCACGCTGGGGGTGAAGGATGTGCTGCTCGACGAGGGGCTCGTGCGCGTCTTCGGCAAGGGAAGCAAGGAGCGACTCGTGCCGATCGGCCGCCGCGCGATCGCGGCCGTCGCGGTGTACCAGCGCGAGCTGAGGCCGAAGCTCGAGCGCGGCGGAGGGAAGGGCGCCCTCTTTCTGAACGCCCGGGGCGCACCGCTGTCGCGCATGGGCGCGTGGAAGATCCTCCGCAAATACGTCACGATCGCGAGGATCGAAACGCACGTCACGCCGCACACACTTCGCCACTCCTTCGCCACGCATCTCCTCGAAGGCGGGGCCGATCTCCGGGCGGTCCAGGAAATGCTAGGACATGCCAGTATTGCGACTACGCAGATCTACACGCACGTCGATCGGGAATTTCTCCGGTCGGTTCACAAGCAGTATCATCCGCGAGCTTGACGCCACTCGTTCCCCCGTCGACGCCCGCGCCCTCTCGTGCCAGTCTGCCTGCTCTCCCATTCGCCCCGCCCATGCTCCTCGTCATCGACAACTACGACTCCTTCACGTACAACCTGGTTCAGTATCTCGGTGAGCTGGGCGAGGAGCCCGTGGTGCGTCGCAACGACGCAATCTCCGTCGAGGACATCGCAGAGATGCGACCAACGGCCATTGTGCTCTCGCCAGGCCCCTGCACGCCATCCGAGGCGGGGATCACCGTGGCCGTGGTGAAGCGGTGGGGACGTGAGATCCCGATCCTCGGCGTCTGCCTCGGCCACCAGGCGATCGGTGAGGCGTATGGCGGCAAGGTGATTCGTGCGGATCGCGTGATGCACGGCAAGACGTCTCGCATCACGCACGACGGCACGGGGCTCTTCACCGGACTCCCCGATCCCCTCGAGGTCATGCGCTACCACTCGCTGATCGTCGAGCGCAAATCGCTTCCGGCGTCGCTCGAAATTCTCGCGGTCACGAGCGACCGCCCCGACGAGATCCAGGCCATGCGCCACGCCGAGCATCCTGTGTGGGGGGTGCAGTTCCATCCGGAGTCGGTGCTCACGCAGCAAGGGAAGCGCATCCTGCAGAACTTCCTCGCCATGGCGTCCGCGACATCGTCGGCGGCAGCGACGGCGGGCGCGTGAAGACACTCGCAGCCGTGACACTGGTACTCGCGGGCACGGTGTTGCTCGCGACTGCGGCTACCGCGCAGGATTCGCTCCGCATCCGCGCGCCGGGACCGACCGTCGCCGAGCAGATCGTCGAAGAGACGCTGGCGCATCGGTACATCGTGCGCCACGAGCAGTACAACACGCGCTTCTTTCGCGATTCCGTTTTCGATACGACGGTCGTGGTGCTCAACTCCGACGCGACGGTCGCGAGTACGGTGCACGGGGATGTCGTCGTCATCAACGGCGATCTCTTTCTGCAGCCCGGCGCGAAGATCGACGGGCGCGCCGTGGCAATCGGCGGCGGCGTCTACGATTCGCAGCAGGCAACGGTCGGAGGTGAGAAGCTCTCCTTCCGCGATGTGCACTTCGACACGGCGCGCACCACCACCGGCATCGAGCTCGTGTATCGCCTTCCCCCGCCGCCGGAGGACACCATTCCGACCTTCGGACTCCCGGGACTCTACGGCTTCCGCACGCCGCTGTACGACCGCGTCGACGGCCTCGTGGTGCCCTGGGCCCCGCGCATCACGCTCGGCGATACGCGTCTCGTCATCGACCCGACGCTCACTTATCGCTCGAACCTCGGCGCCTACGACCTGTCTGCCACGGTGAGCGCGAAGCTTGCGCCCGGCTGGAGCGCGACGGCGTTCGCCGGACGCACCACGCTCTCGAACGATCGCTGGATCCAGTCCGATCTCGCCAACTCGATTTCGACGCTCGGCGTGGGCAGTGACTATCGGAACTATTGGCGCTCGACACGCTATGAGGCGAAGGTCACGCGCGAGTGGCTCTTCGGACAGGGCGATCTGCAGATCAGTGCAGGTGGACGCACCGAGGACGACTGGTCGGTGCGCGGCGGCGGCCCGTGGAGCCTCTTCAACCGCAACGACACGCTGCACATGAAGCGCCCGAATCCGGGGGTGGAGCGCGGCGATCTCTCGAGCGCGCTCGTCGGCGCGCGCGGCAGCTGGCAGCGCGAGAACGTGTCCTTCAACGCCGGAGCCGACGTCGAAGTGGTGCTCGACGCGCCGGCTCACGAGCACTTCACGCAGACGACGTTCTTCGCGCGCGCGGCCTTCCCAACGTTCGTCACGAAGTGGGGTACGCAGTCCTTCGTCTTCCACACGCACATGGTGCTGACGGCTGGCGACACCGCGCCACCGCAGCGCTTCGCGTATCTCGGCGGCGGTGGAACGCTGCCGACCTTCCCGCTCCTGAGCCGTGGCGGCGATCAGCTGGTGTTCCTCGAGGGGCTCTACAATTTCCCGATCCAGACCATCCACGTGCCGTTCCTCGGCACCCCGATCATCACGGTGCGCGAGATGCTCGCGGGCACCGGCGTCGGAAGTCTGGGACGCTTCGACAGCAACATCGGCGCACGGCTGACGCTCGGCTTCATCAGCGGCGAGATGTTCATCAACCCGGACAACGGCGACCACGTCTTCTCACTGGGGCTCTCGCTGTTGCGATAGCTCCGTGCGGCTAAGTGACTAGCACGGGCGATTGAAAAACGATTAAACGGATTGAGACGGATACAACGGATAAGAGCCATAGGCAGTTGTCCGTTGTATCCGTGCTTTTATCCGTTCGATCGTTTCATCGGTTTTTCAGCTCTCGTCCCGCGGCGCCCGTCTCAACCTTCGCCGGAACGCGCTCTGCATGGATGCCCCTCCACCTGCCCAATCTCCCATTTGATTTCGAGGCTCGAAGGCGTAAATTGGTGATCGTGCAATTTGCGGCCGGGCACTCGAATCTCTTATGGCCGTGAGCACGCTGGCGATCATCCCGGCGCGCCTCTCCGCCACGCGGCTTCCCCGCAAGCCGCTCCGACTCCTCGCCGGCGTCCCCCTCGTCATCCGCGTCTGGCAGCGCGTCATCGCCCTCGGCGTCGCCGACCGGTGCCTGATCGCGACGGACAGCCCCGAGGTCCAGCGCGCTGCCCACGACGCCGGCGCCGAGTGTATGCTCACCCGCAGCGATCATCCCTCCGGCACAGACCGCGTGGCCGAAGTGATCTCGCACGCCGAGTACGCGCGCTTCGATGTCGTGCTCAACGTGCAGGGCGACGAGCCATTCATCAACGCCGCGGCGCTCGCGGGCGCGGTTGGGTGTGTGGCGGATGGCCGGTTCGAGCTCGGCACCGCGGCCGCGCACGCGCCGATCGAGGCGCTCCTGACGCCGCATATCGTGAAGGTCGTATGTGCCGACGACGGGCGCGCGTTGTACTTTTCGAGAGCGGGAATTCCGGCCCTCCGCGAGCCGGGCGACCGCAATGTGCTGGAGGGCACGGTCCGCCAGCACATCGGAGTGTATGCGTATACGCCGGAGGCCCTCAGGCGCTGGGTGTCGCTGCCGGAGCACCCTCTCGAGAGGATAGAACGGCTCGAGCAGCTGCGACCGCTGGCGGCGGGGATGGCGATGGGCGTGACGACGATTGCTCACGCGCCACCGGGCGGGCTGGATACGGAAGACGATCTGACACGGGCGAACGAGAACTGGATTCACCTCAGCGCGGACAGGACATGACACCAACGACGAGCCCGACTCAGACCACCGCGAAGTACATCTTCGTGACCGGCGGTGTCGTGTCATCGCTCGGCAAGGGGATCGCGGCCGCTTCGCTCGGGCGGTTGCTCGTCGAGCGCGGACTCCGCGTCACCATGCTCAAGTTCGACCCGTACATCAACGTCGATCCGGGCACCATGTCGCCGTTCCAGCACGGCGAGGTGTTCGTGACGGACGACGGCGCAGAGACCGATCTCGACCTCGGTCACTACGAGCGCTTCATCGACCGCTCGCTCTCGCAGTCGAACAACATCACCACCGGCCGCATCTATCAGAACGTCATCACCAAGGAGCGCCGCGGAGAATATCTCGGCTCCACGGTGCAGGTCATTCCGCACATCACCGATGAGATCAAGTCCTCGATGCGCCGCGTCGCGCCCGAGAACGACGTGGTCATCGTCGAGATCGGCGGCACCGTCGGTGACATCGAGTCGCTCCCGTTCCTCGAGGCGATTCGACAGTTCCGCCACGAGATCGGCCGCGAGAATGCGGTGTTCATCCACCTCACCCTCGTGCCGTACATCAGCGCCGCGGGCGAGGTGAAGACCAAGCCGACGCAGCACTCGGTGCGCGAGCTCATGGAGATCGGAATCCAGCCGGACATGCTCATCTGTCGCACTGAGCGTCCGCTCTCCGAAGATGTGAAGCGCAAGATCGCGCTCTTCTGTAACGTGGAGTTCGGCTCCGTCATCGAAAGCCGCGACGTGCCGTCGATCTACGAGATCCCGCTCTCCTTCCACGAGCAGGGACTCGATGAGCGCGTGGTCGAGCGCCTCTCGCTCGGCGGAAAGAAGGCGGACCTCACCCGGTGGCGAGAAATGGTCTCGCGCATCTACGCGCCGCATGGGCGCGTACGCATCGCGGTCGTCGGGAAATACACGGAGCTCGTCGACAGCTACAAGAGCGTGCAGGAGTCGCTGATCCATGGCGGCATCAGCAGCGATGTCGGCGTCGACATTACGTGGATCTCGAGCGATCTCTTCTCGTCGCCTGAGCGCACGGCCGAGCTGCTCGACGGCATGGATGGCCTGCTGATCCCCGGCGGCTTCGGCGTGCGCGGGATCGACGGCATGGTCAACGCGGTGAAGTACGCGCGCGAGAAGGGGGTGCCGTTCTTCGGCATCTGCCTCGGCATGCAGGTCGCATCGATCGAGTTCGCGCGCAACAAGTGCGGGCTCGCGGACAGCCACTCGAGCGAGTTCGCCCCCGAGTGCGGCAACCCCATCATTTCGCTGATGGAGTCGCAGCAGCACGTGACCGACATGGGCGGCACCATGCGGCTCGGTGCGTACCCCGCGCGCCTCAAGGCGGGATCGCTCGTCGCGCACATGTACGGCGGGCCGGATGCCAGTGAGCGGCACCGGCACCGCTACGAGTTCTCGAATGCGTATCGCGAGATCTTCGAGCGGCACGGCGTGCGCTTCAGCGGACTCTCGCCCGATGGCTCGCTCGTCGAGCTCATCGAGATTCCCGATCATCCGTGGTTCGTCGGCTGCCAGTTCCATCCGGAGCTGAAGTCGCGGCCGACACGTCCGCATCCGCTCTTCGCCGGCTTCATCGCGGCGGCCGTTACCGCGAATCAGGGACGCGCCGATGAGCGCGAGCGGTCGCAGCGAGCGCACGCCGCGGGGTGATGCCGCCAGCCCGCTTTCCGGCCGATGCCTTCTTCGTCATCGCCGGACCGTGCGTCATCGAGGACGACGATCTCAACTTCCGCGTCGCGGATCATCTCGCGCGTCTCGCGGAGCGCGTGCCGGGCGGGATCATCTTCAAGGCGAGCTTCGACAAGGCCAATCGCTCCAACAAGGGCGCGCCGCGCGGTCCAGGCCTCGATGAGGGACTGGCCGCACTGGCGCGCGTGCGCGAGCACTCAGGACTCCCGGTGCTCACCGATGTGCATCTCCCCGAGCAGTGCGCGCGCGCAGCGCAAGTTGCCGACGTGCTGCAAATCCCCGCGTTCCTCTGTCGTCAGACGGACCTGCTCCTCGCCGCGGGCGCGACGGGAAAGCCCGTGAACGTGAAGAAGGGGCAGTGGATGCACCCTGAGGGCATGCGCGGCGCAACCGACAAGGTGCGCGCAGGCTCGACGAAGGATATCGCGGTAACCGAGCGCGGCACCTTCTTCGGCTACGGCGACCTCGTCGTCGACATGCGCTCCTTCGTGCGCATGCGTGCCGCGTGCGACGCGCCCGTGATCTTCGACGGCACGCACAGCGTGCAGCAGCCGGGGCGCGGCGAGGGCGGGAGCAGCGGTGGTGCGCGCGAGTTCATCCCGCCGCTCACGTACGCCGCCGTCGCCGCGGGCGCGGACGGTCTCTTTCTCGAGACACATCCCGATCCGGCGCACGCGCCGAGCGATGGGCCGAACATGCTTCCGCTGCATGAGCTCGACGGCGTCATCGATCGTGCGGTCGAGCTCTGGCACCTCTGTAAACGATGATCGCCGCGGCGCTCGCAAAGCGGATCAAGCTCGTCGGCCTCGATGTCGACGGTGTCCTCACCGATGGCGGCATCTACCTCGGCGACGTCGGAGGCATGGCGCAGGAGTTCAAGCGCTACGACATCCAGGATGGACTCGGAATCAGGTTCCTCCGTGCGTCGGGGGTCAAGGTCGTGATCATCACCGGGCGCGTATCGGAGAGCGTACGGCTGCGCGCGGCCGAGCTCGAGGTCGACGATCTCATTCAGGATGCGCACGCACGCAAGCTTCCGGCGCTCCTCCGCATGCTCGAGCGCTTCGACATCAAGGTGGAAGACGCAGCATTCGTCGGCGACGACTTTCCCGATGATCCCGTGATGCGCGTGGTGGGGCTGCCGGTCGCGGTCGGCAACGCGGCGCCGGAGATCAGCGCACTGTGCAGCGTGAAGCTCAAGAAAGCCGGCGGCTATGGTGCGGTGCGTGAGTTTTCCGAGATGCTACTCAAGGCGCGCGGCGACTGGGAGCGCGTCGTCTCCGATTATCTCGCCGAGCGCATCGACACGAAGCTCGAGGTGCTTCGGTGAACTCCGCCGAGATCATCGAGCGCGGCCGCACCGTCATTCGGATGGAGCGCGATGCGTTGGCGGCGCTTGCGGCGCGCATTGGCGAGAGCTTTGCCAATGCGGTGAATCTGCTCGCTGCCGCCGAAGGGCAGGTGATCGTGAGCGGCGTTGGCAAGTCCGGCCTCATAGGGCAGAAGATCGCGGCGACATTTCGCTCGACGGGAACGCTCGCGAGCTTCCTCCATCCGACCGAGGCGATGCACGGCG
This sequence comes from Gemmatimonadaceae bacterium, assembly GCA_039918615.1. GTDB lineage: Bacteria > Gemmatimonadota > Gemmatimonadetes > Gemmatimonadales > Gemmatimonadaceae > FEN-1250. The sequence continues at coordinate 16,105 of JBDSHG010000085.1, read as the reverse complement.
ATCTCGGGCTCGTCGGGCCGTCGGACGTGGCGCTCTTCATCTCGAAGAGCGGCGAGACGGACGAGCTGACGCCGCTGGCGGAGCAGCTCAAGCGGTTCGGTGTACCCATGATCGTGATCACCGGCGCCGTCGATTCTTTTCTCGCCCGCCAGGCCGACGTCTTCCTCGACGCGAGCGTGGCGGACGAGGCGTGCCCGACCACCGATGCACCGACGACGAGCACCACCGCTGCCCTTGCCCTCGGCGACGCGCTCGCCGTGGCGCTGCTCTCCGCCAAGGGATTCCGGCGCGAGGATTTCGCGCGGCTGCATCCGGGCGGGTCGCTCGGGCGCAAGCTCGTGACGCGCGTGCGTGACCTGATGGTCGCCGACGAGATTCCGATGCTTCCGAAGAGCGCGGAGATGCGTGAGGCGGTGGTGCTGCTCGCGAAGCGCCGCGGCACCGTCGCGATCGTCGACGACGTGAAGCGCGTGCTCGGCGTGATCACCGCCGGCGACCTGACGCGGCTCATGGAGCGCGGCGATGATTTCCTCTCCGTGCCGGTCTCGCAGGTGATGAACGCCACGCCGAAGGTCGTGCACGACGACGAGCTCGCGAGTGCGGGCGCCTATCGCATGGAGCAGCACGGGATCATGGCGTTGCCGGTCGTCGACTCGCGCGAGCGGCTCGTGGGGATGATCCATCTGCACGATCTCATGCGCGCGGGAATCCTGTGAGGCGGCTGCTCCTCATCGGCTGTGTCGCCGGCCTCGCGGCCCTCGGCGCCTGCCAGGAGGGAACCAAGCCACCGATTGCCCCGCGCAACCCGCTCGCCGACTCCGCGGATCAGGTGATGTTCGGGATCAGCACCTTCATCACTGATAAGGGGCTGCTTCGCGCGCAGCTGATGGCGGACACCGGCTACTTCTTCGATGGCAATTCTCGCATCGAGATGCGGAACGAGAAGACGACCTTCTTTACGAACACGGGCGCGCAGAGCGCGGTGCTCACCTCGAAGGAAGGGACGTACATGACTGCGCGCTCGACGATGGAGGCGCGGAAGAACGTCCTCGTCGTCACCACCGACGGGAAGCGGCTCACCACCGAGCAGCTCCACTACAATCAGGGGACGAACGAGATCTCGAGCGACAGCTCGTTCGTGATGACGGAGCCCACGCGCGAGCTGCGCGGCATCGGCTTCGTGTCGGATCCGAATCTGATCAACATCCAGGTGAAGCGCGTGTTGAGCGGGCAGGGTCCGCTGCCGCTGCCGGGGCAGCAGCACCCGTGAGCAACACCGTCTCGCGTCGCTCGCTCGCGGCGGTCGTCGCGTTGTCTGCATTCGCGCTCTCGCTCCAGGCGCAGCAGCCGGCGCCCGTCACCACGCTCCCCGCGGGCACGGCGCCGTCGGGGCAGTGCGATCTTCTCGTCACCCCGAACTCCGACTCCACGCACTTCACCTCGGCGAAGCTTCCCAGCGGGGAGTACAACAACTTCGTCGGCGGTGGAATCACCGGTCACTGTCCCGCGCAGCAGATCACGCTGATCGCCGACAGCGCCGAGTGGTTCGGCGACCTGCACATGTGGCATCTCATCGGCCACGTGCACTACGTCGAGCCCCGTCTCACGATGGACTCGGACGTGGCGACCTACTATCTCACCGATGAGCACCTGCTCTCCGAAGGGAACGTCCACACACTCCTGCCGAGTGGCACGACGCTCGTCGGGCCGCGCGTCGAGTACTATCGCGCCGCTCCGAAGATCCGCGCCGTCGCGCACATGATCGCGCCGGGGCGGCCGACGATCAACGTCGTCGAAAAGGATTCGACCGGACAGCCATCGCCGCCGACCATCGTCGTCGCGAACACCGTCGTCATGGATGGCGACAGCCTCGTCTACGCGTCGCAGAACGTCGTCATCACGCGCCCCGACGTGATCGCCACGGGCGACACCGCGACGATGAACAGCCAGACGGAGTTCGCGCGCCTCATGAAGTCGCCGAAGATCGTCTCGCGCGGGAAGAAGCAGTTCATTCTGTATGGCGAGGTCATCGACCTCTTCGGACAGAATCATGCCCTGCAGCGCGTGCTCTCGAAGGGGAAGGCGAAGAGTATCAGCGACAGCGCGACGATGACGGCGGACACGATCGACTTCCGCATGGAAGCGGGACTCATGCAGCGCGCGTACGCGTGGGGCAAGTCGCGCGCACACGCGGTGAACCCGACCTACGATGTGCTTTCCGATTCGATCGACCTCCGCATGCCGGGGCAGCGCACGCGGGAGATCCGCGCGGTACGGAAGGCGTACGCGCAGAGCCTCCCCGACACGGCGAAGCTGCACACCAGGGAAAAGGATTGGATGCGCGGCGACACCATCACCGCGCACTTCGACAGCACGCAGGCGCCCGGAGACACGTCGAGCCAGCCGCAGATGAAGCAGCTGATCGCGCAGGGGAGCGCGCAGTCGTTCTATCAGCTCGCCGCGAAGGATTCCGGCGTCGTCGGCCCGGCGATTAACTACGTGAAGGGGCGCGACATCTCGATTTTCTTCGCCAACCGCGTGGTGCAGGTCGTCGACATCGTCGATCAGGCGCAGGGCGTCTATCTCGAGCCCCAGGTGCCGGGACGATCCGACACGCTCACGACTCGGCGCGGTGCCGGCACTGCCACGGCGCGCCGCTCCTCGAGGCGACCATGATCGAGCGCCAGCTTCCGCTCCCCGTCCAGCGCTTCATCGAGGAGCACGCGCGCGGCGACCGCTGGACGGCGATGGCGCTGCACGCGCTCGTCTGCGCGGCGCGCGACAACGGCGACGTCCTCTTCAACGACATCGCCATCCAGTACCGCAACGACTACCTCGGGATGGTTCGCGACGAGGGACGCGATGCCGATCGCGAGGCGGGACGGCTCGGTCTCGACGAGGTGCGCGAGCATCTCACACGCACCGTCCTCCCGCGCCTCGCAGAGGACGGCCTCATCACGCTCCCCCCGGGGGAGGCCAGCGCCGATACCACGATCACCATCGAGCCGTCCTACTGGAGTCAACTGGCGCCCTACCGGCAGGCGATCCAGGACTCGGGTGTCGAAGGAGTGCTGAAGCACACCGGCGAGCACCCGGTCGTGCGGGCCGGAGAGCGAGGTCCGCAGGCGCCGCTCGAGGGCGGCAGCGTGCTCGAAGCTCGTTCACTGGTAAAGACTTACAAGCGTCGGCGGGTCGTCAATGACGTGGCCTTGCGCTTGCAACAGGGGGAGATCGTCGGGCTCCTCGGCCCCAACGGGGCGGGGAAGACGACGACCTTCTACATGATCGTCGGGCTGGTGCAGCCGCAGGAGGGGCGCATCCTGCTGGACAATCGCGACATTACCGAGATGCCGATGTACAGGCGCGCGCGTCTGGGCATTGGCTACCTTTCTCAGGAACCCTCGATCTTTCGTAAGCTTACGGTCGAGGAGAACATCCTCGCGATTCTCGAGTCGATGAAGCTGTCGGCGCGCGATCGGGAAGCGAGGCTGGAGCAGCTGCTGGGAGAGTTGAGCATCGCACATCTTCGTCACAACCGCGCCTACTCGCTCTCGGGAGGGGAGCGCCGTCGCCTCGAGATCACCCGGGCGCTCGTGACGCAGCCGAAGTTCATGATGCTGGATGAACCGTTCGCCGGAGTCGATCCGATCGCAGTCCACGACATTCAGTCGATCGTGGCCGGCCTTCGTCATCGTGGAATCGGAGTGCTCATCAGCGATCACAACGTGGAGCAGACGCTGGATATCGTGGACCGCGCGTACATCATGTTCGACGGCCAGGTGAAGGTGTCGGGGACCGTCCGCGAGCTCGTCCACGACGAGACCGTGGCCGAGATCTACCTCGGACCCACGCTCGCCGCCCGCCTGCGTGCCCGTTTCTCCGAGAACGTCGCACGACCGAATCGTGGAGGTGCTGCATGAGAACCGGCATGTCGCAGCACACGCAGATGAAGCAGGAGATCAAGATCAATCCGCGCCTCTATCAGGCGATGGATCTCCTCTACATGCCACTCCTCGATCTCCAGCAGCACCTCAAGCAGGAGCTCCTCAACAATCCCTTCCTCGAGATGTACGAAGAGGATGAGGACGAGGACGGCGAGGAAGCTGCCGCGGAGGACGGCGAGCAGTCCGAAGAAGAGCAGCCGAAGGAGGAGACCACCGACGAGATCGACTGGGAGGAGATCCTCCTCAACGGCTTCGATGCCGGCGGGCGTCCGGAGGAGCACGAAGAGAAGGAGTACTTCGAGCCCGTCACCGTCGACCGCCGCGACCTCAGCGATCATCTCCGCGACCAGGTTGCGCTCCTCGACCTCGACGAGCGGCAGCACCAGCTGGCCGAGGAGTTCGTCGGCAACATCAACGAGGATGGCTACCTCGCGTGCTCGCTCGACGAGATCCGCCGCGGCATCAACGAGTGGGTCGAGAAGGCCGCCGAAGAGCTGGGGCGCGATACCGAAGGGCTTCCGTTCTACACGGAGGAGGAGTGCGAGGCGATGCTCCGCACCATCCAGGCGCTCGATCCGCCGGGCGTCGGCGCGCGCAATCTCCGCGAGTGTCTTCTGCTGCAGCTCCGCGAGGCGGGACTGGAGCAGTCGGTGCCATACCGCCTCGTGCGCGACTGCTTCGAGGAGCTGATCAACCACCGGCGCAGTGAGATCTCCAAGCGCTTCGGGATCTCCGTCACCGACGTGCAGAATGCCGCCGACGAGATCGCGAAGCTCGATCCCAAGCCGGGGCTCGTCTACAGCGAGGCCGGCGACAACTACATCATCCCCGATCTGGTCATCGACAAGATCGACGGCGTCTATCTCATCACGCTCAACGATGCGAACGTCCCGCGTCTGAAGCTGAGCCGCGCCTACGTCGAGATCGCGCGCGACAAGAAGAAATTCGACGGCGAGAACAAGGAGTTCATCTCCAACAAGATGAACTCGGCGAACTGGATGATTCAGGCGATCGAGCAGCGCCGCCAGACGATGCTCAAGGTGATGCACTTCATCGTCGACCGGCAGCGTGACTTCTTCGAGAAGGGCGTGCAATATCTCAAGCCGCTCACGCTACGCGAAGTCGCCGAAGTCATCAACATGCACGAGTCGACCGTCAGTCGCGTGACGAACGAGAAGTACGTGCAGACCCCGCGCGGCGTGCTCCCACTCAAGTACTTCTTCTCCTCCGGACTCTCCACCACCGGCGGGGAAGACGTCTCGGCGCGCGGGATCAAGGCGCAAATCGAGAAGCTCGTCGCGGAGGAGGATCCGAAGCACCCGCTCACCGATCAGGCGATCGTGAACATCCTGAAGGAGAGCGGCGTCCAGATCGCGCGGCGCACGGTCGCCAAGTATCGCGACCAGCTCGGCGTCCTCTCGGCCCGGATGCGCAAGCGAGTATGACGCTCGTCGCCGCGGCATCTGCTCCCGCCGCGATCGACGTCTCGGTGCTCGTGCCGGCAAAGGACGAGGCCGAGAATCTGCCGCTCTTCATGGAGCAGGCACAGGCCGCGTTCGCGAACAGCACCGTGTCGTACGAGGTCGTCGTCATCGATGATGGCTCGAGCGACAGCACGCCGGCGGTGCTCGACGCGCTGCAGAAGAAGTATCCGTTCCTCCGCGTCGCGCGCCATCGACGGCAGCGTGGGATAGCCGACGCGCTCCGCACCGGCTATCTCGCCGCGCGCGGCCGCGTGCTCGTCTTCTATCCCGCCGACCTCCAGTACAAGCCCGAGGACATCCCGCGGCTCGTCGCGCCGATTTTCGCCGGCGAGTCCGACATGGTCACCGGCTACAAGCAGGGCGTGTACGAGAAGGCGTTCGTCTCGAAGATCTACAACGGGCTGAGTCGCTCGCTCTTCGAGATCCCGGTGCGCGATCTGAATTCGGTGAAGGCGTACCGCCGCGAGATCATGGAGCTGCTCCCCGTGCGTCCCGACTGGCACCGCTACATGATCGTCATCGCGGCCGAGAACGGCTTCACGGTGACGGAGATCCCGGTGCCGGTGTATCCGCGCAACGCCGGCATCTCGAAGTTCGGCATCGGCCGCATTCCGATCGGCGTGCTCGACATGCTCTCGGTGTGGTTCGAGCTCCGCTTCGGACGAAAGCCGCTGCTGCTGTTCGGCATGACCGGCTTCGCGCTCTTCCTCCTGGGCGTGCTCGCCGGTCTCGTCGCGCTCGCCGTACGCGTCTTCTGGGGCGTCGGCTTCCGGCCGCTGCTCAATCTCGTCGAGATCTGCGTCATCACCGGGAGCGTCTTCCTCGTGGGCGGTCTCCTGGGCGAGATGATCGCGGGACAGCGCGCCGAACTGCGCGAGATCCGGCAGCAGCTCGGGGCGACGCTGCAGAGGCGGGACGACGACGATCGCTGATCCCCGCGCGTCCGGCGGGCCCGCGGTGACCGCGTCACCGCGCCGGATGCTCTGGCGCGTGGTGCAGGTCGCGCTCGCGGTGATCGTGATCGCGCTGGTGGCGCGCAAGATCGCGGAGGAGTGGGGCGCGGTGAGGCTCGCGCTCGAGCATGCACGCCCGAACTGGCTCGCACTGGCGGCGTCCGGCGTCATCGTGCTCTGCACCTACGCGGTGCTGATCCAGACGTGGCGCGTGCTGCTGCGCGGATGGCAACACGAGATTCCCTTTCTCGATGCTGCGCGCATCTGGACGACATCGAATCTCGGGAAGTATCTCCCGGGGAAGGTGTGGTCGATCACCGCGCTCGTCGTGATGACGCGCGAGTACGGCGTGTCGGCGGCGGAGGGGGCGACGGCGTCGGTGCTGGTGACGCTCGTGAACACGCTCGTCGGCTTCGTGGTGGCGATCGTCGCCGGTGCGCAGCTGCTGCGACTGCCGTCGTGGGTCGCGATCGTGATCGCCGCGCTCGCGGCCGTGGTGATCGCGTCGCCGCAAGCGCTGCCGAGGCTGGGTGTGCTTGCGGGGCGCGTGCTCAAGCGTGCGATCGTCATCCGCGAGCTCCCGCATCGCGTACTGCTGATCGCCGCGGCGCTCACCACCATCGCGTGGTTGATGTACGGCGTGGCGTTCTGGCTGTTCACCGTCGGCGTGCTGGGCAGCGCGCCTGGCGCCCTCCGGGACTACGTGGCAGTTTTCGCGGGCTCGTACCTGCTCGGTTTCATCGCGATATTCTCTCCAGCAGGCGTCGGCGTTCGCGAGGGCGCGATGGGAGTCGCGCTTCAGCGAGCGGGCTTCGCGATCGGCCCCGCGTATCTGCTCGTCGTCGCATCGCGCCTCTGGCTCACCGCGCTGGAAGTCCTTCCGCCGCTCATTTTTCTGGCCTTCGTCCGGCGTCGCCGGCTGTCCACACATGAAGAAGAACACAGCCCCACGCGTTGAACCGGCGGCCGAGACCGGCGCCCCGAAATTCGCTGGCCTCTGGAGCGCGCTCGTGTACGCCGCGGCGACGCTGTGGCTCGGGTGGCCGGCGTTGGCGGGGAAGTTCCTGATCAACATCCGGAGCGACCAGTACCTCGCCGGCTATGCCTTCCGCGAGTTTGGCGCGCACTCGCTGCGCACCACGCACTCTTTCCCGCTGTGGAACCCCTACATCTTCGGCGGCCTCCCGTACGTCGCGGCGATGCACGGCGACATTTTCTACCCGACGTTTCTGCTGCGCATGATCATGCCGACCGACGTAGCGATGACCGTCGGCTTCATGCTGCACATTTTCCTCGCGGGCGTCTTCACCTACTACTTTCTCCGCGCGTGGGGGCTCGGATTCTACCCCGCGCTCCTCGGCGGTCTCGTTTACATGATGGGCGGACCGATCGCGTCGTACGTGTCGCCCGGCCACGACGGAAAGCTCTTCGTCAGCGCGCTCACGCCGCTGGCCCTCTGGATGCTCGTGCGCGCGGTTCGCGACGGACGCCTCTACGCGTTTGGCGTCCTCGCGCTCACCGTCGGACTCGCGGTACTGAGCCCGCACCCGCAGCTGCTGCAGTACATGCTCCTCCTCTCCGGCGCCTTCGCGCTCTACCTCGCGTTCTCCGCGGCCGACGACGGCGCGGCGATGTCGAGGAAGGCGGCGTTCACGCGGCTCGGATTCGCATTCGCCGCCGTCGTGGTCGGAATGCTGATGGGTGCTGTGCAGTATCTGCCCGTGATGCAGTACGTCCCGTGGTCGCCACGCGCGGGCGGTGCGAGCTACGAGTTCGCGACGAGCTATTCGTTCCCCATCGAGGAGCTGCTCAATACGTACATCCCGCAGTTCACGGGGGTTCTCGACAAGTACTGGGGACAGAACGGCATTCACTTCCACAGCGAGTACCTCGGCGCCTCCGTTCTCGTGCTCGCGACTCTCGGCTTCGGCGCTGCATTCGGCTTGCGGCGCAGGAGCTTCGCGCGCTTCTGGCTCGGCGTGTTCGTCGTCGCGCTACTTTGGTCGCTCGGCGGCAACACACCGTTCTTCCATCTGCTCTACGCGCTCGTGCCGGGGACGAAGTTCTTCCGCGCGCCAAGCACGATGTTCTACGTCGTGGCGTTCTCGATCGCCGTCTTCACCGCGCTCGGACTCGAGCGCATCCTCGCGCGCGAGTACACGCGCCGCTTTCTCATCGGCTGGAGCATCTTCGCCGGCGTGATGCTGCTGCTCGGCGTGAGCGGCGGCCTGACGTCCATGGCGACGGCAATCGCGATCCCACAGCAGGCGAACAGAGTTCCCGACAATGCGGCAGCACTCGGGATGGGATCGATCCGCTCCTTCCTCGCGGCAGCGGCAATGCTCAGCGTGCTGTTCGCGCTCCTCGCCGGCAAGCTCCGCGCGGTGCAGGCCGCGTGGGCGATCGTTGCGATCTCGGCGCTCGACCTGTGGAGCATCGAGCGGCTCTATTGGCTCTTCATGCCGCCGGCCGCGCAGATCTATGCGAGCGACCCTGCGATCGACTATCTGCAGAAGATCAAGGAGCCGGGACGCGTCCTCGCGCTGCAGCTCAAGCAGGGCGACGCGGTGCACGACCCGTATCTCACCACGGTCTCCAACGGCCTGATGATCCACGGCATCCGGCAGCTCGTCGGCTACCATGGCAACGAGCTCGGTCGCTACGAGACGCTGCTCGGCGGCCCCGAGTACAAGGAGATTGGTAATCCGAAGCTGTGGAACCTCCTCAACGTGCACTACATCCTGACGGACGTCGATTCGCTGCCGATCCCCGACGCGAAGCGCGTGATCGGACCGGTGAAGAATTCGGTGGGTGACGACGAGTATCTCTTCCAGCTACCGGGGGACAATGCATTCGCGTGGGTGGCGCCTGTGATCGTGAAGGCGGGTGACGCACCCGTGCTGACGACGGTGCTCGACCCGCGCTTCGATGCGCCGAGGGTGGCGCTGGTCGACAGCGCGGCGCCGGTGACCGGGCCGCAGATCACGGCGATGCCGCCGGCAACGGGGATCGGGGTGCGCACCGCGTCGTACGCGCCGGGGCACATCGTGCTGGAGCTCGCGAAGCCGGCGCCCGCGGGGGCGGCGCTGGTCGTCTCGGAGAACTACTATCCGGGCTGGATCGCGACCGCGGACGGGAAGGATGCGCAGGTCGTACGGACCGACTACTCGCTGATCGGCGTCCCGCTGCCGACCGGCGCGACGAAGGTCGAGCTGACCTTCACGAGCGCGGCGTTCCAGAAGGGGAAGATGCTGACGCTGCTGGCGCTGGGACTGTCGCTCGTCGGGATCGTCGCCGGTGCGGCCGCGGACCGGAGGCGCCGTGGCTGAGCGGGCGCTGGTCATCGTTCCGACGTACAACGAACGCGACAACATATCGACGCTGATCGGCCGGATCCTCGAGCAGGACTCGCGGCTCGAGGTGCTCGTGGTCGACGATGGCTCGCCGGATGGCACGGGGGGCATTGTCGATGAGCTCTCGGCGCTCGAGCCGCGGGTGCACGTCATGCATCGCGGGCGAAAGTTGGGGCTGGGCACCGCGTACATCGCCGGCTTCAAATGGTCGCTCGAGCGGGACTACGCCTACGTCTTCGAGATGGACGCGGACTTCTCGCACGATCCCGCGCACCTGCCGACCTTCCTGGCCGCGATCCAGGACGCCGACCTCGTGCTGGGCTCGAGGTACAATCGCGGGAAGGTGACGGTGGTGAACTGGCCGATCCGCCGCCTGATGCTGAGTTATGCCGCGAATCTGTATGCGCGGTGGGTAACTGGTTTGCCCCTCGACGATTCCACCGGCGGCTTCAAGTGCTTTCGCAGGTCCGTTCTACAGGCGATCGATCTCGACTCGGTGAAATCGAATGGTTACGGGTTCCAGATCGAGGTGAGCTATCTAGCCTGGAGAAAGGGGTTCAGGATCGTCGAGATTCCGATCGTGTTCCACGACCGCACCGAGGGGCAGAGTAAGATGTCCCGAAAGATCGTGTTCGAGGCGATCTGGATGGTGTGGCGGCTGCGGTGGAAAACGATCATCGGGAAGATCTGATCGTGGGCCGAAAGTTCTGGAAGATGTCCGGGTCGGGAAACGACTTCGTCGTCTTCGATTCGCGTGGCTGCGGGGTGGCGAGAGACCCGCTGGAGCGCCCGGAAGCGATCGGGACGCTCTGTGCACGCGGCACTGGCGTGGGAGCCGACGGCGTGGTTTTCGTGGCCGACGCGGGCCTCCCGGGGGCTACGCTGGCCATGCGTTACTACAACAGCGACGGCTCCCGCGGGGCATTCTGCGGAAACGCGACGCTCTGCGTCACGAGGCTGTCGCTCGAGCTCGGGGTGTCGTCGGGAAGCGGACTCGTGCTGGAGGCCGACAGCGGACCGGTCTCGGCCCGCAATGGCGAATGGGGGCCGGAGATCGACCTGCCAGCAGTGTCCAACGCCGAGGCTGAAGTCGCGCTGGCCGTGGCGCCCGGCGAGACGAGAATCGGCTTCGCGATGGTCGGGGTGCCGCATCTGGTCGTGCGGTGCGATGATGTCGAAACCGTACCCGTGGCCGAGCGAGGAATGGTGTTGAGGAACGCCGGCTACCACCCGGAAGGCACGAACGTGAACTTCGTTTCGGAGCACAACGGCGCGTGGTTGATCCGCACGTTCGAGCGGGGGGTGGAGGCCGAGACGCTGGCGTGTGGCTCGGGGGCGGTGGCGACGGCGATCCTGCTGGCGGCGTGGAAGGAGAGCGGGGATTCGACCTCGCTCACAACGCGAAGTGGCCGTCCGCTGCGGGTCCGTTTGCGGCGCGATGGAGCGTCGTGGATGCCGACTTTAGCCGGCGAAGGGTGCATCGTATTTACTGGCGAGCTCGCCGAGTTGAGCGCCTAGGCGCCCTCCGTTGGAATATTGGCCCGGAGAGTGGCGGAAGGACGCTGCCTGATGCCGGCGCGTCGATACAAACCAAACGACAGTAACGAGATAGGGAACCGTGGACAGCGAGGGTTAACGCCGTTGTCCACATTTCTCCCCACTCGTTAGTTTACATAATGTATCTTATACGTAGTTGCTAGCTCCCAACCTATCGAGCCAGAGTCGCGGCAGCCCACACGAAAAAGGCGCCCATACTTGGGCGCCCTCCAACCTCAAACTATTCTCGAGCTCAAAGCTTAGCGTGCGCCGATACCTCAGCCCGGCCCTCCCAGCAATCAGCCCGAGCTCAGCTCTGGCCCGCCGCCTTCGCCTCGATCTCGCCCAACCGCACCCGCGCCTCTGCCGTTGCCGCGCTCTCGTCATCCTTCGCCAGCGCCGACCAGATCTTCTTCGCGTCATCCAGCTTGCCGGCCGTCGTCAACGCCCGCGCCGCGCTCGCCATGTAGACGTCGTGGTCGACCTTGTATGGCGCCTTCGCTGCGGCCTTTTCGTACGTCGCCGCCGCGTCTACGAACTTCCCTGACTGCTCCTCGCCCGCGCCCGTCAGGTTGAGCGCCGTCGCCGCCGTATATGCGTCCTTCGTAACGGTCACCGGCTTGAGCTCCGCGATCCCTTCCTGGTATTCGCCCTTTTCGTAATACACCTGCGCAAGCAGCACGCGCGCCTGCGTTCCCGCATTCGTGTCGCCGTAGCGCTGGATCAGCTTCGCGAGATCACTCTGCGCAAGCGGAAGATTCGACGCCGCCATAGCCGACTGCGCCTCCGTCAGCGCCATCGACGCACTCTCGGCCTGCTTCCGGCTCGACTGGCGGTAGAACCAGAACCCTCCCGCCACCACCAGCAGCCCGATCGACGCGTACATCAGCTGCTTGGAGTTGTTCTCCAGCCAGGTCACCAGCGAATCGACGCGCTCTTCGACGTCGGGGTTACCCTTCTTGGTCATGTCATTCCGTAGAGGTGGTACGCCGCGCTCTCGTCCGCATGGCGAGGGGCGAAAACACTGTCGACAAAGGTTAGGTGAGTATAGCTAAGTGACGTGGTGTCATGCAAGTAAACTGACTCGTCTGGCACCGCTTTCACGCTAGTCCATCTTTGCAGACGAAGCCCCGCAGAGGCGCCGCGTCCGCTCCCCGCCCGGGATGACATTGGTTGACAAAGTCAATCAATCGTGTATGCTGGGAAGCGCTGCCCCTTCGCTGCTCGAGGCCTCCCGGATACCCCTGTGCCCGACCCCAGACTCGACGCCCGCATCTCCGCTGTCAGGAAGTTCAATCGATTCTACACCCGGCAGATCGGCGTCCTCGAAGAAGGGCTGCTGAAGAGCGATCTGTCGCTGGCCGAGGTGCGCGTGCTGTACGAGCTCGCCCAGGAGGATGGGGCGACGGCTACCAGCATCACCCACGCCCTCGGCCTCGACGCCGGTTACCTCAGCCGCATGCTCCACTCCTTCGAACGGCGCGGCCTCATCCAGCGCCGTCGCAGCGTTGTCGATGCGCGCCGCACATTGCTGTCCCTCACCCGCAAGGGTCGCGGCGCCTTCGCGAAGCTCGACTCGCGGGCCCACGACGAGATCGCTGCGCTGCTCGCCCCCCACCCCGCCGCGAGCCAGCGCGCCCTCGTCGGCGCGATGCACGCCATCGAGCACGTACTCGGCGAGAGCGTTCCCGCTCCCACTTCGAAGCCGATCGTGCTGCGCGAGCCCGCGCCGGGCGATCTCGGATGGGTGATCGAGCGGCACGGAGAGCTCTACGCCGACGAGTATGGGTGGGGCAACCACTTCGAAGCGCTGGTCGTGCAGATCGTCGCGCACTTCGCTCACGAGCACGACCCCGCTCGCGAGCGTTTCTGGATCGCCCTCGCCGACGGAGAGCGCGTCGGCTCTGTGTTGCTCGTCCGCGAGAGCGAGTCCATCGCCCGCCTACGCCTCCTGCTCGTCGAGCCGGGTGCGCGTGGACTCGGCGTCGGAGGAACGCTCGTGCGCACATGCCTCGATTTCGCGCGCGCGGCGGGATACGCGAAGGTTACGCTGTGGACGAACGCCGTGCTCCATGCCGCCCGTGCGATCTACATTGCCAATGGATTTCACCTCGTGCGTGAGGAGATGCACACGCACTTCGGCAGCGAGCAGCTCGGCCAGGACTGGGAGATGGAGCTCTAGATGACCGGCTGCAACGAAAGTGTTCGCTGCCAGCCGGAAATACTGCGACACGATACATTTATCGAATCATGAATTCCGGCATTGACGCCATCCTGAACAAGGCCCGCAAGGTGCGCGATGATCTCGCGCTCCCCGAAGCCGCGAAGTCGGAATCGCGGCGCGACCGGCGCACCGCGGAGCTAACCGATTCGGGGATCGCGACGTCGGTCGCCGCGGCGCTCGACTGGCTTGGCGCCGCCCAGGACAACTCCCTCTCGAACGACGGCGGCATCGCGCGCGACTACAGCCTCGTGTCGGGATGGCGTGCCTCGTATCCGGAGACGAGCGGCTACATCGTGCCGACCCTCCTGCGCGGACAGCCCGGCGTGCCGGCCGAGGTGCATCGCGAGCGCGCGCGCGTGGTGCTCGACTGGTTGGTCTCGATTCAGCTGGAGGGCGGTGGCTTCCAGGGCGGCGTGATTGGTCAGACGCCGGTCGTGCCGGTGACCTTCAACACCGGGCAGATTCTCATCGGGCTCGCGAGTGGCGTGGCCGAGCTGGGCGCAGACTATCGCACCGCGATGAGAAGCGCTGCCGACTGGCTCGTGAGCACGCAGGACGACGACGGCGCGTGGCGCAAAAATCCGACTCCTTTCGCGCAAGCCGGCGACAAGGCGTACGAGACGCACGTCGCATGGGGGCTGCTCGAGGCCGCGCGCATGGATCCTTCGCGTGGCTACGGCGAGGCCGCGCTGCGCAACATCGCGTGGGCGCTCACGAAGCAGTGCGAGAACGGCTGGTTCTCCGACTGCTGCCTGAACGACGCGGCACATCCGCTCACGCACACCATTGGGTACGCGCTGCGCGGCGTGATCGAGGGCTTCCGCTTCTCGAATGATCCTGCCCTGCTCGACGCCGCACTTCGCACGGCGAATGGCGCGCTGTTGGCGCTGCGGCCGAGTGGCTTCCTGCCGGGGCGGTTGAACGAGGATTGGACAGGCGCGGTGAAGTGGGCGTGCATGACGGGCTCCGTGCAGATCGCGCACTGCTGGCTCATGCTCTACCAGATCACGGGTGACGAGAAATTTCTCGATGCCGGGCGACGCACGAACGCGTATGTGCGCGCACGTGTGCGCGTCGACGGTGCGCCGGAGTTGCGCGGCGGCGTGAAGGGCTCGTTCCCGGTGGACGGCGAGTACGGCAAGTTCGAGTATCTGAGCTGGGCCGCGAAGTTCTTCGTCGACGCGAACCTCCTCGAGCAGGAGATCAGCTCCCGGGTCGGCAGCGCTGGTGCCTGACGCCGCATCGTCCCCCGCTCATTCGCATCGCGAAGAAGCGGGGGACGTCCCTACCGTAGTCATCGTAGGCGCGGAGCCGCGCAAGCTCGTGACGATCGCCCGATCGCTGCATCGCGCGGGAGTGCGGTGCATCGTCGTGACGCCGCGCGGCCAATCGCTGCGCATCTCGTCGCGCGCCATCGCTGGCACCGTGCAGCTGCGCGGCGATATGACCGAATCCGCCGCCATGCTCGCCCGCCTCGCGCGCTCCGAGGGCGCGTCGTGGGTCGTTCCCACGAGCGACACATCGCTGCAGATCGTGTGCGCCGCGTACGATGACCTCTCGCGTTTCTGCGCGGTCGGTGCGCCGCCACCGGTCATCGTGCAGCGGGTGCTCGACAAGTCGATCACGCTGGCGATGGCCGCGCAGGCTGGCGTGCCCGTGCCGGTCTCGATGACGATCGAGCGCGCGGCCGATCTCGAGGCCGCGCTCGAGCACATGCGCTTTCCAATCATCGCGAAGCCGGGCGACAAGAGCCGGAAAACGTCGCACGAGTTCAAGACGCGCACCTTCGAGTCGGCGGAGGAGCTTCGCACCACCTTCGCGACGCAGAGTCGCTTTGGCGAGGGGCTGCTCTTCCAGTCGTATCACGGCGGACAGGGTGTCGGCATCGAGCTGCTCATCGCGAAGGGTGAGCTCGTGACGAGCTTTCAGCATCGACGGCTCTCGGAGAATCCGCCGTCGGGCGGCGTCGCCGTCGTCGCCATCGCGGAGGCCGTGGACGCGATGCTGCTCGACTATTCGATGCGGCTGCTGCGCGCGCTCGAATGGGAGGGCGTGGCGATGGTGGAGTTCCGGCACGATCGCGAGTCGGGCGAGACCGCGCTGATGGAGGTGAACGGACGCTTTTGGGGATCGCTGCCGCTCAACACGATTGCGGGCGTCGACTTCCCTCTTTACGCGTGGCAGCTCTCGCAGGGGGAGATCCCTTCCCCGCCCGCGTCGTATCCGCTCGGCCTGCGCGTGCGATGGACGGCGGGGTCGCTCGAGCGTGCGGGACAGGCGTTCGCCGAGCGCGCGGAGGATCGCATCGCGTTCGGTGCGGCGTTCCGCCAGCTGTTCACGGACTTCGCACCGGGGGTGAAATCGGCGATGTGGTCGTGGAGCGATCCGCTCCCCGCGATCCAGGAAGTCGCGCACGTGCTCACGCGGTGGTCGAAGGACGCAATCAAGTTCGGGCTGCGCGCGATCATCCCGCGCTCGCTGCTCTCGATCGCGAAGGACTCGCGCACTCTCGCGGCGGATCGTCGAGCGGCGTACGTGAAGCGACGGCTGCTCGGCACCGTTGGCGCGACGCGCGCGGTATCACTGCCGGCGCCCGCCGCCTCGGTGATCT
>JBDSHG010000084.1:0-11327 GCA_039918615.1 Gemmatimonadaceae bacterium | reverse complement strand
GGGGCGAAGTCGTAACAAGGTAGCCGTAGGGGAACCTGCGGCTGGATCACCTCCTTTCTGGAGCGATGAGTAGAGCGCGTCCGCGCTGGCAACAGCAACGACGTTCCCCTCGAAAATCCTCAAGAATCGTCGCGCCATCATACGAATTGTCACGATCGATTGCCTTTTGCAGCCCCCGATGCGTTCGCGCACCGGGGGCTGTGTCGTTTGTGGTCGTGACACCCGCGCGTCGATTCCGTCTACTCCTCAGATCCTCGAACATCCCCCGAACGCGCCCACTCGCTGACAAAACCGCCCCCGCAGCTGCGAACTCGGCTTCCCGAACGAAACCTCGACGTCCTCCGCGCCGTCGCGGTCCTCTCGGTACTCCTCTTTCACATCTCGCGAGCGCTCGGCTACCACAAGGAGCTCGACCCGCTCGGGAGAGCAGGGGTTCTCCTCTTTTTCGTGCACACGAGCCTCGTACTCATGGGATCCCTCGAGCGCAGCGGCGCACGCGGCTCGTGGGTGTCGGAGTTCTACCTCCGACGCGCGTTCCGCATCTATCCGCTCGCAATCGTCACGGTACTCGCCGTCGTCGCAGTGGGTATTCCGCAGACCGTACCCGTCGTGCACCATCCCGTAGCGTACGCACCAGCTCCACTCTTCGTCGTGGTCGCCAACCTGTTGCTCGTTCAAAACCTGGCCGGCGTAGGCAACGTCCTCGGAGTGCTCTGGTCGTTGCCGCTCGAAGTCCAGATGTACGTGCTGTTGCCGCTCTGCTTTCTTGCGGCGCGGCGAGGGCCGCGATGGATCGTCGCGGGAATTCTCGTGACCGTTCCCCTCGGCCTCCTACTTCAACGCGGCTCCATCCCCGGCATCTGGCGGCTCTCGATTCTGCAGTTCATTCCATGCTTCCTGTCGGGAGTGCTCGCGTACGGCATCCTCGCTCGCGGGCCCAAGCGCGCGCGTGCCGCTGCGGCGCTTTGGCTTCCACTGCTGCTTGCATGCATCGCGGTGTTCTTTGCACTCGCCGATCGTATCAATTTCTTTGTCGCCGAATGGATTTTCTGCCTCGGCGTTGCATCGCTGATACCGTTGGTCGATACGCTTCCTGAGTCGAGGCTCACCCGCGCCGCCGGCACGATCGCTCTTTATTCGTACGGCATCTACCTCACGCATCAGATCGCGTTCTGGGTCGGCTTCAACGTATTCAGCGCGCGATCCGATGCGGTGCAGTGGCTCACTACGACGGCACTCGTCGTCCTCCTCCCATTCGTCGCGTATCATCTGGTCGAGAAGCCGTTCATTGAGCTCGGGAAGCGGTTCGCGCGAGGTAAGGAGATCGTGGCGAGTGAGGCTCCGGCGCCCTGATGCTGCGCGACTGGCTCGAGCTCTCGTTGTGCTTCGACGCGATCGTCGACATGATGCGGCGGCGATCGCGTCGCCGTCACGGCGCCGCACGCTTCGCGTACAGCGGTTGACGTCACTTTCCCAAGGCCCATGCCCCTTCCGAAGGCCGTCGCAGCCGCAGTCTGCATCGCTGTGCTCGGTGCACAGATCGCGTCATCGTCTCCACTCGTGGCCGGCGGCGGCGTCTGGTACTGGCCATTCGTGCGGTATTCGATGTACGCGGATGCGCACGCCGGCGGAGACTCACTGCTCGTGCCGGAGCTGCGCGCCGCGCAATGCGGACACACGGAGCTCACCGACACGATTCTGCCAGACTCGCTGGGCATCCCGTCGTTGCAATTAGGATCGCTGCTGGTGGCGATCGGCCGCGCGCCGGAGGCGGCTGCGGGTCAAATGGCCGAAGCGAAGGTCGGACGCGCCGTGGAGGCGCAGTATCCCGGGCGCTACTGCTCGGCGTCTGCGTGGCTCCGGGTCGTGTACGTCGCCGACATATCGACGTACACGGTACGCGCACCGATGCGTCGTGTGGCCGCGTGGACGCTCGATCGCGGCGGGCGCGAGTGAGCATTCGCGAGCGGCTCGATCGCTACTGGTTCGAGCCGGCGCGCCTGCGCGATCTGGCATATCTCCGCATCGCTGTCGTGTTCGCGCTGCTCGCCGATGCGCTGTGGCCGGGCACGCTCACGCTCGAGTTGACGCGCGCACTCCTGCCATCCGAATGGTTCGTCGCGCTGCCGGCGCTCAAGGTGGAGATGCTGCCGTTTGGGTGGGGCGCGCGGCCCGGCACTGCGCTGCTCGTCATCGCGTGGATCGTGTGCGGTGCGGCCGGCATCGGCGCGCTCGTGGGGGCGTACACGCGCGTGTCGCTCATTGTCTTCGCATCGACGGTCACGCTCCTGCTCGCGCACGTGTTGTCGTACGGGACGATGCGCCATCCCCAGGCCGCGGCGACGATCGTACTCTGGATGCTGATCCTGACGCCGTGCGGTGCGGAGCTGTCGGTCGACGCAATGCGCGCGCGTGTGGCGCGAAGTCGAGACCGCGGCCGCTTCGTGCCCATGGAAGATTGGGCGTGCGGCCGCGACGCGCGCTGGCCGATGCGGCTCGTGCAGTGGCTGCTCGTGTGCGTGTACCTCTCGGCCGCGCTGTCGAAGATCACGGTAGGGAAGGGGGCGTGGCTGAACGGCTACACGATGACGTACTACATGCTGCTCGATGGGATCGGCCACGCACGTCCGCTCACGCTCGCGCTCGCGCATCTGCATTGGCTGGGCGTGATCTTCGCCGTACTCACGCTCGCGTTCGAGGCGACGTTCGTGCTGTGTGTGCTGTATCCGCGACTGGCGCCGGGGTATCTGGCGGCGGGTGTCGTGATGCACACCGGCATCGCGGTGCTGATGGTGGCGCCGTTCTTTCAGCTGATGTCGTTGTACGCCGCATTCGCGGAGCCGGTGCGGGTCCAGGTGCGGAAGTTTCGTCGCGCGCGCGACGGCGCCGAGCGCCGTCTGTGGACGTTGGTATACGACGGATATTGTCCGCTCTGTATTCGGACGATGACGCAGCTCGACGAGCTGGATGGCGCAAAGCGGCTGCGCTACGTGGACCTCGAGCGAGAGACGGCGCGAGCGCGGGAGCTGCTCCCCGGCGTGACGCTCGAAGACATGCGCGAGGAAATGGCCGTCGTCACGCCGGATGGTCGCGCACTGAGAGGATTCTTTGCCTTTCGCGAGATCAGCCGCCGGCTGCCCCTGCTCTGGCCGCTCGCGCCGCTGATGTACGCGCCCGGCTCTGCGTGGGTGGGGTCGAGGGTCTACGCGTGGGTCGCATCGCACCGCGCACGGCGTCTCTGCGACGGCGATTCGTGCTCGGTGCACGGTGGGACGGGAGGCGCGGGAGCGTCCCCGGTGATTGATTTCGGGGGGAGTGCGTCTTAATCTTGATGGCTGCCAGTAAAGCGTGAACGTGCCGATGGGGTAAGTGGTTAGAGAGACAGGAACGAGCGGGAAAAGCAGGGCCAGTAGCTCAGGTGGTTAGAGCGCACGCCTGATAAGCGTGAGGTCCGAGGTTCAACTCCTCGCTGGCCCATGACAACGAAAATTATGCCCCGCTTGAGGTTGCGACCTCGAGTGGGGCGTTTCGTTTTTCGGAAAAGTGGCGATGGTGTCGATTCATGGTGTCGATTCGCGCGGATTACGCGGAACGACCGCGAGCAACAAGTCCGTTGGGATGCAGACTCGCTCGCGTCTCCAGTGCGGCGCGCATCGTCGCCTCGTCTGCCTTCTGATAGCACTTGAGGACGGTCTGCGGATCCTTCCAGCCTCCCAGGTGACAGAGGTCGCGAAGGGGTGTGTGCTTCAACTCCGTTGCGAACTGACGACGCAGGCTGTGCCAGCCTCGCCCAGGTGCGTGCGCCAGTTCGGCGATTTTCTCCATCCGCACCCACCAATCGCGGAAGAGATGCCGCGATGGTTCGTTGATCGTTCCAGGCGATGCAAATATCCAGGCATCGCCTACGGAAGGTCGCTCGCGCCTCGCGATATCCAGCGCGGCTATGGCGCAACGGGTGAGCGGAGTTTCGTGCTCGAAGCCGATCTTGTCGTTCTCGCCTCGCCACCGAATCACGCCTGTGCTCCAGTCGACATCCGACCAGCGTAGCAAGCGAATCGAGGCCGATTCGGTGTCCCGTCTCGTGCGCGAGCACGAGCGCCAAGGTGCAGCGAGCGCCCACGCGCGTTGACGCGGCTAGCAGCGTCTCATACTGCTCGTCCGTGAGCGTTGGAAGATTTGGAGCGCCGTCCTTCGGCCACGGCATTCCCTTCAGTGGGTTGCGCTCCAGAAGAAAATTCCCCGCAGCGTCCCGCGCCATCATAGCCCAGTTGAGGGCTGACTGAAGAAACTTCAGGTCGTACTCGATCACGCGGGCACGAAGTTTTCCTTCGCTTCTCTTTCCGCCGCGTTTGTCACCGCGTCTGCGGCGCCATGCGATTAACGAGTCCCAGTCGCGGCGGTTGAGTGTCGCCACTTTTCTCGAGGAGCCGATGCATTCGAGAAAGAGCGCGGCGGCGCGGCGGTCGTGTTGCTGTGTGCTCTCCCCGCCAAAGCAACCGTGGGTGAAATTCGTGTACCGCATACAATGGGAACAGCACAAATGTCGCGGATGGCTACCTCCAACTTCAGGTGAGTGCGTTTGATTCCGCCCGGACGGGTGATCTCGATGTATTCGTTCGATTCGACGTCGCGCGCTTCCGTCGCGAGCAAGGTGATAATGTCGCGGCGCAACAAGCAGTACGAACGGGCGTCAATTTCAGCCTTCCGGGCACGCGAAAGTTTGCGAGCCTGCATCTGGAATACGCTCGAAGCCCGATATCGGGTCCAGCGGACATTATTCCTGTCTCCCACACATTCGGAGAGTTTCGGACGGAAGTCCGATTCAGCGCAATTCGGTATCTGAGGCAATGAGGCCGTCAGTAGCGCGCCAAACGTCCGCGGCGGATTCAATCGCGTCCGCGACGAGCGCATCGGTATTTTTTCGAGTCTCAGCAGTCATCTTGACAGTGACGATTACCGAATTCACAAGTATGTCAACTTGCGCGCCGTGAAGTCTGTTCGCCGTGGCGTTGTGGATGTCGCGCTACGGCATACTCGATGCGCTTCGTACGTTGTTCACGCACAACGGGTCGCTGAACACGGACAAATGATCGGGGTGAACGACACCGCGACGCGTAAACACCTGCGCCTCGGCGTTCGCGGATAGGTATTCATCAATCGAAGGTCTACGCGATGCTATTCGTCCAACCGCAATTCGCAGGCATGATCGTCGAACGTGATCAACTCGGCATGCCAGCTCCAGTCCACAACCGCGACAAAGTAGAATCGATCCTTCTGCTTCTTGCACTTCGCAATCTTCTCCTTCTTGTCCTTACCGTAGCCGTACTGTTCTTGAGAAGCTTGCGCCACCCATCGCCGTAGCTTGGAGCCGCGGTCTCGCCGTTCTCCCCGCACGCCGTCGCACTGGCAAGGAGGAGCGCGTAGGGAACGAAGGAACGGAAGGCGGAACGCATACGAGTCTCCGGAAAGCGACGCTCTGAGCGTGGGAGCTGTTTATTGCGCAGAACGTATGACGGGGATGCGACAACACTCGTGTCCGTTCACTATCACGTCCTTGCGTCCCCTTGTCATCGAACGTTGGTCCAACGCGTTACGCCTATCGCGGATCTGCGCTGCGGGTGCCCGCGCGCGTTACAGGGGTGCTGTACTCCGGCCAGGAACGTGTCACGCGAGCAACGAATCTGCAGAGTGTGCGTACCGGTGCATTGAAGTTTCCGCGGCGGTAAATCGAGGTATTCCACCGCTCGAACAATCGACGGGTCGTTCATTCGGATCGCCGATGAATTGATGCTGACGAAACCGCGACGCCAGTGGACGCCAGCGCATCTCCCTCACTGGCGCATACAGCAATGGACTTCCTTTGCGCGCGCTCTGCCAGGCCTCCGCATCGGAGCCGGGAATTCGGGCACGATCTTGGTGAGCTGTCACTCGCATGACAAAGCAGCAACTCCCGTGACGCCCACGTTACCGAACGGAATCGTCGCCGACACAGAGTCGCGATAATCTCCGTCCGTCGCCGCTGCTTGACGTAGCGATCGCACGAGCTCTTTCGCGCGCCCTCGTCGCCCGTCCATTTCCATCGAGAATCCGAATGCCACGTTCAACGTTATTCGCAACGCGTTGCTTCATCGCGCTATCCCTGATGCTGCCCACTCCCGCCCTGCTTGAGGCACAGAGTGTGATTCGCGGAAAAATCACGGAAGTGGAGGAACGGCCCGCGCCCGACGCCGTGGTCCACGTGATGGGCACCACGCTCGGCGCTCGTGCCGACTCCAGCGGTCTCTTTCGAGTTCTCCGCGTGCCCGCCGGGACGTACACGGTGCGCGTCGCGAAGATCGGCTTCGCGCCAGAGAGTGCAACGGTTGTCGTCAATAACGGACAGGCGTCGGTGCAAGACTTTCGCATGCACCCGCTCGTTCAGGAGCTCACTGGCATCACGGTCACGTCGAAGCGACTCGGCGAGACGGAAGCGGCGGCGCTGCAGCGGCAGTCGGATGCGCCAAATATCGTAAAGGTCCTGCCCGGCGATGTCATTCGGGCGTTGCCGAATGCAAACGCGGCTGAGGCGGCGGGTCGGATGCCGGGGGTGACGACAGAACGCGACGAAGGCGAAGGGAAGTTCGTGCAAATTCGCGGGACGCCGCCGGAACTCAACAATGTGACAATCAATGGCGCGCACGTGCCGGGGACACAGAACGGCTCGCGCATCGTAAAGCTCGATGACATTCCGTCCGACTTGCTGGCGGCGATCGAAGTGTCCAAGACACTGACGGCCGATATGGACGCCGATGCCATCGGCGGTTCGATCAACCTCGTGACGAAAACGCCAGAAGGCGCGCCGCAGGGCTATGTGGCAGCTCAATATGGCCAGATGACGCTGCGCACGAAGAACCAGTATCAGGGCGGCTTCGCTGTCGGCGGTCGGTTCGGGACGGATAAACAGCTGGGACTTTTGCTTGGCGGATCGGCGGATCGCAATAACCGCACGATCAGCGACCTCGAGCCGGCGTGGTCGACCGATGCGGGCGGGCGTCCGATCCCCATCGAGTGGTCGCAGCGCGACTACGACTATCATCGCAACCGCTACGGGCTCGGAGGCGACATCGACTACAGGTTTGCCGACGGATCCGCGATTGCCCTCAAGGGACTCTATAGTCGCTTCGAGAACTTTGGCATCACGTACGTCAACGACGTGGCGACGGCGCAGACCGGATCCACGTTTGGAGCCACGGGCGACTCGGCCGGCAACGGTGCTCACGGCTTTGGAACTGGGGCGGAAGTGACGCGCGAGGCCTACAACCGCACGCCGATTGAACAGGTATACGGCGGCACGTTGAGCGGGCGCAGTCATTTGGGCGTCTTCGATCTACGTGCGAGCTTCAACGGAGCCGTTACGCGCGCCACCCAACAGGACTATCGCTTTCACCCCTTCGTTTTTGACGGCCAAGGCGGCTCAGGCATCACCGTTGCCTACGACGCATCGAACACAAAGGTTCCGACTTTCCACTATCTTGATCCGGGCGTTGCCGCTGCAGCATCCGATCCCGC
The DNA here is from genome assembly GCA_039918615.1 of Gemmatimonadaceae bacterium. GTDB lineage: Bacteria > Gemmatimonadota > Gemmatimonadetes > Gemmatimonadales > Gemmatimonadaceae > FEN-1250. The sequence goes on along the minus strand of JBDSHG010000084.1, from coordinate 3,779 downwards.
GAGCTTCGCGGAATCCCACTACTTCACGATCGACAGTCGCACGCATGGGCGCGATCTGGGCGGCTCCGTCGATCTGCAAACTCCGTGGCACGCGGACGCCCACGATTGGACCGCCAGCGTGCAGTTTGGCGCAAAGCTGCGCGATGAGCGGCGCGATCACTCGTCGCAGCGTGGCTTCTGGTTCGGCGATACGCCGATCTCGCTGTCGGGGCTCGTGGGCTCGTTTCGCGACCCGAACTACTATCAGTATGCGTCGAATGCGTTCAGCATCGGCCCCGTGCCGGATCAGGGCAGAGCACACGCGAGCGAGAACAGCGCGGGTTTCACCAATGGCACCAATGCCCTGGCCAATCAGCTCGGCACATACAATGGGTCGGAGCGAATCTCGGCGGGGTATGTCGCGAACACTATTACTTGGCGCGCGCTCGAGCTGTACACTGGGCTTCGACTCGAGCATACGAGCGCCTCGTACGTCGGTCACGTCGCAGTCGGTGACACCGCGAGTGGGGCGACGACGGTTCCAGGAACGCAGAGCTACACCGATCTTTTCCCCAGTGTGCAGGCGAAGTATTCGATTGATCCGCAGACGCACGTGCGGCTTGCGTTCACGCGCGGCATCTCACGTCCCGACTACCAGAGTCTCGCACCCTCGCTCACGGGAAGTCCCTCAGGCAGCAGGTCGGATCCCACAAACATCTCGAGCGGTAATCCGAACCTCAAACCTCAGCACGCGTGGAACTACGATCTCCTTGTCGAGCACTTCTTCTCATCCGTCGGCGTTCTCTCCGGTGGCGTATTCTACAAGAATCTCTCCGACTTCATCTTCGATCGAACGTTCACATACAACGGCCCCATTACCGAGCTCGATGGATTTCTTGGCACTCGGCCGGAGAATGGCGGGTCGGGGCACGTGCTTGGATTCGAGGCGGAGTGGGCGCAGCGTCTGGTCTTTCTGCCAGGTCCGTTGGCGGGACTGGGAGTGGATGCGAACTACACACACACAAGTTCGCGCGCGTTAGTGTCGGAAGCGTCCGACGGAACTCCCGCACGATATGCGAAACTGCCGAGACAGTCGCCCAATCTTGCCAACATTGCCCTCACGTACGATCTCGGCCGCCTTTCGGCGAGGGCGGCCTGGGCGTATCAGGGTGAAAATATCGTGAGCTATGGCGACGGATCCGCGACACCGAGCGGAGATACATACTTTTACGCACACTCTCAATTCGACGCCTCGGTCATCTTCGATGCATCGAACCGAGTTCAGTTTCAGGTCCAGGCGTTGAACATTAACAATGCCGTGTTCGGATTTTTCACTGGCACCACAACCCACGACTACGCAATTCAACGAGAATATTACGGTCGCACGTTCTACCTCGGCACAAAATACAAGTTTTAGGAGAAGCTCCCCTGGGGGATTCGTGCGCCGCGAACTGTTCGTGGTGGTTCTGACTTTTCTTGGGATATTTCACGACCTCGGCGCGCAATCTTCTCACACGGAGCCGTCTACTCTCGTAATAGTTGTAAGGCACGCCGAGAAGGACACGAGTCCCGAAAACGATCCGCATCTCACCGCCGCCGGAGTAGCCCGCGCGGCGGCGCTCGCCGAGGCAATCGCTAATGCGCACGTCCAGGCGATCATCACGACCCAGCTTCTGCGCAGCCGCGAAACTGCTCGGCCGGCAGCGGAAGCGAACAAAGTGGTGCCTGAGGTTATCGCACGCACATCGGCGACCATTTCGGATGTGCGTGCCGTTGCCCATGCGGTCCGCAGGCATGCGGGTCAGGCGGTACTCGTACTGGGACACGGCGAAACCGTGGGTCCGATTCTTCAAGCGCTTGGCGCGCCAAGGATTCCCACGCTCTGCGCATCAGACTATTCGGAGTTGTTCATTTTAGTCCTGAAGGGCCCGACCGCTCGATTGATTCGCAGCTCGTACGGCGCGCCTTCCGTATCGCCGCCGGATTGCTCGAACCTGCGCCACGAATAACGGCATAGCTAGCATCACGGCGCTCAATACGCTTGTCGGTCTCGACGAGCTTTTGCATGGCCTGAGCAATATTCACGGGTGGGGCCAGTACGCCAGTGTCGATCAACGATTGCTCTTTGTGACCGGATTTAACACGGATAGCCAGACGTTTAGGTACCGCGTCAATCAGCACTTCGGAGCAGCCTCCCGGGCGCTCAATGCATTTCGAATCCCGTTCGTGATGAGTCTGCTGGCGCGAATCGATTTGGGCGGGAAGCAGGCACGCGACTAGGTTGGCAGCGCGTGCTTCCTCACGGCGCGGGGAGTGACGTTTTGACATCGTAGGCGGCTTGGCCCAAACTCCGGGGATCGGAGCGAGCGAGGACCAAGCAATGCGGAGCAGCAAGTTCACAAACGAGCAGATCGTCCAGGCCCTGCGCCACGCCGAGAGCGGCACCCCGGTGGCCGACATCTGCCGGAAACTCCAAGTCACGGAGACGACGTTCTACCGGTGGAAGAAGAAGTTTACAGGGCTGGACGTCAGCGATCTGCGCGAGTTACGGCAACTGCGTGAAGAGAATCGGAAGCTCAAAGGCCTAGTCGCCGACTTGAGCTTGGACAAGACGATTCTGCGCGAGGCGCTCCGAAAAAAATGGTGAGCCCGGCTTCGAGGCGCGAGTTGGTGGACTGGGCCAAGGATGGCTTCCAACTCACCGAGCGCCGGGCATGCAGAGCCGTGTCGGTCGGACGATCGATGCTCCGCTACGCGAGCGTGAAGGCGCCCGACGCGCCGTTGCGCGCGCGCCTGCACGAGCTCGCGCGCGATCGCCTCACCTTCGGCTATCCGCGGCTGCATGTGCTGCTCCGACGGGAAGGGTGGACGGTGAATCGCAAGCGCGTGTATCGGCTCTATCGGGAAGAGGGATTGTCGCTCACGCGCAAGCGGCCCCGTCGTCGCAAGGCCGCCATGCTCCGGTCGGTGCGCCCCACGACGGAGGCCGCGAATCAGCGCTGGGCCATGGATTTCATGCACGACGTCCTCGCCTCAGGGCAGAAGATCCGCATCTTCACGCTCGTCGATATCCACACGCGTGAATGCTTAACCTTACGAGCGCAGCGAGGCTTCCGCGGTGAAGACGTCGCCTCCATTCTGAGCGAGGTGGGGGAAGCCCGTGCCGCACTGCCGGACGTGATACAAGTCGACAACGGGACGGAGTTCACGTCGACGCACTCGATCATTGGGCGTACTGGAATCGCGTGCAACTGGACTTCAGTCGGCCAGCGAAACCAGTGGACAATTGCATCGTGGAAGCCTTCAATGGCAGCGTGAGACGTGAGTGCCTAACGCAACATTGGTTTGCTTCGCTCACCGAGGCCCAGCTCGTGCTGCGTGAATGGCAGGACGACTACAACACGGTGCGCCCACACCAGAGCTTAGCGAATGAATCTCCAGCCACGTACGCGGCAACTGCCGCGGGCGGACACTTCACCCCGAGCCGACTTCGATTGAAAAACTAGCGCTCAATGTGGATCAGATTCGGGTGTACCCGCCTCCTCGCCGGCGCATTCCTCGAGCCGCTTACAATTTGTTGTGAGACGGAACGGATCGTGCTCGTGCTAGCTGTCATTCTGCTAACAGGATGCGCCCGTGACCGACCGTAAGACCCATGACCTGACCGCGGCGTTGAACAAAGTGCCTGCCGTCACGCTCGTCTTCTGGATCATCAAGATCTTCGCGACGACTGTGGGCGAGACCGCCGCCGACGTGCTCTCGACGACGTTCAACCTCGGCCTCGTCATGACGTCAGTCGT
>JBDSHG010000083.1:0-7405 GCA_039918615.1 Gemmatimonadaceae bacterium | reverse complement strand
GGGCGCTCGCGGTGCGCGACACCGTGGTCACCGTCGTCGGCTCACAGGTCGACGTCGCGCCGACGCTCCTCGCGCAGCTCGGGCTCGCGCACACGCAGTACAAGTGGGGGAAGAACCTGCTCGCGGCTGATGTGCGGCCGTTCGCGTTCTTCTCCTACCTCGATGGCTTCGGATGGGTGGATGGGCGGGGCAGGGTGGTCTACGGCTACAACACGCACCAAGTCATGCAGCGCACCCCGGGCGCGGACGCGGGATCGGTCCGCGCCGGGGAGGCGTATCAGCGTCTCAGCTACCAGGACTTTCTTGGACGCTGACGCGGCGAGGCGACAGTCGTGTGGCGCGCTCGCCGGTGTGCAGCTACTGCACCGTGATGGAACCATGATGTTCGGTGTGGAGCGAGTCGTCGTACGTGTAGCTGCCCGCCTGGAGGAAGGTCGTCGACGCGCTCTGACCGTTCACGATCACGTTGCTGTTCGGATCGCCACCCGAGGGAACGTTACTCGTGAAGCGGATGACGTGGTGGTTGTCGCCGGAAGTGACGCTCCACGTGACGAGCGTATTCGTCTGCACGGTGAGCGCGGACGGGGCGAAGCCGGTGTCCGAGACGACGATCGTCGAGAAGTGCGCCGGCGGCTTGGGGCCGGTGCTGCTACCGCCGCAGGCGGCAGCGAATGCGATCGCGACCAAAGGCAAAACGAGACGTGCCCGCATGACTGAACCTCCGAAAAAGTGCGAACGGCCATCGCAGATGACGGCCATCAGGTGAGTATCAATTGTTTCCATGCGGCCCGGCTGTTGCGCACGCGCCACCGCTATGCTGCTTCCCGAGCAAGAGTTCTGCCCGCGCGACTCCGGTATGGGGCTCGAGCTTCCGGATGCGTGATCCTGTTGGGGCTTTTTCTCGCGCCCGCAGCTCTGAAAGCCCAGGACCGCCCCCTCCGGACGAAACGGGCGAGGGCCATTGCAACCGCCGTCACTATAGATAGCGCCCATATTCTCGCCACCTTCTCCCCTTCCTCCGCTCTGGGAGCCGGCGTCGATGGGCACGGGAAGGGGACGCTTCGCGACATCTATACCCCGCAAAACATAACCGCCATGCGGTCAGCCGGCCTCAGCCGCCTCACCTACCGCCTCCGCACCGAATTGGGCATCGAGGCGTGGCATTGGAACCCGGAGGGACAGTGGAGCGATGCCGTCGGCGATCGAGGGTACTGGATCTCCGATTCCAGCTCGGCCGCCCCGATCACGATATCGCATGGCTACAAACTCCCCCGTCGCGGCAACACGATCGACCAGGCCGACAACACCGGCTACTCCCGTCTGGACGACGGCGACACCACCACTTTCTGGAAGAGCAACCCGTATCTGGATCCCTCGCTCGATCGCGAAGATCCCACCTCGCGCCCGCAGTGGGTGCTCGCCGACCTCGGCGCCGTCGCCGGTGTCGATGCGATTCGCATTGCGTGGGCCGATCCCTTTGCGGCCGACTTCCATGTGCAGTACTGGAAGGGGGACGTGGTGAGCGACATCGACGAGAGCCCTGCGGGGCGCTGGGTCACCTTCCCGCGCGGCGACATCCACGCAGGCCAGGGCCGCGACCAGCGCGTCTCGCTCGCCGACACGCCGATCGCGACGCGTTTCGTGCGCCTCGTCCTCACCGCGAGCTCGCACACCGCGCTTCCCGGTGCGCGCGACGCGCGCGACTCCTCCGGCTACGCGATCCGCGAGCTTCGAATCGGCCGCGCGACGCCCTCCGGTGCGATCACCGATTTGCTCCGCCACGGCGCCTCGCGCACGACGCAGAGCATCACATATGCCTCGTCGACCGACCCGTGGCACCGCGCCACCGACATCGATCTCGATCTCGAACAGGCGGGCTTCGATCGCGTCGTGAAGAGCGGGCTCACGAACGGCGAGCCGATGATGATCCCCGTTCCCGTCCTCTTTGCCACGCCGGAAGACGGTGCGAACGAGCTGCGCTTCCTGTATTCGCGCGGCTACGCGTACGACCGTATCGAGTTGGGCGAGGAGCCCGATGGACAATACGTCACTCCCGAAGACTACGCATCGCTCTACCTGCGCTGGGCGACCGCGCTGCACGCGGTGGCACCACACGCCACGCTCGGCGGCCCGAGCTCGCAGAGTCCGGAGAGCCAGGTCATGATGGCGTGGCCCGTGGACTCCGCCGGCGCGCCGTGGATGACGCGATTTCTCGCGGTGCTCGAGCGCCGGCATCGCCTCGATGACTTCGGCTTTCTCTCCTTCGAGTGGTATCCCTTCGACGACGTGTGCGCGCCGACGGCGCCGCAGCTCGCGTCGGCGCCGGGGCGACTCACAAATGCGATGCGGCATCTCGAGGAGCAAGGCGTTCCGCGCACACTTCCGAAGGTGATCGCCGAGTATGGGTACTCGGCGTTCGCGAGCCGCGCCGAGGTGGACATCGAGGGCGCGCTGTACGACGCCGACCTCCTCGGCCACTTCCTCTCGCTCGGCGGCGCCACGGCGTTTCTGTATGGCTACGAGCCCACGTATCTCGACGAGGATCCGCGCTGCAGCGCGTGGGGGAACAACGCGCTCTTTCTCGCCACGAGCCGTCGCGACGTCCGGTATCCTGTCGCCGCGTATCACGCGATACATCTCCTCACGCACGAGTGGCTCGAGGCGGGATCGCACGCGCACGCGCTGTATGCCGCGTCGTCGACACTCGCGGGCGGTGCGCGCGACACGCTCCTCTCCACCTTCGCTGTAAAGCGACCCGATGGCCGCTGGGCCGTGCTCCTCGTCAATCGCGATGCGACTCACGCGCGCACCGCACGACTTCGTTTCGCCGGCGCCGGCGACAGCTCGGCAGCACCATTCGCGCGGCTGCACGATGAGTGGATCTTCTCGCGAGCACAGTACCGATGGAGGGCGAACGGCGCCGATGGCCACCCGAATCCCGACCGACCGCCGCGACATCGCACCACTGGCGACGCGGCAGTCGTGCTGCCGCCCTATTCACTGGCGGTAGTGCGCGCACACTGAGCGCTGACAGCGCTTCATTTGCATCACGATGCCGATATTTGCGACATTTCGATGGCACGTGACGCACGACGTACATCCTTGCACATCGGACGAAATTTTATGACGCCTCTCGCTCTGCGATTGCGCGCATTTGCGACACTTTCCGCACTCGCGATTCTCACCCCGTTCGCTCTTCGTGCGCAGGACACGACGGCGCACGCCGACACCGCCACGCGCGTCACCGACACGTTGTCGCGGCAGAGGCAGGACTCGATGGCGCGGACCATCCAGCGACTCGCGCCGGTGGTGACGGTGAGCCGTGACGTCGGCCGCTCGGTGCTCGATCTGCCGTACGCGATCACGAGCGTGCGCCCCGACAGCCTGCGTCCCGGACAGCAGCATCTCGCGGCGGACCAGGCGCTCTTCGGACTTCCCGGAGTCGTCGTCGCGACTCGCACGAATCCGTCGCAGGACGTACGGATAGCGGTGCGCGGCTTCGGCTCGCGATCGTCCTTTGGTGTGCGAAGTGTTCGAATTCTTCGCGATGGCATGCCGCTCACCAACGCGGATGGCCAGACTCCACTCGACTATCTCGATCTGGAAACCGTTGGCCGCATCGAAGTGATTCGCGGAACCGCGGCGTCGCTCTACGGAAACGCGTCGGGCGGCGTCATCGACATTCGGAGCGCGGATGCGCCGACCGATGGCTTGGCGGCGCAGCTGCGCTCGGAGGGCGGATCGTACGAGACCTCGCGCTTCACGGGACTCGTCGGCGGCACCTTCGACAATGGCAGCTACCAGGCGAACGTCGGGCACACGTCGACGAATAGCTATCGCGAATATTCCGCGCAGCGTTTGACGAACGGTTACGCGCGCGCGCTGTACTCCGCGGGCGGAACGCACTTCGAGCTCCAGGCGATGGGGATCGATGAGCCCACCGCGCAGAACCCCGGCGCGCTCACCGCGGCGCAGGCGGACAGCGCACCGTGGATGGCAGATCCGGCGCAGGTGCGGAAAAAGGCGCGCAAGGAAGTCTCTATGGTGCAAACCGGCCTCTCCGCGCGCCATGCGCTAATGGGTACGGGCGAGCTCTCCGCGCAGATATACGGCGGCGGACGCTCGCTCTACAATCCGCTCACCTTCGCGATCGTGAAGCTCGAGCGCCGACAGTGGGGCGGCGGCGCGCGCGCGACTGCGCCGCTCCGGCTCCTCGGAATCGACAACCGCGCGAGCATCGGCGTCGACGTACAGGGCGTGAGCGATCATCGCTTCAACTGGGCGAACTGCAATGGGGTTGCTTCACCGACGGTCGCCTGCACGGATCTCGGCAACGAGCAGGGCGCGCGCACGCTCGACCAGCAGGAGAAGGTCTCGAGCGTCGGCCCCTATCTGCGCGATGAGATCACCTTCGGCGAGCGGTACACGCTGAGCGCCGGCATTCGCGCCGACTACGTCAAGTTCGAGGTCGACGACAACTTCCCGGTCTCGGTATCGAATCCCGACGACTCGGGCCAGCGCACGCTGCACGCGTGGAGCCCGATGGTCGGCTTCGTCGACAAGTTCTCGCCGCTGCACTCGGCCTATGCCAACATCTCCCGCGCGTTCGAGACGCCGACGACCACGGAGCTCGGCAACCAGGCGAACGGCTCGGGCGGCTTCAATCCCGACCTGCAGCCGCAGCTCTCCACCACGTACGAGATAGGCCTCAAGGGAATCGTGTTTTCACGCGTGCAGTACGATCTCGCCGGCTTCGACACCGAGGTGCACGACGAGCTGATCGCCTTCGAGGTGCCGAGCGGCAACGGTCGCACCTATTATCGCAACGCGGGAAAGACGCGGCGTGAGGGGATCGAGGCAGCGCTGCAGACCGACGTCGATGCGTTCACGATCGCGGCGTCCTACACCTACTCGCACTTCCACTTCCGCGACTACGTCGTCGATTCGTCGAACTACGCCGGCAACACGATTCCGGGAATTCCCGTCCATCAGGTGCAGGCGAGCGCGACGTACCACTATCGCAATGTGTTCGCGACGATCGAGGGGCAGGGGAAGTCGAAGCAGTACGTCGACGATCGGAACAGCGCGCAGGCGGCGGGCTACGCGATCATGAATCTGCGCGCGGGCGGCACGGCGCTCTTCGGGCGCCCGTGGCTCGCCCCGTCGATCGGGCTGCAGAATGTCTTCGACAAACACTACGTCGCGTCTGTGGCGATCAACGCGGCGGGGGGAAAGTACTACGAGACATCGCCGGGGCGCGCGCTCTACGTCCAGCTCACGGCGGCGCTCGGACACTAGCACCGGGCGCTATCCGCCGTGGATGAGACTGTAGCAGAGCAGGCCGAGCACGATCAGTGAGCAACCGACGTACATCCAGTCGCGCTCGCGCGCGAAGCCGATCACCGAGATGAACACGCGCGCGACCGGCGTCGCGATCAGGAGCAGCACGCCCAGCTGAATGATCGACGCGCTGTCGAGGCGTGCGGCCCCGGTGATGACACCGCGCACCGTGCGCAACCCCGGGGGCTCGCCGGCGAAGATGTGATAGCTCGTCGGCGCCATCCCGTGCGCCGCGAGATACATGATCCCGCCCGCCAGCGTCACGCACGCGGACAGGATGACGCCCGCGCGGAGCAGCGTCCCGAGCCGCTGCTCGAGCGCGAAATCCTCGTGCGCGTGTCCGGCCGGCGCGTCGCTCATATCCGCTTCGTCAATCCCTGATAGAGCATCTCGCACGCGAGCGCGACCATCACAACCGTGAACAAGAGCCGGAGCGGCTTCACCTGCACGCGCGCGAGCAGTCGCGCCCCGATCGTCGCGCCGGCGAGCACGCCGAGCACCACAGGCATCACGAGCACGGGGTCGATGTAGCCGCGATGCAGGTACACGCCCGCGCTCGCGGCCGCCGTCACGCCGATCATGAAGTTGCTCGTGGTCGTCGAGACCTTGTACGGCAAATGCATCGCGCGATCCATCGCGAGCACCTTCACCACGCCGGAGCCGATGCCAAGGAGCGCCGAGAGAATCCCCGCGACGAACATCATTGCGAAGCCCGCGGGCACGTGCTCCACGCCGTAGCTCACGTCCTCACCCTCCTGCGGAAAGGTGGACGCCAGTCGGAGTCGGTCGCCGAGCGTGCCGGGCTCGGTCATCGAGATATGCTCGACGCGAGGGCGCATGGACTGCGCTGCCGAGAAGAGGAGGACGATGCCGAAGATCACGGCGAGCGTCGAGGATGAGACGTACACCGCGACGACGGTACCGAGCAGCGCCCCGACGGTGGTCGCGATCTCGAGGAACATCCCGACCCTGATGTTCGTGAACCCTTCCTTCACGAACGCCGCGGCGGCCCCCGACGAGGTCGCGATCACGCACACGAGCGATGCACCGATCGCGTAACGGATATCGACGCCGAGACCGAGTGTCAGCAGGGGGACGAGGATGACTCCTCCCCCCAGTCCGGTGAGCGAGCCGACCAGCCCCGCGAGCAGCGCGCCCGCGAGCGTGAGCAGCGTGAAGTTGAGAACGTGCATCCGCCTCGATCGGTCTGAAGTGCGCTAAGTGTACGCGCGGCGCCGAACTGCAGCAACGCGCTCGCTTTCCGATATCGCCGCGACACGTCAGATTGTGGGGCGCTTACCGGGGAGCGAGATGGCCGGGGTCCACGACACGCACGAGAGTGAGCAGCGCGGAGCGTGGGGCGTGCTCGCGATCCTCACGTCGATCAACCTGCTCAACTACATCGACCGCTTCGTCTTTCCGGCGGTGTCGGAGAGCATCAAGCGGTCGGCGCTCGCGCCATCGGACACCCAGATTGGGCTGGGCTCGACGGCGTTTCTCGCCGTCTATCTCATTGCCGCGCCCTTCTTCGGCGCCGTCGGTGACCGGTCGCAGCGGATGCGCTGGGTCGCGGGCGGCATTTTCCTCTGGAGTGCGGCCACCGCGCTCGGTGGCTTCGCCCGAACGATGCCGGAGCTCATTGGCGCGCGCTCGCTGGTCGGCATCGGGGAGGCCGCGTACTCGGCGATCGGCCCCGCGATCCTTGCGGATTATTTCACGGAGAAGACGCGCGGGCGTGCCTTCGCGATCTTCTTCGCGGCGGCTCCCGTGGGCGCAGCGCTCGGCTACGGCATTGGCGGCTTCGTCGATTTTCACTGGGGATGGCGCCAGGCCTTCTTCGTGACCGGGGTGCCGGGAATGCTCGGAGGGTGGATGCTGCTGCGCCTGCGCGCGCCAAAGAAATCGGCTATGGATACGGCGATGTCGCCGGGTCGCTCCGCCGGAGCAATGCACAAATACCGCTTCCTCCTGCGGGACGCGCAGTATCGCCTCACGGTCCTCGGCTACGCGGCCTACACCTTTGCGGTGGGCGGGATCGCCGCCTGGATGCCGGTGTTCGTGCAGC
>JBDSHG010000082.1:0-12925 GCA_039918615.1 Gemmatimonadaceae bacterium | reverse complement strand
TTCCGCAGGTCGGCGTCCGACCAGCCCCGACGCGCAAGCTCCGCCAGCAGATTCGGAAACTTCGAGACGTTCTCGAGCCCCGGGATCACATCGTCGATCCCATCGAAGTCGCTGCCGATCCCCACGTGATCGATCCCTGCTACATCACGCACGTGCTCGACATGGTCCGCGACATCGGCGATCGACGCACGAACCGGCGGATTCGCCGCCTGCCACGCCGCCACCTCATGCTGCGCCGCCGCCGTGTCCGCCCCGAACTTCGCCTTCGCATCGGAGCGCACCTTCTCCTCGGCCAAGCCGTGCGCGCGCGCCTTCGGTGACACGAATGTGTTGACGAAGGGCACCATCACGATCCCGCCGTTCTTCGGTAGCCGCGCGAGAATCGAGTCGGGGACATCGCGCGGATGATCGACGAGCGCGCGCGCTCCCGAGTGCGAGAAGATTACCGGCGCGGCGCTCACATCGAGAACTGCGCTCATCGTCCCGGGCGACACGTGCGCGAGGTCGACGAGCATGCCGAGCCGGTTCATCTCGCGCACGACTTCCTTTCCGAAGGGAGTGAGCCCGCCGTGCTTCGCCGTATCGAGCGCCGCGTCGGCCCAGTCGAGCGTCACGTTGTGCGTGAGCGTCATGTAGCGAACGCCAAGCGCGTAATACGCGCGCAGCGCGCCCAGCGAGTTCTCGATGGCGTGTCCGCCTTCCATGCCGAGGAAGGAGGCGACCTTTCCCTGGGCGAAATCGTAGCGGATGTCGGAGGCTCGGGTAGCGAAGGCGAAGCGCTCCGGATATTTCGCGATGAAGCGCCGCGCGATGTCGATCTCCTCGAGCTGCACGCGTGCGTAGCCCGAGTCCCTGATCTCTCCGGGGATGTAGACCGACCAGAATTGCGCCCCGACCATCCCCTCCTTCATGCGTGCGAGATCCGTATGCCCCGGCGTCGTCTTGCGAAGGTCATACGCTTCGACGTCACGCGGCATGTTTTTGTCCTCGCGAATGCGCCACGCGAGATCGTTGTGGCCATCGATCAACGGCGTCGAGCGCAGGATGCGCTTGGCGCGCGCGAGGTTAGAGTCCGCGGCCTGCGCGACCGCCTCGGCGGGAAGGAAGGAGGCGCAGACGAGCAGCATCGCGAACGCGAGGCGAGTCAACATGAGACGTGAGCTCTGTGGTTCGGGAAGAGTGGGAAATCGCTCGGACAATGTTGCATCGGAAGCGAGGATGTGCGAGCGGCATTCAGCAAAGGTGCGGCGCCTTGCCGGTGCGCGGAGCGCGCGATAGCCTGTGCAATGACCATTCTCCAAACCGAGCGTCTCGTGCTGCGGCCGCTCACCCTCGACGATCTCGACTGGTTCTCCGTGCTTCGCGGTGATCCGGACGTGATGCGCTACATCGGCACGCACGGGCCGCTCACTCCCGAACAGTCGGTAGAGAAGCTCGACAAGTACCTGAGGTGCTGGACCGACAACGGCCTGGGGATGTTCGGAATCAGATGCGGCGATGAACCGGTTGGATGGGGCGGGCTCCAGCCATTGGAGAACACCGGTGAGATCGAGGTCGGTTATGCCTTCGGGAAAAAGTCCTGGGGGCTCGGGCTCGCCACCGAGACCGCGCGCGCCGTGGTCGCGTGGGGATTCCTGGAAAAGCAGCTCGACCGGATCGTTGCGGTCGCGTCGCCGGAGAACTCGGCATCACGGCGAGTCATGGACAAGCTCGGCATGACGTACGAGGGGCTGAAATTTCGCTACGGAACCGATTGCGCCTACCACTCGCTGACGCGGGCCGACTTCGCGGCGAACGAGGCGAGGCGCGGCGGCGCGGAGTAATAGCCGCCGCGCGGAGAACGACTCCGATCAGCGTTCCGACTGGTCCACACGCTGATGCCGCCGCACCGCCGCTACTGCAGGGCATTCGCGACCATGCTCGCAATACCAGCCGTGCCGGTCGTGGAAGACCATGTGCACCCGAGGGGTGTCCTCGAGGAGGTCATCGACACGAAAGAGTTGCATCACGGTGGTGCTTTCGCCGCACCTGCTCTGCGGATCGAGACTCCGAACGCGGAGGAGCTCGGCAGGTTCGCGGCGGGATCCTGGCTCGCGAACGATGCCTCGAATCATGGCGGGAAATCGGTTGAGGTGTTGCATGCTAAACTCTTTCGCCAGAGGATGTAACCAACGGTTAGCCGCCGATTCGGCGTGCTGCGAGCGATTACATGATTCGGTTTTTGTTCGGTAAGGGCAGTGTATGGCCGATTGTCTCCTTCGTCAATGCCTCTTCGCGTCGCGCTGGCGCGTTGTTCGAAACAACTCGTCAAAGATTCGACCGTAGCTCATGTTGTCTCACAGTCTCGGTCGCTGATACGTTGACTTGATGCACGACGTCCTCTCCCTCGCCGAGGCCCTGATCACGCAACCGTCGATTACGGGCGCCGAGTTTCCAGCCGTCGAGCTTGCTGCAGCATGGCTTCGGGAGCGCGACTGGACAGTCACTCTCCAGCAACTCTCGCCCACTCGCGCCAACATCTGGGCATCACACGGACTCGGCTCCGTCACCCTTTCGACGCATCTGGATACCGTTCCACCCTACATCCCGCCGGGGCGATCGGGAAACCGACTCACCGGACGCGGCGCCTGTGACGCCAAAGGGATCGCGGCCGCCATGATGGTCGCTGCCCAAACGCTGGCCGATGAGGGGGAGAAGCGCGTCGACCTGCTCCTGCTGGTTGGCGAGGAAAAGAGCTCCGACGGTGCTCGTGCCGCGAACCTCCTCCCCGCGACCAGCCGCTTTCTCATCAACGGCGAACCCACCGAGGGACGACTCGCCTCCGGCGCGAAGGGCTCGATGCTCGTGACCGTCCGCACCCGCGGCCGCGCGGCGCACTCCGCCTACCCCGAGCTCGGCGACTCGGCGCTCACCCCAATGCTCGCGCTCCTCGCGACACTCGACGATCTCGATCTTCCTGAGGACCCTCGTCTTGGTCGCACCACCATCAACGTCGGCACACTCCTCGCCGGCCGCGAGGCGAACATCGTTCCCGACGCGGCGGTCGCGCAGCTGATGGTACGCCTGGTGGGTGATCCCGCGTACGTGCGCGAGATCCTCGAGCGCTGGGCGTACGGGCGCGCGGAGCTGGAGCTCGCGCCGCACATCCCCGCCATGCACTTCCACACGCTCGCCGGCTTCGAAAGCGGGCCCGTGTCGTACACGAGCGATATCCCACTTCTCGATCGCTGGGGCACGCCGCTCCTCTTCGGCCCCGGGTCGATTCACGTTGCCCACACGCCACACGAGTTCATCGACATCGACGAGCTTCGTGCCGCCGTCGGCAGCTACGTGCGTCTCGTGCGTACATTACTCGCCTCATGACAGCCGCTCCCACTCGCAGGATTCCCGTCGGCGTGCTCGGCGCCACCGGCGCCGTCGGTCAGACGTTCATCCGCCTCCTCGCCGATCATCCGTGGTTCGAGGTGACGGCCGTCGCCGCATCGGAGCGATCGGCGGGGAAGAAGTACCGCGACGCCGCGCACTGGCTCGGCGGAGAGATGCCCGAGAGCGTCGCCAATCTTACCGTCACCACGTGCGATCCGGCGCGGGTCGACACGCCGATCGTGTTCTCTGCGCTCGACTCCGATGTCGCCGGCGAGGTCGAGGCCGCCTTCGCGCGCGCGGGTCGCCTCGTGCTGAGCAACGCGCGCAACTACCGCATGGATGCCGACGTGCCGCTCGTCATCGCGGAAGTGAATCCCGAGCATCTCGGACTCATCCCCCTTCAGCGCGCCGCGCGCGGATGGACCGGTGCGATCGTCACGAACTCCAACTGCTCGACGATGGTCATCGCCCTCGCGCTTGCGCCGCTGGCACAGGCGTTCGGCATCGAGCAGCTCTTCGTCACCACCCTGCAGGCACTCTCCGGCGCCGGCTATCCCGGCGTACCATCGCTCGACATCCTCGGCAACGTCATCCCCTTCATCGGCGGAGGCGAAGAGGAGAAGATCGAGTCGGAGCCGCTCAAGATCCTCGGTACCTTCGAGAAGAACGCCATCACCCCCGCGCGCATGCGCGTGAGCGCGCAGGTGAATCGCGTCGCCGTGGAGCACGGACACACCGCATGCATGTCGGTGAAGCTCGCGTCGCGTGCGACTCCCGAGATGGCGATGGACGCGCTGCGCTCGTGGAAGGGCGCGATCGCCGAGCTGGGGTTGCCGAGCGCGCCGGAGCATCCCGTGATCGTCATGTTGGAGCGCGATCGGCCGCAGCCGCGCCGCGACGTCAACGCGGGGAAGGGCATGTCCGTCGTCGTCGGCCGCGTGCGCACGGACCCGTTGCTCGACCTCAGACTCGTCGCGATGGGGCACAACACCATCCGCGGCGCGGCTGGCGCGTCGGTGCTCAATGCGGAGCTTATGTATGCGCGCGGTTTCATCGAGGTGTGATGACGCACGCCGCCGTATCGCTCGACGAAGTGCGTACGCGCATCGAGCAGGCCTCCGCGGCATCGGCAGCCGGCGGCGCCTTCGACCGTGAAGATGCAAGGGCTGCCGTGGTCGAGTTACTCGATGCGCTCGAGCGTGGCGACGTACGCTCGGCCGTGCGTTCCGCGAACGGCCGGTGGGAAGCGGTGACGTGGGTCAAGGCGGGGATCATGCTCGCCTATCGTGTGAGCGATCTCGTGGAGATGGGGCGCGTGGATGAGAGCTCCTTCCGTTTTTTCGATCGCGATCTCTTCGTGCATCGCGAGTTTCGCATGGCCGACAACATCCGCATCGTGCCGGGCGGGTCGATCATCCGTCGCGGCGCCTGTGTCGCTCCCGGCGTGATCTGCATGCCGCCGATGCTCATCAACATCGGCTCGCACGTCGGCACCGGAACCACGGTCGACTCCCACGCACTCGTGGGATCGTGCGCGCAGGTGGGGGAGCGCGTGCATCTCAGCGCAGCGGCGCAGCTCGGTGGTGTGCTCGAGCCGGCGAACGCCGCGCCCGTGGTGATCGAGGACGATGTCTTCATCGGCGGCAACTGCGGCATCTACGAAGGCACCGTGGTGCGCCGGCGAGCGGTGATCGCCACCGGCGTGATCCTCACGCGAGGAACTCCGGTGTACGATCTCGTGCGCGAGACGGTGCATCGGGCGGAGAATGGCGCGCCGCTCGAGATCCCCGAGGGCGCGGTCGTGGTGCCCGGCACGCGGCCCATCACCGTCGGATGGGGCGCCGAGCAGCATCTCGCACTGCAGACGCCGATCATCGTGAAGTATCGCGACGAGAACACGGATGCGGCGATCGCACTCGAGCCGCGGCTGCGATGAAGGAGCCGAACGTCTCGGTGATCGGGCTCGGCTGCATCGGTGGCTCCTTCGCGAAGGCACTGACGGCGAATGGCGCATTCATTCGCGGCTGGAGCACGTCCGCCGACGACAATACTATGGCTCGCGCGCTCGGCATCGACGTCCCGGATGTCTCGCTCGAGCAGTCCGTATCCGACGCGACGATCGTCATCATCGCGGTGCCGGTGCAGGCGATCGCCGAAGTGGCGGGCACCGTGCTGCGCGGTGCGCCGGCAGACTCCGTCATCATGCATTGCGGTGGGGTGCAGTCGCGCTCCTCGCTGCAGCTCGACGATGCCACGTACGCGCGCGTGATCGGTGCGCATCCACTCGCCGGCTCGCACGACTCCGGGTTCGCCGCCTCGCGCGCCGATCTCTTCCACGCGTGCACCGTCAGCATTGAGTCGCGCCGCACGGAGAACCAGCAGAACTGGCTCACCTGGCTCTGGGCAGGAGTGGACGCCGCGCGCCTCGAGTATCGCGTCGCCGAGGCGCACGATGCGATGATGGCGTGGATCAGCCACCTGCCGCAGCTCGCGTCGATCGCGCTCGCAGCGACCTTCGCGGCGGAGCACATCGATCCGGAAAGCGTCGGCCCGGGCGCGCGCGACACTACGCGCCTCGCCGCGAGCGCGTTCGAGCAATGGTCCTCGCTCGTCCGGGCGCAACCCGCGGTGCTGGATGCCGCGCTGGCGAAGCTCGAGAGCACCGTGAGTGGACTTCGCGAGGCGCTCACGCACGACGACCAGCGCGCACTCCGGAAGATCTGGGACGCCGCACGAGACTGGCGCAGCAGCGCGGACCTCCCACGTGAGTAAGGCGCCGCTCGAGATCCGCGTACCCGGTGACAAGTCGCTTTCGCATCGCGCGCTGATCTTCGCCGCACTCGCCAACGGCCGGTCGCGCATCCGCGACATCCTCCTCTCGGCCGACGTCCACAGCACGTCTGGCGTGCTCCGAGCGCTCGGCGTCGCCGTGCCGCCGCTCGGCAACGACATCACGATCGACGGGCGCGGGGCGCGTGGGCTGATCGAGCCGAGCCTCGATCTGGACTGCGGCAACAGCGGCACAACGACGCGGCTCATGGCCGGCGTCGCGGCGGGGCGTGACTTCAGAACGCGCTTCATTGGAGATGCGAGTCTCAGCCGCCGGCCCATGAGGCGCGTCGCGACGCCGCTGATCGCGATGGGCGCGCGCGTAGAGCTCGAGTCGGGCGACGGGCTGCCGATGGTCATCCACGGGGGCACGCTGCGGTCGATCCGGTGGACGTCGGAGACCGCGAGCGCACAGATCAAGAGCGCGATCCTGCTCGCGGGCGTCGTCGGTGGCGTTGAGGTGGAAGTAACCGAGCCGTCGCGCTCGCGCAATCATACCGAGCGCATGCTGCGCGCACTTGGCGCGAACGTCGACGTGGATGTCGTTCCCGCGGGCACACGAGTCCGCGTTTCGCTCGTGGGCGAGCTCGCGCCACTCGACATCGTGGTGCCCGCAGACCCATCGTCCGCCGCCTTTCTCATTGCGCTCGCCGTGCTCTCGCGCTCGGCGCCCATCGTCGTGCCGAACGTCTGCCTCAATCCCACTCGCACCGGATTTTTTGATGCGCTGCGATCGATGGGCGCCGACGTCCACCTCGAGGAAGGTGTGGAGCAGGGAGGTGAACGCACCGGAAGCATTCTCGGATCGCACTCTTCGCTTCGCGGATTAGCGGTCGGAGGAGATCAGGTGCCCTCGATGATCGACGAGCTTCCATTGCTCGCCTGCGTCGGCGCGCGCGCGCGCGGAACGACGATCATCGGCGGAGCGGAGGAGCTGCGCGTGAAGGAGAGCGACCGCATCGCCACCGTGGTCTCGAATCTGCGCGCGATCGGCGCGTCGGCCGAGGAGCGCCCCGATGGACTCCTCGTGGAGGGGAGCGAGATACCCCTGCGCGGGCGCGTCGTGACGCACGGCGATCATCGCATCGCGATGGCCTTCGGCATCCTCGGCGCGCTCCCCGGGAACGAGATCGAGATCGATGACCCGGCATGTGTGGCAGTGTCCTATCCGGGCTTCTGGGACGATCTCGCGCGCGCTACGAGAACCTTCGCGGCGAAGAGCTGAATGACGGCCCCGACCCCTCCGTCATCGCCGCGGATTCGCGGCGCGCGCGGCTCGCTCGTCGTCGCGATCGATGGTCCTGCCGCATCGGGGAAGTCGTCGACGGCGCAGTGGGTGGCACAGCGTCTCGGCTTTCGCCACGTCGATTCGGGTGCGCTCTACCGCGCCGCGACGGCCGTTGCCATCGCGCGCACAAACGAGGAGTTCGACGAGGCGACCGTGCTCGCCGGCCTCGACGAGATCTCGCTGCACCCTGCGACGCACTCGTTCACGCCGGTGTGGAAAAGCGGCGAGAT
This sequence comes from Gemmatimonadaceae bacterium, assembly GCA_039918615.1. Lineage (GTDB taxonomy): Bacteria > Gemmatimonadota > Gemmatimonadetes > Gemmatimonadales > Gemmatimonadaceae > FEN-1250. The sequence goes on along the minus strand of JBDSHG010000082.1, from coordinate 5,212 downwards.
GGAGGAGCTCATCCGTGCGCCCGAGGTCACTCGGCACGTCTCGCGAGTGGCGCAGATGGGCGGTGTGCGCGACTGGGTGAATTCGCACGTCCGGATGGTGGCGGAGGGGTGCGATGTCGTGGTCGACGGGCGCGACATCGGGACCGTCGTCTTCCCGGACGCGGACCTCAAGGTCTTTCTCATCGCGGACCCGTGGGAGCGGGCGCGGCGGCGGCTCACCCAGCGGCACGGCCGAGGGCCGACCGACGCAGAGATCGCCGACGAGACGGAGCGGCTGGTGCAGCGAGACGCCCGCGATGCGACGCAGACCGTCCAGGCGAAGGATGCGATCCTGATCGACACCACCTATCTGACGCAGGCCGAGCAGGTCGAGCGGATCGTGTCGCTGGCGGAAATATTTCGCGGCGGTAGGGGAGCGGACGGATCCGCGACGCGCGGTTGAGAAGCTACGGCCGGTCAGTTGCCATAAACACCCGTCGCTGATAGCTTTACCGCTTCGAATACAAAGATTCGAGCCCGGCCACGTTCGCGCACCGCGTTCGGCGTTGCGCGCCTTCGTCGTCGGTATTGCCCGTCCACATTTTCGACTCGTCGCGGCGAGCCTAAAGATTCCGCGGTTTAGGAGAATCGCAACCGTATGCCTGACCTAGAAGAAGAGACCACCCCAACAGCGACGCTCTCACAGCGCGACCAGCAGAAGGGACAGCTGCGCCTTCTTGCCCACGGCGACAACCGATGGGACGAAGACGAGTACACGCCCGAGCAGGAAGCAGAGATGATCGAGCTGTACGCGGGCACGCTCGCGTCGATCGATGAAGGAGAGATCGTCAAGTCAAAGGTCCTGGAAATCCGGGACAACATGGTCATCCTCGACATTGGCTTCAAGTCCGAGGGCGCCGTTCCGCTCGAAGAGTTCAAGGATCATCCCGACCTCAAGCCAGGTGACGAGGTCGAGGTGCTGCTCGAGCATCTCGAAGACGCAGAAGGCTCGGTCGTTCTTTCGAAGAAGAAAGCCGACTTCATGCGCGTGTGGGAACGCATTCGTCAGGCGTACGAAACCGATCAGCCGGTGGAAGGCACGCTCGTCAAGAAGATCAAGGGTGGCGTGGTCGTCGACCTCATGGGCGTCGATGCATTCCTTCCGGGTTCGCAGATCGCGCTCCGTCGCGTTCCGAACATCGACGAGCTGCTTGGTCAGAAGTACGAGTTCAAGATCATCAAGCTCAACAAGCGCCGGCGGAACATCGTCGTCTCGCGCCGCGTGATCCTCGAGGTCGAGCGGGCGGGCAAGCGCGAGAAGCTGATGAAGGAGCTCCAGAAGGATCAGGTGCGGAAGGGCGTGGTCAAGAACATCACGGACTTCGGCGCATTCATCGATCTCGGCGGCGTGGACGGACTCCTCCACATCACCGACATGTCGTGGGGGCGCATCTCGCATCCGTCCGAGCTGGTGCACATCGGGCAGGAGCTCGAGGTCAAGATTCTCGACATCGATTGGGAGCGCGAGCGTATCTCGCTCGGCCTCAAGCAGCTCCAGAGCTACCCGTGGAAGGACGTGGCCGAGAAGTATCCGGTCGGCACGCGCGTCCAGGGGAAGGTCGTCTCCATCACGAACTACGGCGCGTTCATCGAGCTCGAGCCGGGGATCGAAGGACTCGTGCACATCAGTGAGATGAGCTGGACGCGCAACGTCCGTCACCCGTCGAAGCTCGTATCGATCGGCGAAGTGATCGAGGCGGTGGTGCTCAAGGTCGATCCAAACGAGGAGAAGATCTCGCTCGGCATGAAGCAGACGGAGCAGGATCCGTGGGTCGTGCTGCCGTACAAGTACCCGGTGGGCACGCGCATCAACGGCAAGGTTCGCAACCTCACGAGCTTTGGTGCATTCGTCGAGATCGAGCCGGGCATCGATGGGCTGATCCACATCTCCGACATGAGCTGGACGAAGCGTGTGCAGCATCCGTCGGAAGTGGTGAAGAAGGGTGACGCGGTGGACGTCGTGATCCTGAATATCGACGCCGAGAATAAGCGGATCTCGCTGGGACTCAAGCAGGCGATCGAGGATCCGTGGCTGAGCATCGGTGAGAGCTATCCGGTGAACACGGATGTCAGCGGCCACGTGGTGCGCTTGATGGACAAGGGCGTCGTCGTCGACATCGGCAACGATATCGAAGGCTTCGTGCCGATCTCGCAGCTCAACCTCGGCAAGCCGGTCGTGAATCCCGCGGACGATGTGTACGAGGGGATGAAGTTCGACATGCGCGTGCTAGAGGTCGATCCGATACATCGTCGGATTGTGCTGACGGTGACGAACGTGCCGGAGGATCAGCCGCCGCGTCCGGAGACGCCTTCCAAGGTGATTCCGATGGACGAGGAGAACGCGCCCGCGCCGATCAACATGGACGAGGTCGACGCGAACGAGTAGGCGATCGGTTCACGAACGGAGAACGCCCCGCCGGAGTCATCTGGCGGGGCGTTCTACATCGGGAGCGCAGGCGCTCGGCGTACTGTGTCGATCGCGAGCCCGGTTCAGCTATGGATTTGTCTGCCGCCTATGTACTTCCAATGGCTGTCGAATACATCAGCGGTCTCGAAACCGGCCTGCAGCACTCTTGTGTCCTCCACACCGTATGACGTTCCGAGAGTCACGACATAGAGTGTGTAACTCGAGCGCTTCTCCAGCTGCTTCGAATCGAAGGCCGCTGCCGCTTTCGTGCATATCGCGTTGTCCACGACGAGGACGACCTGCGACGGCGTGACGGTCGCCAGTCCCAATGTAGTCTTCTCTATTGTACCACCCATATCCGACTTCGCGACAAAGGCCTTGAAGCTAGCGATGAGCCGATCGCTCGTGGCGTTCTTGGGTCCGCAGCTCCCTGTGATGGCTCGCGCACCGGTCGTGCCGGCTGTTACGGTTGCTGCATTCATCATGAGAAGGGCGGTCATGAGCAGCATCGTCCCGACTCGTCGTGACATTCTCTTCGCCGCCGAGGATACGGCTGTGTTTCCTGCATTTCTCATGGGTCCCTCAGGCATCCTGGGTATGACGGTCTCGTCACCGTGTGCGGGAGTATACATCGCGGACGTGGCGGATGCTCGATCGTGCAGACCGCCATGAACGCGCCGAGGCTCTTGCGTTGCGCATGCACGCTTCCCATCGTGGGCGAAGGGAAGCGCACGTCTTCAGTGAGATTCGCATATGCGCGCCATGGCTTTTCGAGTCCGAAGTGCACTGGCCCCCGCCGCCTTGCTTGCGCTGTCCCTCGCCTCGCTCCCTCTCCCTGCGAGTGCGCAAGGCGGTAGCTTCCCGGCTCCTGAGCGCAAGAAGATCCAGGAAATGCTCGACGGAGTTCGCAAGGCGGTCGTCGAGAACTACTACGACTCGACCTTCGCAGGCGTAAATCTCGCGGCTGCCTACGACTCCGCCTCGGCACACATAAGCAATGCCGCTGGGGTGAACGGCGCGCTTGGCGCTGTCGCGTGGTTCGCGCTGACTCTCCACGACTCGCACACCATCTTCGCTCCGCCGCCGACGACCGTGCATGTCGATTACGGCTGGAACATGGCCATGTTCGGCGATTCATGCTTCGTGGTCGCGGTGAAGAAGGAAAGCGACGCCGCACGACAGGGCGTTCATGTGGGCGATCAGGTGCTGTCAGTTGCGGGCTATGCTCCCACGCGCGACAACCTTTGGCAAGTCAATTATCTCTTTCGCGTACTGCGCCCGCAGCCCGCATTGCAAGCGACGCTTCGCGCCCCGAATGGCGATACGCGTGAGATGGACCTCAAGGCGAAAGTCAGCCAGCACGGTGTCCTCATTGATATCAGCGGCGCCGACGGTGGCCGTGACATCGGACAGCTCATTCGCGAAGGCGAAAAGGACGCCGAGAGGGTGCGCGGGTTCTCGATCGAATTGGGCGACGAGGCGATCGTATGGAAGATGCCGACGTTCGCGATGGGCTACGATGACATCTACGATGTGTTGAAGCGCGCGAGGAAACGGAAGGCGCTGGTACTCGACCTTCGCGGAAACAGCGGCGGATACGTCAAGACCATGCTCGAGCTCGCGAAGCAGATGCACCGCGACAGCCTTGTAGTCGGAACGCTGCGCGGGCGCAGGAAAACGTCTCAACTTGTGGCGAAGGGGGCGGGGGGCGACGCATTCACCGGCCAGCTCTACATCCTGGTCGACGACCGTTCTGCATCCGCCTCGGAGATTTTCGCGCGCGCGATGCAGCTTGCGGGGCGCGCGAAGATCATTGGGGATCGCACGGCCGGAGCAGTGATGGAATCGCTCTACCATCCGAGATCGATCGGCATGGAGACGAAAATGTTCTACGGCGTGTCGGTTACCGAAGCGGACGTCATCATGTCGGACGGCGGGCGGCTCGAACGCGTGGGCGTGACGCCCGACGAGCGCCTGCTGCCCACGTCCGCCGATCTCGCTGCGCATCGCGATCCGGTGCTCGCGCGCGCGATCACGCTCGCGGGCGTGCCGATCACCGCCGAGAAGGCGGGTTCGCTCTATCCGGACAAGACCGACCAGTAGCGCACGCGCTGCTGGCTACGTCTCCCGCCCGGCGCTACTTTCCCCCCTCATGACGATGCGAGAGAAACTCGACCTCCTCGAGCGCCACCGGGCATCTTCCGAGGTGGGGGGCGGTGCCGCGCGACTGGCCGCGCAGCACGCCAAGGGAAAGCTCTCCGCGCGCGAGCGGCTCGACCTCCTGCTCGACGACGGAAGCTTCGTCGAGCTCGACCGCTTCGTCACCTCGCGCTCCGCCGCGAGCAGCGACGGCGACTCGAGCGTCTTCGGCGATGGCGTCGTCACCGGCTACGGCCGCATCGATGGACGTCTCGTGTACGTGTTCTCGCAGGACTTCACCGTCTTCGGTGGATCGCTCTCCGAGGCGCACGCCGAAAAGATCTGCAAGGTGATGGACCTCGCCGTGCGGAACGGCGCTCCAATGATCGGCCTCAACGACTCCGGGGGCGCGCGCATCCAGGAGGGCGTCGTCTCGCTTGGCGGCTACGCCGACATCTTCCTGCGCAATACGCTCGCCTCGGGCGTGGTGCCGCAGATCTCCGCGATCCTCGGTCCGTGCGCCGGCGGGGCCGTGTACTCGCCCGCGATCACCGACTTCGTCTATATGGTACGCGGCACGTCGTACATGTTCGTCACGGGTCCGAACGTCGTGAAGACGGTGACGCA
>JBDSHG010000081.1:0-3161 GCA_039918615.1 Gemmatimonadaceae bacterium | reverse complement strand
AGGTCTGACGTACCCGGCCCTATTCGATCCGAGTTGGGTTGCTACGGGCGCGATGGTGGCGCCGACACGTCGTTACCACGGCGCGACCGTGCTCGCTGACGGGCGCGCGCTCGTTTCCGGTGGAAAGCTCGGACTGGCGACAGCGGACACTGCCGAGCTTTATGACCCTGCCACGCGCACCTGGGCAGCGACGGGCACGATGCCCAACAAGTCGGTCAACCAGACGCTCACGACACTCTTGACAGGGAAGGCTGCAAACGTCGGAGGATTCGACGGATCAGGCAACCCCGTTGCCGCAGTATTTCTTTACGATACGGCGTTCGGCACTTGGACAACTGTCGCGCCGATGCCAAACCCGGGACTGGTTCCATTGCTGAGCGTTTCGCGGGTGGCGCTGTGGCTGGAACAATCTGTGGGGACTGCACGCATGTGATCTGAGGCAAGAAGTTGGGGCAGAGCCTCTATGGTTCGCGTTGCGAGACGAGAAACCGTGGAGGATGCCCCGTGACGATGATGCTGGAGATCCCTGACGCGCTCAAGACGATGTTCGCGCCGCTGACGAAACTGATCGCATGCGCTGCCGGTCAAGTGGAGCGCGCGGGCCGCGGCGGGAGCGCGCAGTACGAGTCGTTCGAGAAGGAGGTGGCGGAAATGAGCGCCGCCGTGGAGCGAAGCGCTCATCAGGCGGCGTTGTCGGCGCTCGACGTGGACGCGTCGAAGGTCCTGATCAACGGCGTGCTCCACGCGCGTGTCGGTCGGTACGAGACGACCTTCATGGCGCAGCCTGGCGAGGTGCCGGTGATGCGCTCGTTGTACCGGCGCGTCGGCGAGAGGAATGCGGCAGTCGTCGACCTCGTAAGTCTGCGCGCCGGCGCGGTCGAAGGCGTGTGGCTGCCGGGGGCTGCGCGCGACATGGCGTATCTGCTCCAGCAAGGCACGTCGCGCGAGGCGGAAGCCACGGCGCGCGAGCTTGGGCGCCTGCCCTACTCGCGTTCGAGCTTCGAGCACGTCGGCCACGCCGTGGGCGCCGCGTACGTCGACGAGCATCAGCGCATCGAACAGATGCTGATCGAAGCGTTCGTGGTGCCGCGCTCGGTGCGAGGCATCAGCGTGTCGCTCGATCGCGTCTCGGTTCCGATGGAGGAGCCGCTGGCGCGGGCTCCGGGGCGACCGCGCCAGGGCGCGCCGAAGCGCCCGATCGCCCGCGTCTACCGCATGGCGTACTGCGCGACCGTCACACTCCACGATGCCGAGGGCGAGGCCGTGCACACGATCCGCTACGGGACGATGCCCGCCGGAGATCCTCGCGCGCTCTGCGAGGGCCTCGCGAGCGACGTACTCGCACTTCTCGATAAGCGACGCCGGTTGTTGGTGACGCTTCTCTGCGACGGCGCGCCCGAGATGTGGAATTTGCTCGACGAGGCGTTCGATGCCGAGACGTTTCGCGGCATCGCCGTTCATCGGCTCATCGATTTCTGGCACGCGATCGAGAAGCTCGCGGCTGCCGCGAAAGTCGTCCTTGCGAAGGAGGATGCCGCCGGTCTCGTCGCACGATGGAAGCTCGCGATGCTCAATCACAGCGCCGCGCATGGTGCGATCCTTCGCGAGCTTGTGGGCTCCGGCAAGGAGCACGTTCGGTTCGGCGACGCCAAACCCGTTCATGACGCCATCACGTATCTGACGAACAACGCGTCGCGCATGAACTACGCCGCCGCCCGGCGCGAGCAACGGCCCATCGGCAGCGGCAACGTCGAGGCCACGTGCAAGAGCCTCGTCGGCATTCGCATGAAGCGGCCGGGCTCGCGTTGGAAGACCGACACCGGCGAGCACATCGTCCACATTCGCGCGCTCGCGCTGAGCGATCGCTGGACCGACGCGATGGACATCACGCTGCGAGCCCCGCGTGCGTCGATTCGAGTGGCCGCGTGATCAGGATGAGAACCACTCCCCGGGAAACAACGCAGCGAATGGCTACGCGGGAGTGCCCGACAACGGCTTCGACGATCAGACGCCGATCGATGCACACGCGTGGATCACCGTGCCCGCGAGCGCGAAGTCCGCGAAGCTGTGGCTTGCACCTTCACCACCTCCGACGGGAGGCCCGAGCGCGTGCGGCGATCCCAATTCGGGTCGCCGCTCCATCGTGACCGCGTTGCGCTCACGTGGACCCCTTAGGCGCCTATCTCAGTACTGCGGTGGCTTCGAAGCGGTCATGCGCGCCAACGCTTTGAGCGCTTCGTATGACGATACCGTGACGTGCGGACACGCGGGTACGCCGACTCGAGGCACGTCATCGCTCGTCCCCGTTCGCGAACGCCTCATCGGCGCCACGCACCTGCCGGTCAAAGGATTCTTGCCGCACCAGTGACTCACCCCAGACTCTCCCGCCAGTGCCGTGACGGGTTCGGTCGGTCCGTGCAGGGAGTGCGCGAACACGCAAGGCATTCGCCGGCACGCTGTCGAGCCCGACTCATGTGCACTCATTCACCGCATGATCGTGCAGCCCCGCCTTGGCACGCGGTTTGAGTGCAGCGAGCCCATGGTCAGTAGGATCGAAGCGGTCGCGGCACGCGTACGGCTCGATCACGCGATCATTCGCTCGCTACTCGACGCCGTCGAGCGAGCATGCACGGCGGCGCACGCGCAGCGTCCCGAGACGGTTCGGCGCACCGTCTGGGATCTGTACGTCGCCTTCGAGGACCATCTTAGGATGGAAGAAGCAGATGTGGTGCCTATCCTCCGCAATGCAGGCGCAACGGGTGATGCTCAGGCGCTCGCGATGATTCTCGAACACAACGAGCAGCGTGACGTCATTCTCGAGCTGGTCGAGGACGTGGAACGCGACGCGAAAGAGGCCGAGGCCCTCGTCGGCCAAGCCATGGCACTCGTCCATGCTTTCCGAACGGACATGGTGCTTGAGGAGCGCGCGCTAGGATCGCTGCTGGCGGATGGAGCGGGTCACCCTTCACCGCGAACGCCTTGTTGAGGACGGTGTCACGTCGTGACGGCATCGCTCGTCGACGTGCCCCGCGCTTCGCTCGACTCGTAACCGCTGGCTACAAGGAGATTTCGTACGCGGAGCCCGGAGGTCCCGGCACCTACGGGACACCCGCCGCCGCCGCGGAAGGATCGGGCGGCATCGCGATCTTCGAAAAGACGAT
>JBDSHG010000080.1:0-21774 GCA_039918615.1 Gemmatimonadaceae bacterium | reverse complement strand
ACGCCAGTTGCCGAGGGAACGACGGCAGCCTCCGCGCTCCGGAACTCGATCGATCTCGCACGCCTCGCCGAGTCGCTCGGCTACCATCGCTACTGGGTTGCCGAGCATCACGGGAGCCCAATGATCGCCGGGCCGTCGCCCGAGGTGCTCATCTCGGCGATCGCGTCGGTGACGTCGCGCATGCGCGTCGGCAGCGGCGGAGTCATGCTCCCGCATTACAGCGCGCTCAAGGTTGCCGAGAACTTCAGCGCGCTCGCCGGCCTCTTTCCCGGTCGCATCGATCTCGGGCTGGGGCGCGCCGCTGGCACCGATCCGGAGACATCGTTCGCGCTGCAACGTGATCGTCGCAAACGCTCGCCCGACGATTTTCTACAGCAGCTCATCGAGCTGTTGGGTTACCTCCATGACAACCTGCCGCCCGATTACCCGTTTCGGCGGCTCGCGCCGCTGCTCCCGGGAGTGCCCGAGCGCGCCGAGCCGTGGCTGCTCGGCTCTTCGCATCAGAGCGCGATGTGGGCGGCAGAGCTCGGGCTTCCGTATGCCTTCGCCGACTTCATCAATCCGGCGGGCGCCGAAATTGCCGCGCTCTATCGCGACCAGTTCGTTCCGTCGCCGGAGCTCGCCGCGCCGCGCGTGATGGTCGCGGTCTCCGCCATTGCCGCAAACACGAACGATGAGGCACAGCTCCTCGCCTCGAGCATGCGCATGGCGATCACGATGCTCCGTGCAGGATCGTCCATCGCAATTCCAACCGTGGAGAAGGCGCTCGCGTTTCTCGGCGAGCATGCGGCGCCGAATGCGCTCCCGATGGGGCGCCGCGCCGTCGTCGGTGATCCGGGCGCCGTGCGAAGCGGGCTCGAGGAGGTCGCGCGCGAGTACGGGGCCGAGGAGGTAATGGTGGTGACGATCACGCACGACCACGAGGCACGTCGCCACTCGTACGAGCTTATCGCCAACGCATTCGAGCTTAGCGGTCGATCAGCTCGTAGTAGCTCTCGATCGCCCAGGCGATGACACGATCCGTGTAGAGCACGCGGAACGTGTCGGTGGCATCCTCGAGAGCGATCTCTCGCACGAGCTCCTTGAGCGCGCGCACGAGCTTTTCTGGCGGTGAGCGATTCAACCGCGCGTGCACGGCGCACACGCGCACCGCCTCGCGCATGAGGCGCGGGTCGAATCGGGTGGATGCGCGTCCGGCGCGCAGCGCGTCGGCCACCGCGGCGAGATCCTCGCGAAAAGCGGCAGAGTGTTCGTAGTGCTCTGGCGCCGCCTCCGTCATCGCCGCTGCGTGCCGGCGCCCGCCCGACTCATTTCCGCGGGTGGGTGCCCGTATCGGTCATCTTCACGCCGCTGCCGCTGTCCACACCGAGCGGAACCGCGGGCGCCGTCGGAGGCGGCTGCGTGGCAAACAGGCGGCTGAGGTCCGTCGCATCGGCAAGCTTGCGTGCCGTCTCCATCAGCTTGCGCGACTCGGCGCTGTCGCCGCGCTGAGCAGCGATGTCGGCGAGATCCACGGCCGTCGTGATGTAGATGTACGGGATTCCCACCGATGCCTTGTCGACCCATAGCCCACGCTTGATCACCGCGGCCGGGCCGGTGAAGTCGTTGTGCCAGAGGTCGTGCGTCCGTGTGACGTCGACGAATCCCTCACCCTGCAGCAGCACGGTATCCTTTCCCGGCACCGGCGGCGTCGGCAGCAGCTTCCGCGCGAGTCCCTGCATCAGGAGATACTGGCCGAGCCCGAGCACATCCTGCGGATAGCCGCCGGCCGTGCGGCTGAAGTACATCGGACGAGCCGGATAGTCATCCTTGATCATGAGCAGTACGACGATGTCAGCCTTGGCGAGCACCTGCGGCTTGATCGACGCCTCGATCGATCCCTTCTTGAAGAGCATCGGCTCGCGCACTTCCTGATACTCGGGGATGCTGTCGGCCTGCGTCGTCGTCATGTGCAGCGGCGGCCCTTTCGGCATCGGCCACTCGCGGCCGCGATACACCGCGGGCCCCTTCGCCGCATCGTATGGATAGACGGGACGCCGCACGAGCTGGCGCACGTACCAGTCGGTGTTGAGAAGCGATGTGCAGAGCACGAGCACATCCTTGCGCACACCTTCGACCTCCTGCGCGTACCAGAGCGGGAAGGTGTCGTTGTCTCCGGCGGTGATCAGAATGCCATACGGCTCCACCGAGTCGAGCAGATCATGCGCGAAGGCGAAGGTGTCCGTCTGCCCTGCGCGCGACGCCGCTCGCCAGTTGGCGAAGAGCGGGAAGAGCGCGAACAGCAGAATCCACGAGCCGAAAATCCACGACTGGCGCCGCGGCACCTCCATCGTCTCGCGCCCGATCTTCACCTGCTCGCTGCCGAAGAGCGAGGCGACCCCTTCCCAGATGTACACGAGGCCGAGCGCGGTCCACACGCCCCACGCCGAGAAGGCGACGATGAAGAAGTAGTCGCGGTCGCGCACCTCGCAGTTGATGTCCGACGGATTGCCGAGCGCGAGACACTGCGAGTGCCCGTACTTGAAGTTGAGATAGTAGATGAGGATGACGGTCAGCGTCAGCATGAACGTTCCGAAGTACCAGAACGACTTGCGGTCGCGCTTGAAGTGTACCCAGCCGCCCATGAGGCCCAGCAGCATGTACACCGCGGCGATGCTCTGCTGCATCCTCGGCCACTGGTCCTTCACATCGCGCAGCCATTGCCAGCGGAAATACAGCCAGTACATGCCGAGCTGCCCGTCGATGAACGGTGCCTGGCGGTCGAGGATCGCCGGCTTACCGTACTGTCCACGATTGAAGTTGTAGAGGAAGGCGTTCCAGTTGGTCGGTTCCCCCTCGTTGATCGCGGGGAAGTGACTCGCGCGAATCGGCTGCGTAAGGAATGGCGTCATTCCGAGCAGCAGCGCGCCAATGCTCACCGCGATCAACTTCCAGCGCATCAGGGTCGCGGGCCGACGCACGACGACCGCGACGACCACCGCCGGCCCCGCAAGAAAGCCCATCATGTGATTTGCGTAGCCGAGGCCGAGCAGATACGCGATGAGTACGAGCAGCCGATCCGCGTACGGACCGTCGGGATCGTCCGACCAGCGCACCGTGAGCCACGAGATGATCGCGAGCCCCATCAGCGAGACGGTGTAGACCTTCTCGTTCACCACCGACTGGTTCCACACCGTGAACGCCGTCGCGCCGATCAGCGCCGCGAGCACACCGCCGAGGATCCGCTGCCAGCGGTCGAGAAGCCACCCCACGAGAATGCGCTCGGTGATCAGAAACCACATTCCGGCGGCTACCGCGCTCGTGAGCGCCGCCAGAATGTTGATCTTCTTCGCGACGCTCATCCCGATGGGCAGAATCGCGAAGACGTGTCCGATGAGCACGAACAGCGGATTGCCCGGCGGATGCGGAATGCCGAGCACGTATGCGGCCGCGATGTACTCGCTGGTGTCCCACATCGCGGTGGAGGGCGCCAGCGTCGCGCAGTAGAGCGCGAACACGGCGAGCGAGGTGAGCGTCGCGGCCAGATACGACGGACGGTAGTCGAGATCGGTATTCTTCGGAGGCATATGCTCGGGTTCGGAAACGCTCGGCCCCCGGCGTCGTCGCCGGCGGGGATCAGCTGTGCAAGATGGACGGCCCGCCAGCCGCAGGCAACGCGGCTGGGTGGCTAGTGGCGGAAGAGCCTCGAGCCGGTGAACACCATGGCGATGTCGCGTTCGTTCGCGGCTTCGATCACTTCCGGGTCGCGCACCGATCCCCCCGGCTGGATGATCGCCGTCACCCCAGCGTCGGCCGCGTGATCGACGCCGTCGCGGAAGGGGAAGAACGCGTCGGAGCCGAGCACCGAGCCCGCGGGATCGAAGCCGGTGGTGCGCGCCTTGTGCACCGCGAGAAAGCTCGCGTCGACGCGTGACATTTGCCCCGCGCCGATGCCGATCGTCGCGCCGCCGCGCGCGAGCACGATCGCATTCGACTTGACGCTCGCCACGGCGCGCCACGCAAAGAGGAGATCGTCGCGCTCGGCATCGCTCGGCGCACGCGTCGTCACGACGTTCCAGCTCTGCAGGCTCCGGTCGATCGATGGACGATCCTGCACCAGCACGCCGCCGCGCACGCGCTTGAAGTCGAGCGCGCCGGGCGCCCACTTCGCGCGTCCCTCGAGGACGCGCAAATTCTTCTTCCGGCCGAGGATCTCGATCGCGGCCGCACTGAACGACGGCGCAACGAGGCACTCGACGAAGAGACTCGAGATGACGTCGGCCAGCGTCTCATCCACCGGTACGTTGAAGGAGATGACGCTCCCGAACGCCGACTGCGGGTCGCAGGCGAGCGCCTTCTGATACGCCTCGAGCGCGGTCGGCGCGACGGCGAGTCCGCACGGCGACGTGTGCTTCACGATGGCGCAGCATGGTGCGCCGTCGCCGAGGGTATCGCTCGCGAGGAGCGCGCCCTCGAGATCGAGGAGATTATTGAAGCTGAGCTCTTTTCCACCGCGCTGCTTGAGCGCCGCCAGCCCCGCGCCGCGATGCTCGACGTAGAACGCGGCCTCCTGCCCGGGGTTTTCTCCATAGCGCAGCGACTGCGCGCGCTCGAAGGAGAGCGGCACCCGCTCGGGGAAACGCTCGTCGCGCTGCTTCGCGAACCAGCTGGCGATCGCCGCGTCATACGACGCGGTGTGCGCATACGTCTTCTCCGCGAGAAGCTGGCGCAGGTCGAGATCGTCGGCACCGGCCGCGAGCGCATCGAGCACGCGCTCATAGTCGGCGGGATCGACGATCACGTACACCGACGCGAAGTTCTTCGCCGCCGAGCGAAGCATCGACGGTCCGCCGATGTCGATGTTCTCGATCACTTCTTCGGGGCGCACGTTCGCGCGCGCGGCCGTCTCACGGAAGGGATAGAGGTTGACAGCGACGAGATCGATCGGCGTGATGTCGTGCGCCGCCAACGCCTCCATGTGCTCCGGCAGGTCGCGCCGCGCGAGCAGCCCGCCGTGCACCGCGGGGTGCAACGTCTTCACGCGTCCGTCGAGCATCTCCGGGAAGCCTGTGATGTCGGCGACATCCTGCGCGGCGATCCCCGCCTCGCGCAGCGCGCGCGCGGTGCCGCCCGTGGAGATGATCTCCCAGCCGCGCGAAGTGAGTGTGCGCGCCAGCTCGGCCACGCCTGTCTTGTCGGAAACGGAGATGAGGGCGCGTGGCATGGCGAAGGGAAGAGGATCAGGCGGAGAGAGCGATGCCGATCGCGTTGCGCAGCGCGGCATCGTCGAGGGAGTCCAGCACGAAGGCCGCGTCGTCGAGCTTCGGGAGATACATGTGCGTCGCATGACCGCCCGCGTCGAGCGAGATGCGCTGCTGCGCCACCGCGAGCACCGCCGGCGGATAGAGCGCGTGCTCGACGCACAGCACGCGCGCGGCGAGCGCCTGCGACGTATCGCCGGAGAGCACGGGCACCGGCCACTGCGCGATGATCGCGCCGTGGTCGTAGCGTTCATCGACGAAGTGCACCGTCGCCCCCGAGACGCGTGCGCCGGCCGCGATCACCGCGGCGTGCACGCGCGTTCCGTACATCCCGCGCCCGCCGAATGCGGGGAGCAGGGCAGGGTGCACGTTCACGATCCGCCCCCGATACGCATGCACGACGACCTCGGGGATGAGTCGCATGTAGCCCGCGAGCACGACGAGATCGATTCGGTGGGAGCCGAGCTCCGCGAGCAGACGGTCGCCGCCGAGCGTGCCGCCGTCGATGGCGGCGAACGCGATGTCGTGCGAGCGCGCGTACGAGAGCGCGCCTGCATCTGCGTGGTCGGAGAGCACCACCGCGACATGGGCGAGCGCGTCGCGGTCACCGCGCGCCAGAAACTCGTACAGCGCGCGCAGGTTGGAGCCGCGTCCGGATGCGAGCACCGCCAGGCGCGTCGACATATGCTGAGTCTACCCGGCCCGCGGCGGAGTCGATAGTGGGCGCGACGCCAGAATCCGGTCCACCGCGGACGCCAGGCTGGTCGAGATCGCGAAACCGTCGCGCGCGGCGACGACGTCTCCTCCCGGGGTGGTGTCGCGGGGCACGAGAATGCCGTGCCCGCCAAAGAGCTTCGCGGGCTGAATGTCGCGCAGCCGGTCGCCCACGTACCACGACGTGCCGAGATCCAGATCGTGCTCGGCCGCCGCACGCAGATACATGCCAGGGCCGGGTTTGCGGCAGTCGCAGGCGGGCGCGACCTCGGGATTGTGCGGGCAGTAGTAGGTCGTGAGCACGCTCGCGCCGTCGGCGGCGAGGAGCTCGTCGATGCGTACGCGCACCTCTTCGTACTGGGCCGTCGTGAAGAGCTCGCGGCCGATCCCCGACTGATTGGATACCACGACGATCGGCATGCCGGCGGCGTTGACGCGCGCGATTGCCGCGGCGGCGCCAGGGATGAGCCGCACGTTATCGGAGCGCGAGACGTGGATCGTGTCGACGTTAATGGTTCCGTCGCGATCGAGGAAGAGCGCGGCGCGGGGCTCGGTCATGCGGGTGGCCGTTTGCGAGTGGAATCCGGCGGCGGTGTCGTCGGTATCGGAACCGCGGGTGCCGCGCGCGCGCTGTCGACTCGTGCCGCAGGGACGCCGGCGCGCGCGCCGTGCGCCGGTGGCGCGCCGTTCTTCGGTGGCGGCGGCGGCGGCGCGGGCTTCGGCACATCGAATGAACGAATCGAGTTGGCGGCGACGCCCATGAGGTTGTGAATGTCGCGCGACTCGATTTTATACTGCGCCCCCGGCTTGAGCGGCGCGCTCACCGTGATGAGCAGGTCGGTCACCGGGATCGGCTTGCTCGGCAGCAGCGCCGCGAGTGCGGCCGCGCGCCGCATCGAGTTCCGCTGTATGGTGTCCGTCGGTACGCGATGCTGGGTGAGATACTGGCGGCGGAAGGCCGTATCGGTGCGCGCACGAATCGAGTCGGCCTTCGCCGTCGAGTCGACGCGCCGCTTGTCGATCTCGCGCGCGGAGACGATCGCCTTCGTCGCCACCACCGACGAATCGGCGGCGCGCAGGACGATGGTCGTACTGTCGAGCTTCTGATTCGGGTCGACGGGCTTGTCGAAGGTGGCATGCACGGTGAGCGAGTCGCGCACCTCGACGGTGACGATGTGCGGACCGATCGAATCGTGGATGAATGCGAGCAGCTCCACGCTGGCGGTGTCCTTGAGCGTGACCTGCGCGGAATCCTGGAGCTCGTGCAGATCGCGGTCGTGATTGTTGTTCGCGTCTACCCAGCCGAACACCGTGAACGAGCCCGGCGGCATGTGCGGGATCACGAAGTGACCGATCGAGTCCGCGCGCGCGATATATACGGTGCTGTCCGGATGCGACACCGCCTCGACGATGGCGAGCGGCGCCGGATGTCCTGCCGGCCAGTCGAAGATGGTGCCCGAGATCGTCTGTCCGGCGATCTCGGGGCCGGTCGAGAACACAAGCTCGTACCCCTGCTTGTCGGAATTGCCTCGCAGGTCGGCGATGCCGGGGAGCACTGTGACGACGTACGTGGTGTTCGCCTTCCAGTCCTTGTGCCCGCGCACGGAGATGCGCGAGCGATGCCAGCCCACACGCGGCGCACCATCGCGTGGCGAGATGAGCACGAGCGCGTCGAGCGATGTCGCCCCTGCAGGGCGCTCGGTGAGCACCTCGTCGTACTGAAAGTCGACTTCCTTCGCCGACACGTTGCGCTCGTTCGTGTCCGGCGTGGTCGTGAGCAGCTTCGGCGGGATCTTGTCCGGCGGCCCGCCCGGCGGGAAGCCCTGCTGCGCGCAGGCCCCGAGCACCGTGAGTGCCGCGAGGAGCACTAGGCGCCGCACAGCGTCCTCTTCTTGCTCGCGAGCTGCTCGCGACGAATCGTCCACTCCCCGAGCTTCCTGCGCTCGGCCTCGACGATCTCCGGCTTCGCGCGCGACACGAAGCTCTCGTTCGCGAGCCGCTGCTCGAGTGCACCGAGCTGCTTCTCGAGTTGCGCGAGGTCGGTGCTCACGCGCGTGCACTCCTTCTCGAGATCGACGAGGCCGGCGAGGAGCACGACGACCTCCGAGCCATCGGGGAGAAGCGCGTGCGCGGCGGCACCGTCGGGCGCCTCGGCGCTCGACGCGATGGTCGCGCGTGCGAGACGGCCGATGACCGCGCTCTCCTCGCCAAGCACGGTACGAGCGCGCTCGTCGCGTCCGATGAGGATCGCATCGACGAGCTTTCCGGGGGTGACGTTGTAGTCCGCGCGGATCTGCCGGATCGCGCTCACCGCTGCGCGGGCGAGCTCGAAGTGCGATGCGCGTGCACGCGGCGCGCCGACGACCGGCCACGCGGCGCGCGCGAGATACTCACCGCTGGCCCGCGCGGGGAGTCGCTGCCACAGTGCCTCCGTGACGAACGGCACCACCGGATGGAGCAGCCGCAGCGCCTGATCGAACACGTGCACGAGCACCGCGCGCGCCACATCGCGATCGGGACCTTCGGCGCTGACGCGATTCTTCGCGGCCTCGACGTACCAGTCCGCGAGCTCGTTCCACACGAAGCGGCGCGCGCTCTCGACGTACTCGCTGAGCCGCAGTCCCTGGGTGAGCTCGCGCTCGCTCCACTTGCCACTCGCATCCTGCCGCGCCGGCCCGAGCGACGCATTGGCCTCGCGGATCGCGGCATCGAGACGGTCGAGAATCCACTCGTCCGCACGTGTCAATCGATCCGGCGCGAGGTCCGCGAGCGACACGACCTCTCCATCGCCCACGTTCATCAGGAGAAAGCGCCCGATGTTCCACAGCTTCGTCACGAAGTTGCGGCCAACCGCGAACGACTGATCGAGATTCGTCGGGTCGAGCATCACGTCCGCGCCGAGCCCGAGCCCCGCCACCACCGTATAGCGCAGCGCGTCCGCGCCGTAGCGCCCGACGACATCGAGCGGATCGATGCCGTTGCCGAGCGACTTGGACATCTTCACGTGGTTCATGTCGCGCACGGTGCCGGTGAGATACACGGTCGTGAATGGCGCGCGCCCGACGAAGTGGTAGCCGGCCATGATCATCCGCGCGACCCAGAAGAAGAGAATCTCTGGCGCGGTGACGAGCATGTCCGTCGGATAAAATGCCTTGAAATCAAGATACTGTTCGTCCGGCCAGCCGAGCGTGGAGAGCGGCCAGAGCCACGACGAGAACCAGGTGTCGAGCACATCCTCGTCCTGGCGCACCGCTCCGTGACACTTCGGGCACGCGGTGACATCGCTGCGGCTCACGACCGGCTCGCCGCCGCACGCGTCGCAGTACCACACCGGAATGCGATGGCCCCACCAGAGCTGCCGCGAGATGTTCCAGTCGCGGATTCCCTCGAGCCAGTTGAGGTACACCGCCTCCCACCGCTCGGGGAGGATGCGAATCGTGCGATCGCGCACCGCAGCGAGTGCCGGCGCCGCGAGACTCTCCATCTTCACGAACCACTGATCCGAGAGCCGCGGTTCGATCACCGTTTCGCAGCGGTAGCAGTGGCGCACGTTGTTCTGGTGCACCTCCGTCTTCACCAGTGCGCCCGCGTCGCGCAACAGCTCGGCGATCTTCTCGCGCGCCTCGAAACGGTCGAGCCCCTTCAGCGCCTCCGGCACGCGCCCTTCGGCGTCCGCTACCTCGCGCACGGTGCCGACCTCGTCGATGATCACGGGGATCGGCAGCGAGTGGCGGCGACCGACCTCGAAGTCGTTCGTGTCGTGCCCCGGCGTGATCTTGAGCGCGCCCGTTCCGAAGGCGGCGTCGACATAGTCATCCGCGATCACCGGGACCGCGATCCCGATGAGCGGCAGCGTCACCATCGTCCCGACGAGATCGCGATAGCGCTCGTCCGCGGGATTCACCGCGACGGCGACGTCGCCGGGGATCGTCTCGGGGCGCGTGGTCGCGACGGTGATCGAGCGGCCCGAGCCATCAGCCGCGTCGTACCGCACGTAGTACAAGCCGCCGTGGGTCTCGCGCGGCTCGGCCTCCTCGTCGCTCAGCGATGTGAGACAGCGCGGGCACCAGTGGATCACGCGATAGCCGCGATAGACGAGCCCTTCCTCGTGCAGCCGCACGAACGCCTCTCGCACGGCGCGCGAGAGCTCGGGCGAGAAGGTGTACGCGGTGCGCGACCAGTCGCACGAGCTGCCGATCGCGCGCAGCTGTTCGAGGATCACGCCGCCGGTCTCGGTGACGAACGCCGTCACGCGCTCGAGAAACGCTGCGCGACCGAGATCGAAGCGCGACTTGCCTTCCTTGGCGATGAGACGCTCGACGACGTTCTGCGTCGCAATCCCGGCGTGATCGGTGCCCGGAACCCAGAGCGCCTCGTCCTGCGCCATCCGGCGCCAGCGCACGAGCACATCCTGCACGGTGTTGTTGAGCCCGTGACCCATGTGCAGCACCGCCGTCACGTTCGGCGGCGGGATCACGATCGTGAATGGCTCGCGCGGGCCGCCGGTGCGCACGGAATTCTCCGCGCGTGCGGTGAAGAGATCGGCGTGCATCCAGCGCGCGTAAATCTCCCGTTCGACCGAGGCGAAGTCGAATTGCGGCGCGAGCGGTTCAGTCATGCGAAAAAACTAACCGGATGACGAACGGGCCGCGTTGGCGGCCCGTTCGACTGCGTTGCTCGATGCACGATCAGCGCGACATCAGCTCGGCGACGGCACTCCGGAATCGTCGCCATTCGTGTTCGCAGGCTTGTCCGCGCTTTTCCCCTTGCGTCCACGCCAGCGCTCGGCGATCCCCTCGATCGGCCCCGCGGCCTCGTCGAGCGCGTGATCCTCGTCGAGCCACTTCCCCTCGAGCACGGGCTTCGGGTCGGCATGCCGATCGAGCTCGCCTGAATTTCCCTGGCGGCGACGTCCCGTGCCCACGCGCTGTCCTTCCCACACACCGCCGGGGATCGGCGCGCCCTCGTCCAGCTCGTCTTCATCGAGATCCGTCACGTCCTGCTCCTCGACGCCGATGAACAGCCGGCTCACCACCGTCACGATGCCCGGCACCGTGCGAGTGACCGCCATCGCATGCTCGGACTCGTCGTGCGTCTCCACCCATCCGGAGAGCTCGATGATCCCTTCGCCGATCGCGCCGATGTCGATCGCGCGCTCGCTCAGCACCGCGTCGCGTCGGAAGGCGCGCAGCACGCCCTCTTCGAGTGCGGAGTCGCCCGCCGTCCCTGCGTCGAACTCATCGTCGTCCTCATCGGCCTCATCGTCATACTCATCCGATTCGTCGCCTTCGAAGTCCACGTCAGCGTGCGTCTCCGCGCCATCGCCGCGATGCATGAGCGTGTCGAATCGTTCCCGAATGCTCGAGGACAATCCGGCGAAGCCGCCGACTCTCTGAGCGACGACGATGCCGACGACAAATCCCGCGAGCGCACCAAGCGTGACGCCGGCAGCGATGCTGCCAATCGATGGTTCGTCGTCGTGTAAGCGAATCCGCTTCATAGCCAGCCCTGTGGCGGAGGTACGAACGTAAGGATAACTTGGCAGCAGTCGAGCCGTGTGCGGGTGCAAGAAGAAGGCCATGCAGCGCCGCTCTCGACGCCCGAAAACGCTCCGGGATCCACCATCGCAGGACCCAGACACACGATGATCGACCGACCTTCCGACGAGCTCACGCTCACCCTCCCCGATGGCTCGGCACGCACCGTCGCGTACGGTACGCTGCCGCGCGACGTCGTTGCCTCGATCGGCGCGGGGCTCCTGCGCGCCGCCGTCGCCGTCGAGCTGAACGGCGCGGTGCAGGATCTCGTCACGCCGTTGCGCGAGAGCGGCTCGTTCAAGGTGCTCACCGACAAGGATGAGCGCTCCCTCGATGTGCTTCGCCACTCGGCCGCGCATCTCCTTGCGACGGCCGTGCGACGGTTGCACCCGAAGGCCGCGATCGGATTCGGTCCGTCGATCGAGGATGGCTTCTACTACGACTTCGAGGTCGCCGAGCCGTTCACGCCGGAAGATCTGACGAAGCTCGAGGAAGAGATGCGTCGCGCCGCGAACGAGAAGTTCGCGTTCGTGCGCGAGGAGGTCGATCGCAAGGGCGCCGAGGCAAAGTTCGTGGACGATCCGCTCAAGCTCGAGCGCCTCTCCGAGCTCGGCGAGGACGAGGTGATCTCGACGTACACCGATGGCCCGTTCATCGATCTCTGCCGCGGCCCGCACGTCCCCGACACGTCGCGCATCAAGCACTTCAAGCTGCTGCACACCGCGGGCGCGTACTGGCGCGGCGATGAGCACCGCCAGATGCTGCAGCGCATCTACGGCACCGCGTGGTGGAACAAGGACGATCTCGCCGCCTACCTCCATCGTATCGAGGAGGCCAAGCGCCGCGATCATCGCACCCTCGGCCGCGAGCTCGATCTCTACTCCACTGACGCGCGCGTCGGCGCGGGGCTGATCCTCTGGCATCCGCGCGGCGGCGTCGTGCGCCGCATGATCGAGGACTTCGAACGCGAGCTCATCCTCCGTCACGGCTACGACATCGTCTACACGCCCCACATCGTGAACGAAAAGCTGTTCGAGATCTCGGGACATCTGCAGACGTTCGCGGAGAACATGTTCGGGCCCATCGACGTGGATGGGCAGAACTATCGCCCCAAGCCGATGAACTGCCCGGGGCACATCTGCATCTACCAGTCGCACCAGCGCTCGTACCGCGACCTGCCGCTGCGCTTCGCCGAGTTCGGAACGGTGTATCGATACGAGCGGAGTGGGGTGCTGCACGGGATGCTGCGCGTGCGCGGCTTCACGCAGGATGATGCACACGTCTTCTGTACGCCGGCACAGGTGCCGTCGGAGATCGTGCGCCTCCTGGATCTCGTGCACGAGATGCTCTCGGTCTTCGGCTATCCGTACACCATCGAGCTGGCGACTCGCCCCGAGAATGCGCTCGGCACCCCCGAGGTGTGGGATCGCGCCGTCAAGACGCTCTCCGATGTGCTCACCGCGCGAGGGCAGGCGTTCACGATCGATGAGGGTGGCGGCGCGTTCTACGGACCGAAGCTCGACTTCAAGCTCATCGATGCGATCGGCCGGAAGTGGCAGGGACCGACGGTGCAGCTCGACTTCAATCTCCCCGAGCGCTTCAAGCTCGAGTACATCGGCGCGGACAACGCGACGCATCGCCCGGTGATGCTGCATCGCGTGCTCGTCGGCTCGATGGAGCGCTTCGTTGGTGGGTTGATCGAGCATTATGCGGGCGCATTTCCGCTCTGGCTCGCGCCTGAGCAGATCTCGGTCATCCCGATCACGCCGGATGTCGCCGAGGCGGCGGGGGCGCTCGCGCGGAGGCTGGAGGCGGCGGGGATTCGCGTGGGCTACGATGCGGAGAATCGCGAGGACTACCGCGAGCGCATCAAGGCGGCGTCGAAGATGAAGGTGCCGTACATGGCGATCATCGGGAAGCGAGAGGCGGATGCGGGGATGGTGGCGCTGCGCTTTCGCGGATCCGAGAAGAAGCAGGAGATCATTTCGGTGGATGCGCTCGTCGAGCGGTTGACGGCCGAGATCGCGACGCGCGCACTGCAACCGGCCGGCGCACTACAACCGCCGGAGAACGGGGTATAGTTTTCGGGGCGGCCGGCACACGCCGGCGCGCCTCACCCGCTCGCGGATCACTGAATGGAAGGCTCGGACCGCACTCCGGTAATCGTTTCGGCTGCTCGCACCCCCGTCGGCCGCTTCCTTGGTGGGCTCGCGCCGCTGCGCGCACCCGAGCTCGGCGCGGCGGCGATCCGCGCGGCGATCGCGCGTGCAGGGATCGACGTCGGCGCGATCGAAGACGTGATCATGGGGAATGTGCTGCAGGGCGGGGTCGGGCAGGCGCCCGGCCGCCAGGCGGCAATCGCGGCGGGGATTCCGGGCACCGTGCCGGCGCTCACCGTCAACATGGTTTGCGGATCGGGGCTCAAGGCCGTGATGCTCGCGGCGCAGGCGATTCGCGCGGGCGACGTGAGCGCGGTGGTCGCGGGCGGTCAGGAGTCGATGTCGAACGCGGTTTTTTACGCATACGGACTGCGCAACGGCGTGAAGTTCGGCGACCAAACGCTGGTCGATGGTCTCATCAGGGACGGGCTCTGGTGCTCGTTCTGCGACGTGCACATGGGCGGCCACGCGGAGTACACCGCGAAGAAGGCGGGGATCACGCGCGCGCAGCAGGACCAGTTCGCGCTCGACTCGCATCGCAAGGCGATCGCAGCGATGGATGAGGGGCGCTTCACGGACGAGATCGCGCCCGTCGAGATTCCGGGAAAAAAGGGACCGACCGTGATCTCCACTGATGAGTCGCCGCGGCGCGACACATCGCTGGAAGCGCTTGCGAAGCTGCGCCCCGCGTTTCCGAAGGATGCGCCGAAGGACATGACGCCGGCCGAGCTGACGGTGACCGCGGGGAACGCGCCCGGGCTCAACGATGGCGGCGCGGCGGTGGTGATCACGAGCCTCGGCTTCGCGAACGCGCACGGGCTGAAGCCACTCGCGAAGATCACGGGGTACGCGACGGGCGGTGGCGAGCCGCGCGATCTGTTCTTCGCGCCCATCATCGCCGTGCAGAATCTCATGGCGCAGATGAAGACGAAGATCGGCGACTACGATCTCATCGAGGCGAACGAGGCCTTCGCGTCGCAGGCGCTCGCGGATGGCGCCGCGCTCGGCTGGGACTGGGCTCGCGTGAACGTGAATGGCGGCGCGATCGCGCTCGGCCATCCGATCGGCGCGAGCGGCGCGCGCGTGCTCACGACCTTGTTGTATGCCATGCGGGACCGCGATGCCCACACGGGGCTCGCGACACTATGTCTTGGCGGCGGAAACGCTGTCGCATTGAGCGTGGAGAGAATGTCATGACGAGTATGACCTCCGTCGTCGCGCGAGACCGGCAGCTCTCCATCATCGGCGTGATCGGCTTCGCCGCTACCATGGCGGTCGCAGCGCAGATCGCGATTCCGATTCCGGGCACGCCGGTTCCGTTCACGCTGCAGCCGCTCGCGGTCGTGCTCGCGGGAATGATGCTTGGCCCCGTCGCTGGTGCGGCGAGCATGGTGCTCTATCTGCTCGCGGGTGCGCTCGGCGCGCCCGTCTTCTCGCCGATCGGCGCCCCGGGCTTTCTCCGGCTCATCGGTCCGACGGGCGGCTATCTCCTTGCCGCGCCCGCTGCGGCGGCGGTGGCAGGGCTCGTCGCGCGTCGCCTTCCGGTATTCGGCGGACGACTGCTCGGCGCCTTTCTCGGCATCGCGACACTCTACCTCGGTGGCGTCGCGCAGCTCGAGCTGATCACCGGCAGTCTGGAGCGCGCGGCCGCGATGGGGACGGTGCCGTTCATCGTCGCCGATCTCTGCAAGGTCGCGGTGGCCGCGCTCATCGCGCAGACGCGCGCACCACACTCGGTCGGTTGACCGTTCACGGGATTTTCTTCGGCGCGGATGGCAGGGTACGCGCGGGCTGGCGCGTGCTCCTCTTTCTGGGTCTCGTTGCGATTTTCTCGGCGGCGTTCGGCTATCTCTCGCGTTTCGTGCGGCCCGCGAACTACGTCGCGCAGGAGTTGCTGAGTTATGGTCTCCTGCTCCTCGCTGCGTGGCTCTCGCACTATATCATGCTGCGCTGGGTCGATCACGCCCCCTGGTCGTACGTCGGGCTCGGACGCGAGCAGTTTACTCCTCGCGTCATCGTGATCGGACTGGCGCTGGGCGCGCTCTGCATACTGATCCCATCGGGCGGCTTGCTGCTCGCACACGATCTCACCCTCGTGACCGGACTCGAGGGGCGCCACAGCTGGCTCGTCCTCGCCGGCAGCGGTGTGGTGCTGTTCCTTCCACAGTCGCTGAGCGAGGAGATGATCTCGCGCGGCTATCTCTTCGCGGCGCTGCGCGATGGGATCGGCGCAGCCGGCGCGCTCGCGGTGACGAGCATCGGCTTCGGACTGCTGCACATGGCGAACCCCGGTGCGACTCCGCAGTCGGTGTGCGTCGTCATCTTCGCCGGCGTCTTTCTCGCCGCCATCCTCATCGCGACGCGCTCGCTGTACGCCGCGTGGATGGCGCACTTCGCATGGAACTGGTCGATGGCCGAGCTGCTGCACTCGGCAGTGAGCGGCATCCACTTTCCGTATTCATCGTATCGCATGGATGCCGCGGGGCCGGCGTGGCTGTCGGGAGGCGCGTGGGGACCGGAGGGCGGTGCGGCGGCAATCGCGGGGATGTCGGTCGGCATCGCGGCGCTTGTCCAATGGCGTCGGAGAATCGCGCGCAGCGAGGCCGCAGCATGAGCGAGAAGATCGCCGTCGTGGGATCGGGACAGATGGGGAACGGCATCGCGCACGTCTTCGCCGTCGCCGGCTTCGATGTGATGATGATCGACGTCTCGCGTGCGGCGCTCGATCGCGCGCGCGCGACCATCGAGAAGAATCTCGGGCGCCAGGTCGAGAAGAAGATCCTCGACGCGGCCGCGCGGGACGCCGCGCTCGCGCGCATCGCGACGAACGAGAGCTTGCAGAGTGCCGCCGACGCCACACTCATCGTCGAGGCTGCGACGGAGAAGGCGGAGCTCAAGTTCAAGCTCTTCACCGATCTCGATCAGATCGCGAATCCATCCGCGATCCTCGCGTCGAACACGAGCTCGATCTCCATCACGGAGCTCGGCGCATGCACGAAGCGCCCCGCGCAGGTGATCGGGATGCACTTCATGAATCCGGTGCCGGTGATGCAGCTCGTCGAGGTGATTCGCGGTCTGGCGACCTCGAACGAGACGACGGAGCGCGTCTTTGCTCTCGCGCGCGCGCTCGGGAAGACTCCCGTCGAGGTGAACGACTACCCTGGATTCGTGTCGAATCGCGTGCTCATGCCGATGATCAATGAGGCGATCTACTGCCTCATGGAAGGTGTCGGCAGCGCCGAATCGATCGATACCGTGATGAAGCTCGGGATGAACCACCCAATGGGGCCGCTCGCGCTGGCGGATCTCATTGGGCTCGACACATGCGTGGCGATACTCGAGGTGCTCCAGGATGGCCTCGGCGATCCGAAGTACCGTCCGTGCCCGCTCCTCCGCAAATACGTCGCGGCGGGATGGCTCGGAAGAAAATCAGGCCGGGGGTTCTACGAATATTCCTGATGCAGCCGGAGCGACATGTCCTGGGCACTGATTCCGCTCAACGAAGAGCAGCGCGAGATCCAGCGCACGGCGCGTGAGTTCGCCGAGGCGGAGATCACACCGCACACGGTGGCGTGGGATCGCGACTCGTACTTCGATCGGTCCGTCATCACGAAGATGGGCGCGCTCGGCTTTCTCGGGATGATGATCCCCGAGGAGTTCGATGGGCTCGCGCTTCCGACGACCACGTACGTCGTCGCGCTCGAGGAGATTGCTGCCGCGGACGCGTCGATCGCCGTCGCGATGAGCGTGCACAACTCGCTGCCGACGCAGATGCTGCTGCGATGGGGAACGCCCGAGCAGAAGACGCGCTTCCTCGCGCCAATGGCGCGCGGCGAGCTGCTCGGCGCCTTCGCGCTCTCCGAGCCGGAGGCGGGCTCCGATGCTGCATCGCTCACCACGCAGGCCCTGCGCGATGGCGATTCGTGGGTGCTCAACGGCACGAAGGCGTGGGTGACGAGCGGGAGCGAGGCCGACGTCATCATCGTCATGGCGCGCACCGATGGTCCGAGCGAGCGTCGCGGCGCACGCGGCATCAGCGCGTTCATCGTCACCCCTGATCTCGCGGGCTTCAAGGTCGGAAAGAAGGAAGACAAGATGGGGCTGCGCGCGTCGCCGACGGTGCAGCTCGAGCTCAGTGATCTCCGCGTGCCGGCCGGCAACCTGCTCGGCCGCGAGGGCGCCGGCTTCACGATGGCGATGCAGTCGCTCGACAACGGGCGTCTCGGCATTGCCGCACAGGCCATCGGGATCGCCCGCTGCGCGCTCGAACATGCAACGATTTATGCCGGTGAGCGCCGCCAGTTCGGCAAGCCGATCAAGGAATTCGAGGCGATACAGTTCAAGCTCGCGGACATGGCCACGCGGATCGCCGCGGCCCGGGCGTTGCTCTATCAGGCCGCGGCCGCGAAGGACCGCGGAGAGCAGATCACGCAGTACAGCAGCATGAGCAAGCTGTTCGCGAGCGAGACGGCGATGTGGGTGACGACGCAGGCCATCCAGATCTTCGGCGGGTATGGCTATGTAAAGGAATATCCCGTCGAGCGGCTCTTCCGCGATGCGAAAGTGACCGAGATCTACGAAGGAACGTCGGAGATTCAACGGATCGTGATCGCGCGCGAGCTGTACTCACGCAGTCCCTGATGCATCGGAACCTCGTCTACTCAATACATACATGACCGCCACCGCTTCGTTCACCAGCGCCACGTCCTCATCGTCCAGCGGCCTCTTCGACCGGCTCGCGGAGATGGGGCACGAGCAACTCGTCCTCTGCAGCGATCC
Source organism: Gemmatimonadaceae bacterium (assembly GCA_039918615.1). GTDB lineage: Bacteria > Gemmatimonadota > Gemmatimonadetes > Gemmatimonadales > Gemmatimonadaceae > FEN-1250. The sequence continues at coordinate 3,345 of JBDSHG010000080.1, read as the reverse complement.
TTCGGCGAGCTATCGCGGCATCATCGCGGTGCACTCCACCACGCTCGGCCCCGCACTCGGCGGCACGCGCTTCTGGAGCTACGCGAACGACGAAGAGGCGATCATCGACGCCCTGCGCCTCGCGCGCGGGATGACCTACAAGAACGCCGTCGCCGGACTGAATCTCGGCGGAGGCAAGTCGGTGATCATCGGCGACAATCGCACGACGAATCGCGAGATGATCTTCCGCGCGCACGGGCGTTTCGTCGAGAGTCTCGGCGGGCGCTACGTCACCGCAGAGGACGTCGGCACGAGCACGAGCGACATGGATCTCGTGCACATGGAGACGGACTACGTTGCCGGCCTCGCGGGGAAGTCGGGCGATCCGTCGCCCGTGACTGCGCACGGTGTCTTTCGCGCGATCCAGGCGTCGGCGCACTATCGCTGGGGCTCGGACTCGCTCGAAGGGAAGACCGTCGCGATTCAGGGATTAGGGCACGTGGGATTCTATCTCGCGCGCGAGCTGTCCGAGGCGGGTGCGAAGCTCATCGTCACCGACATCGATGCGGAGCGCGTGCGCGCCGTGGTCGAGGAGCTCGGCGCGAAGGCAGTCGAGCCGGGCGAAATCTACGGCGTGAAGGCGGACATCTTCGCCCCGTGCGCGCTCGGCGCGATCATCAACGACAATACGATTCCGCAGCTCAAGGTGGAGATCGTCGCGGGCGCCGCGAACAATCAGCTACTCGAGCCGCGGCATGGCGATGCGCTCGAGAAGCGCGACATCCTCTACGCGCCGGACTACGTCGCGAACGCGGGCGGCGTCATCAACGTGTACTCCGAGCTCGCGGGATGGGATTCGCATCGCGCCCTTCGCAAAGCCGACGAGATCTATCACACGATTCTCGGCGTCTTCGAAATTGCGAAGAGCGACAGCATCCCGACCTACGAGGCAGCCGATCGCCTAGCCGAACGGAGAGTAAAAGCGGTCGGTTCGCTCGTGAAAACGTGGCCGCAGTGGCCAAACCGCTGAATTAGCGTGGCGTTCGCGATGCGGACTTCCTAGCTTCCCGAGGGGCTCGGCAGACGATCTATCGAGCCCTCCTGCAAACCTCAACAAGCGGTACTCCGATGCTCTGGACCGATTGGGAATGCCGGCCACCCGGCGCAAAGCTCCGTGAAGCCGATCCGGAGATCGCGAACGTCATCGAAGACGAAATTCTGCGGCAGGGCGAAGGGCTCGAGCTCATCGCCAGCGAGAACTTCGTGTCACCCGCGGTGATGGAGGCGATGGGCTCGCCGCTCACCAACAAGTACGCGGAAGGGCTTCCGGGGAAGCGCTACTACGGTGGCTGCGAAGTCGTCGACATCGCGGAGAATCTCGCGATCGCGCGCGCGAAGGAGCTCTTCGGCGCCGATCACGCGAACGTGCAGCCGCACTCCGGCGCGCAGGCGAATGCCGCAGTGATGCTCGCGTTTCTCAAGCCGGGCGACAAGATCCTCGGTCTCGATCTCTCGCAGGGTGGACATCTGACGCACGGGTCGCCGGTGAACTTCTCGGGGCTCCTCTACAACGCGTCGCACTACGGCGTGAACGACGATGGGCTCATCGACTACGGCGAGATGCAGGAGATTGCGCGCAGGGAGCGCCCGAAGCTGCTCATCGCGGGTGCGAGCGCGTACGCGCGCATCATCGACTTCGCGCCGTTCGCCGAGGTTGCGAAGGAGATCGGCGCGCTGTTCATGGTCGACATGGCGCACTTCGCGGGACTCGTCGCCACGGGCTTCCATCCGTCGCCCGTTCCCCTCGCCGACGTCGTCACCACGACCACGCACAAGACGCTGCGCGGGCCGCGCGGAGGGATGATCCTCTGCAAGGCGGAGCATGCGAAGGCCGTCGACAAGGCCGTCTTCCCGGGGACGCAGGGCGGACCGCTCATGCACGTGATCGCCGCGAAGGCCGTCGCCTTCCGCGAGGCGCTTCAGCCCGACTTCAAAACGTACTGCGGACAGATCATCAAGAACGCTCAGGCCCTCTCCAGGGCCCTCACCGGTCTCGGATTTCAGATTGTGTCCGGGGGAACCGACAATCATCTGATGCTCGTCGATCTCCGCAGCAAGGGAGTGACGGGGAAGGTGGCCGAGAAGGTGCTGGGCGAGGCGGGGATTACGGTGAACAAGAACACGGTGCCGAAGGAGACGCAGTCGCCCTTCGTCACGAGCGGTGTGCGACTCGGCACACCTGCGGTCACGACGCGCGGGATGAAGGAAGAGGAGATGGCGCGCATCGCGAAGTTCATCGATCGCGCGCTCGCCGCTGCCGAGGATGCGTCGTCGCTCGCGAAGATCAAGCAGGAAGTGAAGGAGATGACCAACGCATTTCCGTTGTACACGGTTGCGGAGACGGCAGCGGGACGGTTGTAATACGATGGTGGCTTTCCCATCTTGTGGCTGAAGCCGGGAGCACGCTGCTCCCGGCCAGGCCTTCATCCGAGGATCTGCAGTTGCTCCTGGAGCGTTTTCGAGACGGCATCATGGATCGCATTCGCACGAAGGAAACGCGCTTCGAGGAAGACGCGTATCTCTTCGTGCTGAAGGCGCTCGAGTACTCGCAGACGCATCTCACGGAGCGGCGCCACATCACGGGCCGCGAGCTCGCGTTCTCGGTGCGCGATCTCGCGCTGCAGATGTACGGCGTGATGGCGCAGGTGGTGCTCGAGCACTGGGGCGTGCGCGCGACGTCGGACATCGGCGACATCGTCTTCGTCCTCGTCGATCTGGGCTATCTCATCAGCCAGCCGACGGACAACCGCGCGGACTTCATCGGCGTGTACAACTTCGATCGCGCGTTCGAGCACGAATATCCGTGGAGCGCAGCGGCGCTGGTGTAGGCAAGCAGTTCGGATCAGAGTCCGAGCGATCCGGAGTCGATGGAGATGAGACGCTCGATTCGCGATTGGCTGAGTCGCCGCCATGCGAGACACAACGACCGCCCGGCCATCGCTCCTTACCATCCCAGCACACGCTTCACTCCGACATCGAGCTCCGTGATGAGCACGCGGTCGCGTGACCTCGATCCGGGTCACGCCTTCGAGCGAGAATCAGGTTGTCACCGATCCACATCGGGCCCGTTTCGAGCGATATCGGACGTACCCTGTGGCGGTTGGTCGGTGAAAGTCCTACTTGCGAAATAACGGCGAAGTCACGACGATGGTGCTCGCCGGTTGAGTGCGCAGCGAACCGCGATGCGTTCAAGCACTCCGTTCGAAGGCCTCCGCCCGTCGGGGGATGAGGCGCCGTACTACCTCCCGACCGGTGACGAGGTCGAGGTGTTCGAGGAATGCCACAAGCGAGGGCTCGGCGTCATGC
>JBDSHG010000079.1:0-20117 GCA_039918615.1 Gemmatimonadaceae bacterium | reverse complement strand
GGCGCCGCCGTCTGCAGCTCCGACGGTCCCATTCCGTATCGGCTGAATCCGCGCGCGATCTCATCCAGCCTGTCGATCTCCGCGAGGATGCGCTCCGCATTGGTCTCGAGGATCGTGTCGAAGTCCGCGCGCTTGTCTGCGTGCGCGCGCTTGAGATGCTGCACCCCAAGCCGGATCGGCGTGAGCGGGTTCTTGATCTCGTGCGCCACCTGCCGCGCCATCTCGCCCCACGCGAGCACGCGCTGTGCGCGCGCGAGCTCGGTGATGTCGTCGAGCGTGAGCACGGAGCCTCCCCTCCCACTCGAGAGCCGCGTCAACCGCGCCTGCAGCGTTCTTCCATGCATCGTCAGCTCGAACTCCTCCTCCTCCATCTCCCCCTCGGCGAACGCGCGCAGCCGCCGCGCAGTCTCGTCGCCGAGGTGGTCCGCCGTTACCCCCGGCGGCAGCGCGCGATCGAGCATCGCCTCCGCGCGCGGATTTGCGAGCGTGATGACGTCGTCCGCATCGAGCGCGACCACGCCGCTCGCGACGTTCCGCAGTGTCGCTGCAGTACGCCGCTGCGCAGATTCGAGCGCGGCGCGGCTCTCGCCGAGATCCGCCGCCATGCGTCGGAATGCGGAGAAGACCGGTTGGAACTCATCCGGTGCGCGCGACGCCAGCGGTGGCTCGCGGTCCCCGCGCGCGATCGCGAGCGCGGCGATGCGCAACGCGCCAATCGGCTCCGCGAGCGAGCGCGAGGCGATCCGGCTCAGCGCCAGCGCCGCGAGCGCGCCGAGCACTGTCGCGCAGGCGACGAGCACGGCCAGATCGCGACGGCGCTGGTCGAGCAGTGCCTCCGTTCCACGCGCGGGGGCGCCGATGACGTACGTCTGCCCGCTCCCGCTCATCGAAACGCGAAAGCCGAAGAGCGCAGGCCCCGAGTTTACCTCCTCCATCAAACTCGCGTACACCTCGCGCCCCGCAGCAAGACTCGCGTACGCCGACGGCGGGAGAAACGCGCCCATCGGCGCGAGCGCGTCGAACAGCGGCTGGCTCGCGCCGCCGAGCTCCCCATTGCGGTAGAGTAGAAGCGGGATGTCTGTGTGCCCGACGAGCGATGCGCCGCGCCGCGCCTCCTCGTCCATCGAGATACCACGCAGTGCCTCGCGCAAAACGAGATCGCGAGACTGCCGGTCTTCGGTGCGCAGCCGCTCGTAGCTCCACACCGCGAAGATCAGCGCGGGGATCACGAAGAAGGCGAAGAGCACGACGGTCAGCCGCGACCGATAGCTCGTCCCCCATCGCCGCAGCTGCACGCGCAGCCGGCGCAGCACTCGCCCATCGGGGAGCGCCGCAAACATCCAGAGCGCAAAGAGCAGCACGAGGTCGAGCATCACCGCGAGCGCGCCCCGCTGCAGCAGAATGCCGAGCGAGCGCAACTCGATCTCGATGTGCGCGCGCATCGGACCGCGCGACGTCAGCACGACGCGGTCGCCGTGCATCTCGTTCTCGTCGCGATACCAACGCGTCCCGCGCACCGGGAGGTTGTCCCCCGCACGCGCCTCCACGAGCACCACGCTGTACGGCGGCTCCCCCGTCTCGCGGTCCTCGAGGCCGAGCAGCGGCGCGAATGGATCCGTCGCGATGAGCCTGGTACGCGGAGCAACGACCACCGTCGTTACCGAGCTGTCGGGATGCGGCACCGCGAGCACTACGAACATCCCCGGCACTCCGAGCACCGACCGCAGCTGCATCGCGCCACTCGCGCGCGCGTCCGCCGCCACTTCGCCAACGCTGCGCACCGGTGGCGTCAACTGGTCGAGCGTCACCTCCGCTGTCGGCAATCCCTCGGGTCCCCAACTCATGAGGTCCACCGGATATCCGCTCCCGACGAGATCCGAGCGCATGTAGCGCTTCGCGAGCTCGGCTTCCGTGCGCGCGACCGGCGCCGCGTGCAGATCGCTACCGAGCCGATGCAGCACGCTCACGATGTCCGGGTCGACCGTTGCGAGCCCGCCGACATCGCGATCGGCCAACGTCGCGCGCCCGCGCACGCTTGCGCCCCACGTCAACGTCGTCGCGACCATTGCCGCCACGGCGCCCGCAACGAGCACCACACGCCGATGCGATCGCGTGAGCGCGAGCGTCGCGATCACGGCGGTCCACACCACGCGGTACCACGTCGGGAACACCCCTGGCGTGTGCAGCGCCAGCGGCGCCATCGTCGCGACGATGGTCGCCAGCAGCGGCGCAACCCACGGCGGAAGTCCGCGCCGCACGCCAAGCCCCTCGCTGCCGATCGCCGCGAGAGCGATGAACAGCGTCGCAGTCGCGAGGAAGAGCGCGATCTCCCATCCGAGCCACAGCTCCACGGCCACACCGCCCAGCGGCGGCGAGACGCCGCCTCCGAGCGTGCGCAGAAGCGCCGGCGAAATCGCGAAGATCGCCAGCGCGATCGGCACCGCCATCCAGCGCCTTGGCAGGCGCAACCCGCGGCGCAGCAGCAGCAGCAGCGACAGCAACGCGATGACCGCCGTCGCCCCCAGCGCGCCGACCGACGCGGTGAACGGCCCGCCAACCTGCGAGTAGTAGACCGTCGGGTCGAAGGGCACCCCGCTCCCCGAGAACGCGTTGAGCGGCACCAGCGCAAGCATTGCGAGCGCGACGGCGATCGGAAAGAGCCGCCACATCAGTGATCGCTGCCGCCTCCACGACACCACGAGGACGCACGCGAAGGCGAGCACGAGCAGCAGCACGCCCGTGAGTCGCACGCGCACGAGCGCGCTCAGACGCGCCTCCTCCTCGCCCGGGGCCACGGCATGCGCGACGAGCAGCGTATCGCTCCCCTCCGTGAGTACGAACGATCCTTCGCCGACCCCCGCGCTGCTCGGCGTCACGTCGAAGGCGTGGAGCCCCTGCTCGCGCGCGACGCGATTGCCGATCGCCGACACGAGCTGGTCCGCCGGCGGCTCGGCGTACGCCACCGCCATCGCCACCGCGCGCCGTGCGCCGCGCGATTCCACATCGTAGAGCACCGTATAGAATGGCGTGTGCAGTGCGCCCGCCGCGCGGTCGATCGAATCCGGCGGAACGACGAGCTTCCCGCCCCACGCGAACGGCGCCCCGTTCTCGTACAGCACGACGCCGCGTTCGGGAGTGCCCGACGTCAGCTTGTCGAGCGCCTCGAACGCCGACTGCGCATCGGCCGGCGCGCCGAGGGCGTGCGTCGCCTCCTCGTGCAGCGCCTGCATCGACGCTGTGATCTCGCGCTTCAGCTCGCGCCCGCCGCGCTCGACCACGAGCGCCCGGTACGCCGGCCAGTCGGTGTCGATGCGCGTGAGATCGCGCTGTGACACGAACGCGACCGCGCAGAAACCGGCCAGCGCGGCGGCGGCGGCAAGCGCCCACCGGCGCGCGCCGCGCGGCTGCCCGATCGCAATTCCGATCGTCGCCACCGTGGCGGCGATCGTGAAAGCGAGGTAGCCTACGCTCGGGGTGCGCAACCACCAGCTCCCCGCCACGAGTGTCACGCCCGCGACGAGCGTCCAGAGACGTGTCGTGACACCGGTGCCGGGCGCCGCTCGCGGCGTCACGTCCACTTCATTCTGGTCCGAGATGACGGTTCCCCTCCATGCGCCTCCAACCGAAGCGCGGCTGCTCAAATACACCGCTCCCGGCGCAGTGGCCGAGATCATCGCCCGCGATCCGCGACTCATCATACCGGTGGGCACCTGCGAGCAGCACGGCCCCCACCTCCCCCTCGGCGTCGCCACCATCATCGCAGAGAAGCTCTGCGACGATCTCTCGGCGACCTACGGCGTGCTGCGCGCGCCCACCATCGAATATGGCGTGAACGTCGAGTCCGCGCGCGAGGCAGTCGGCAATTCGTCGATGCGGCGCAAGACGCTGCACCGCCTCCTCAACGACATCCTCGCCTCGTGGGAGAACTGCGGCTTCCGGGAATTTATCCTGATCACGGCGCATGATCACGATCCGCATCAGGATGCGCTGTCGACCGTCATCACGCGCGAGGCGCGCGTGCGCGTGGTCGATCTCTATGCGATCTCCCTCACCGATCTCCTCGAGGGACAGTCGGAGCACATGCACGGTGGCGAGGCCGACACCTCGATCATGCTCTACCTCGCGCCCGAGCTCGTGCGCATGGAATGGGCGCAGGACTACATGATGAGCCGCGAGCAGCTGCGTCGTTACCGGCGCGGATATTTGCGCGTCCCGAAGGAGAGCGCGGGATCGATCGGCCGCCCCTCGCTCGCCACCGCCGAGAAGGGCAAGGCGATGTACGAGCGGATTCGGCAGCGTGTGAGCGAGCGGATCTTCCTTTCTCCCGCTCTCGATACATGAACACTTCCTTGCGCCGGGTGTATCATATTCCTGACATGCGCACTCTCTCTTATGCCCTCGCACTTTCGCTCGCGGTCTCGAGCGTTGCCGTCGCCCAGGTCACGACCGTGGACGAGGGCACCTTCACGATCACGCGAGGCGGCACGAAGCCCAGCGACCGCATCGGACAGGAGTCGTTCACCATCCGTCGCACGAAAGGTCCGGGCGGAGACGTCGTCGTCGCCAACGCGACCGTGACCTTCGACACCGAGCACATCGCGCCCGCGCTGCGGACGGACACGTCGTTCTCGCCGCTCGCGTACCAGGTGGAAGTGCGCACCGGCACGGACGTCGAGCGGCTGCGCGGACGCATCGGCGGCGGGCGCTTCAGCGCGCAGCTCAAGAACGCGAAGGGCGAGTCGTCGAAGGAGTATATCGTCTCCGACGGTGCGCTCATCCTGGACGACGACATCTTCCATCAGTACTACTTCCTCGTGCAGCGCGCTCGCGGCGGCTCGGCGACGATCCCCGTCGTGATCCCGCGCCGCAACACGCAGGAGACCATGCGCATCCAGACGGGCGCCAACGAGCAGGTGCGCGTCGGTACCAATTCGGTCGAGGCCCGCCACTACACGGTACAGGAGCCCTCGGGCGCTACCCGCCAGGTCTGGGCGGACCCGCAGGGGCGCATCCTCAAGGTGCAGCTGGACGCGACCCACATCACCGCCACCCGCGACGAGCTCCCGCACTAGCCGCGACCCTTCGCGCTCCGGCTTGACCCCACGCCGAGTGCGCGCACCCGCCTCCTGAAACCTCGTAGCAGTCCACGCCGTATTGGACGTGACTTCGAACTCGAGGACGGGAAACGATGCGGTGCTTGCCAGCCGTCACGGTCGCCATCGGCGTCGTGGCTGTACTACTGCCATTCTCGAACGCCCGCGCCCAGACGGCTGATACGGTAAGCCCCCAAGCAGCCGACACCATCCGCGCCCACGTGGTGGACACCACCGGGGGGCCCCAGCTGTCGCTCGATCAGGCGATGACGATCGCGCAGAAGAACAACCCCGACCACCTTCAGATCGTCGAGGCGCGACGCACCGCCGTCGCCAAGCGGCGCTCCGCATACGGTGCCCTGCTCCCTCGCGCCGATGCCCAGCTCCAGGGGCTCTACCTCGCGCAGGGAAACACGCTGGCCAGCAACGGCTTCGCCTTCGGCAACGGGTCGAACTCGGAGCAGTCTTCCTACTTCATTGGGCTGACCTACAACATCGCCACGAGCACCTTTCTGAATCCGAAGATCGAACAGGCGAATGTGCGCGCGGCCGACGCCGATGTCGTCAATTCGAGCTCCGTCACGCGCTCCCAGATCGCCCAGGACTACTTCACCGTGCTCGGCGACCAGGCGAAGGCGCAGCTCGAGGACTCGCTGATCGCGAATGCGCAGACGGCGCTGCAGCTGGCCAAGGCGAAGCTTTCGGTGGGCTCGGGGATCTCGCTGGACGTGTCGAAGGCCGAGGTCAATCTGGGCACGCAGGAAGTTGCGGCGATCAAGGCGAAGAACCAGGTCGCGATCGATCGACTGACGCTCTTCCAGCACATGGGCGTTCAACAGCCGCAGAACTCGCGTCTCACGACCACCTTTGAAGTGAAGGCGCCGACGTTCTCGGTCGACTCCGTGCTTGCGCTCGCTCGCGCGGACAACCCCGCGCTCGAGGCGGCGCGCACGCGCGACCAATCATCGGCGTTGAGCGTGAAGGCGGCGCGCGGCAGCTATCTGCCCACACTCCAGGTCTCTACCGGGCTCGGCGGTTACACGAATTCCTATACCAACCCCAGCTTTCTCTTCGGACAGGCCGCGGCGGGGGTCCAGAATTGCCTTTCGCAGGACTCCGTGCGCATTGGTGCAGGATTAGGAGGAAACGCCGCTGCGTGCGGAACGCTGAATCCCGATGGCACGCTCAGCTCGGCGCAGCAAGCCGCCATTCGAAAGGCGAACAACGCGTTTCCCTTTGGCTTCACCAAGCAGCCATTCCAGATCACGGCGACGCTGTCGCTGCCGATCTTCGACAACTTCCAGCGCGAGCAGCGCGTGGAAGAGGCGAGCGCCGCGCGCAACAATGCGCTGTACGCGATTCGCGGGCAGGAGCTGAAGACGACGGCCACCGTGACGAGCAGCTACCTCACGTTGCAGGCGCAGGCGCAGCAGGTAGCACTGCAGGAGCGTACTGCACAGCAGGCACGTGAAGCGCTTCGGCTGGCAGAAGAGCGCTACCGGGTTGGGCTCGCGCCGTTTCTTGATGTCAGTGATGCCCGCTCGCAGTTCGAGCAGGCCGAAAGCGATCGCATCAATGCTGTCTATGACTTCCATAAGGCCTTCGCCGCGCTGGAATCCGCGGTTGGCCGTCCTCTGCGATAATCGGAGCAACGAATGACCAAACGTGGAAAGGCGATTACCGCAGTAGTAGTGGTTGTCCTCGTTGCCGGGGTGGTGGTGCTGGCGGCATTCAAGCGCGGCGACAAGGCGATCGAAGTGCGCCTCGAGAAAGTGCAGAGGCGCGATCTCGTTGCCTACGTCACCGCGAGTGGCCAGGTCGAGCCGCACACCAAGGTCGATGTGGCCTCGGACGTGAGCGGGCGCATCGTGAAGCTCTCCGTGAAGGAGGGCGACATGGTGACGAAGGGACAGTTCCTCCTGCAGATCGATCCGGCGACGTATCAGGCGGACGTGCAGCGCGAGGCTGCCGGCGTCGCGTCGGCGCGCGCTGATCTCGCGCGCGCGAAGGCGAATCTCGAGCAGTCGCAGAACTCCTATCGCCGCTCCTCGGAGATCGTGAAGGACAATCCGGCGCTCATCTCCGCCGCGGAAATCGAGCAGCTGAAGACCACGATGGATGTGAACAACGCGCTCTATCAGGCCGCGCAGCACAATGTCGACCAGACGAACGCCGCGCTGCGGAACTCGAACTCCCTGCTCGCGAAGACGACGATCCAGGCGCCGATGAGCGGTCGCATCACGAAGCTCGCAGTGCAGCAGGGCGAAACAGCGGTGCCGGGTACGTTCAGCAAGGACCAGGCGCTGCTGCTGACGATCAGCGACATGTCTGTGCTCGAGACCAAGGTGAAGGTCGACGAGACGGATGTGGCGCGGCTGCACGTGGGCGACACTGCGCAGGTATTGATCGATGCCTTCCCCGACACGACCTTTCGCGGAAAGGTGACGGAGATCGCGCACAGCTCGGTGAGTGCGGGAACGACGGCCGCTGGATCTTCGGACCAGGCGGTGGACTATGAAGTGCGCGTGCAGCTGATCGACCCGCCGATCGACACCCGCCCCGACTTCTCCGCGACCGCGAAGATCGTCTGGGATACGCGAAAGGCAGTGTTGAGCATCCCGATCATCGCGTTGACCGTGCGCGAGCACCAGGCGAACGAGAATCGCGACTCGGCTGCGGTGGCGCTCGGGAAGAAGGCGACGAAGGACATTGCACAGAAGGATGTCGAGGGTGTGTTCGTCGTCGGGAAGGACTCGCACGTGATGTTCCGTCCCGTGAAGGTCGGCATCCCCGGCGAGGAGTATTTCGAAGTGATCAGCGGGCTGCAGGAGGGCGAGACCGTGGTCGCCGGCAGCTACCAGGCGATCCGGACGTTGCACGACAGCACCGCCGTGAAGGAGATCAAGAAGGACGACAAGAAGAAGGAGGCAAAGGCGTGAGTCCCGTCGAGCAGGACGTCGCGATGAGCACGACCGCGGAGCGCAAGGTCGTGACGGGCGTTCCGGGTGTTGCGCCATCGTCCGACTGGGTGATCGTGACGCGCGGGATCACGCGCGACTACGACATGGGCGGCGAAGTCGTCCATGCGTTGCGCGGCGTGGAGCTCGCGGTTCGGCGCAACGAGTACGTCGCGATCATGGGTCCATCAGGCTCCGGAAAGTCGACACTGATGAATCTGATCGGCTGTCTGGATACGCCTTCGGCCGGGGAGTACTGGCTGAACGGCGTGCTCGTGTCGCGGATGGCGGACGACGAGCTCGCGCGCGTGCGCAACCGTGAGATCGGCTTCGTCTTCCAGACGTTCAATCTGCTGCCCCGCGCATCTGCGCTGCACAACGTCGAGCTCCCGCTCGTTTACGCCGGCGTCAGCTCGGCGGAGCGGAAGGAGCGCGCGCGGGAGGCGCTCACACGCGTGCAGCTCGGCGATCGCATGGACCACCGGCCGAACGAGCTCTCCGGCGGACAGCGCCAGCGCGTCGCGATCGCGCGCGCGCTGGTGAATCGCCCCGCAATCCTCCTCGCCGACGAGCCAACGGGAAATCTCGACTCGACGACGTCGGAGGAGATCATGCGCGTCTTCGAGGAGCTCGCGTCTTCAGGACAGACGGTGATCATGGTGACGCACGAGCCCGACATCGCGCAGCACGCGCGCCGGGTCGTCGTGCTGCGCGACGGCAGAATCTCGTCCGATGAGACACGCGAGACCTTCCTCGCCTCGCTCAACAGCGCGCGCGCATAAGGAACACGGATGTCACTTCTCGACGCCGTCCGCCTCGCCCTCACACAGATCAGGGTGCAGAAGCTCAAGAGCTTCTTCACGCTGCTTGGCGTAACCATCGGCGTGATGTTCCTCATCGCCGTCGTCTCGATCGTGAACGGGATGTCGAAGTACGTCGAGGAGGACTTCGCGGCGAAATTTCTCGGCGTCAACACCTTCACGCTGCGCCGCTTCCCGAACTTCCAGAACGGGAACGTCACCGAGGCGACGTGGCGGGAGTGGCAGCGTCGTCCGCAGATCACTTCCGAGGATGCGGAGGCCGTGCGCGCCGCGCTGCCGACCGGCACGCATTGGGCGATTCAGGACAGTCGCTACGCCACGCCGTCGTCGTCGTATCGCAATAGCGGACCGCAAGCGAGGGTTTCGGCAGTCTCGGCCGACTATTTCCTCATCAAGAATCTCGACCTCGAGCGCGGGCGTGTCTTCACGGAACAGGAAGAGCAGATTGGCGCGCCGGTGATCGTGCTCGGCAGCGAGACTGCCGAGACGTACTTCCCGAACGTCGATCCGCTGGGCAAGGATCTGCGCCTCGAGGGACTTCCCTTCCGCGTGATCGGAGTGCTCAAGAAGCAGGGGAGCACCTTTGGCATCTCGCTCGACCGCCAGGCGATTGGCCCCTTTCATTCGGATCTTCGCCGCGTGACGCACGCGCGCATGGGACTGGATGGCGTGCTCGTTCAGGGCAGCGACGTCGGCAACCTCCAGGACGCGCAGGAGTCCACGCGCGAAGTGATGCGGAGGCGGCACCATTTGCGCCCGTCCGATCCCGACAACTTCATGATGGAAACGTCGGACTCCGCACTCGGTGCATGGCAGACGATCAAGCAGTTCCTGGTGATCGGCGGCATCGTACTCCCGTTGATCGGGCTCGTGGTGGGTGCCATCGTGATCATGAACATCATGCTCGTCGCGGTCGCAGATCGCACGCGCGAGATCGGAATACGCAAGGCACTCGGCGCCCGGCGCCGTGACATCATGTGGCAATTTCTGGTCGAGTCGGCGACGCTGAGCGTCTTCGGCGCGATCCTCGGAATCGCGCTGGGCTTTGGACTTTCGCTGCTCATCAAGTCGGTCACGCCGCTGCCATCGAGCGTCGCGTTGTGGTCGGTCATCGTATCGGTGGTGCTGGGTGCCGGCGTCGGGATCATCGCCGGCATCTACCCGGCGAGTCGCGCGTCGCGCCTCGATCCCATCCTCGCACTCAGGTCGGAGTGATGTCGGTTCCCAACAAGCTGCACGCGTTGGGCGAGGGCGTGCTCATCGCGCTCGACGCCATCCGCACGAACAAGGTTCGCGCCGGGCTGACCATCCTCGGCATTGCGGTGGGCGTCTTCGTCGTGACGGCGATGGCGGCAGGCGTGCACGGGATCAACGCGGGCGTCGAGAAGTCGATGGCCGCGGCGGGCCCGACGACGTTCTATGTGACGCGCTGGCCCGTCGGCATCAACGGCTGCGACGGATCGGCGGACAGCTGTCCGTGGCGGCACCACAAGTCGCTGACGATCTCGGAGGCGAACATGATCGCCCAGCTCCCATCGATCAAGGGAGTGATTGCGCACGTCGGCACCGGCGCCGAGGTGAAGTACCACGATCGCGACCTCGCATCGGTGAACGTGGACGCGTACACGCCTGGTTGGACCGAGGTCGACGGCGGTGACATTAATCCGGGGCGGAGTTTCACCGAGCGCGAGAACGACAACGCGGAGCAGGTCATCATCGTGAACGAGGTGATGGCCGCGTCACTGTTCGAGAACGGAGATGGCGTCGGGAAGGTCGTGGCGGTGAATGGAAAACCGTTCACTGTGATCGGGCTCTATCATCCGCTCGCGAATTTCTTCGCGGGCACGAGCTCGCCCGGCGCAATCGTTCCGTTCGAGACCGCGCGGCGCAAGCTGCAGATGGGGGTGAAGTGGCTCGACCTGACGGTGAAGCCGAGGGACGGCGTTGCGCAGGACGTCGCGATGGACGAGGTCACCGCGTCGCTGCGGACGGAGCGGAGGCTGCGGCCGGCGAACGAGGACACGTGGTTTCTGTACGGACAGGAAAAGCTGATGGAGCTCTACAACAGCACGGTGCAGGTCTTCTTCATCGTCCTCATCTCGCTGTCGGCGATCGGGTTGCTGGTGGGCGGCGTGGGCGTGGTGGCGATCATGATGATCTCGGTGACGGAGCGGACGCGCGAGATCGGCGTGCGCAAGGCGCTGGGCGCGACCAAGGGCGTGATTCTGTGGCAGTTCCTCGTCGAGGCGGCGACGCTGACGATGATCGGCTCGTGCACGGGGCTGCTCATTGGCGGCGCGCTCGCGTGGCTGATCCGCAAGTCGACGCCGATCGACGCGACGATCCCGCCGCTGGCGATCATTGCCGCGCTGGTGACGAGCGCGTTGACGGGGATCGTGTTCGGACTGCTGCCGGCGTATCGGGCGTCGAGGCTGGATCCGGTGGAGGCGCTGCGGTACGAGTAGCAGCGAGCTCGTTTCCACCGCGGCGATCTATGTGGCCGCTAGACGCTATCTCTGATTAGGATGTCGTCGAACAACTTCGCGGCCGACATCCACATCGAGCTACACGACGATCTGATCTCGGAGTTCGGGTGGGAAACCGAGCCCTGGGTGAGTGAGCGCCTTGAACGCGTGATTGGTCGACTCAACGCGACTCGCAGCGGGAATCGTCCACCGCTCATCGCCCACAGTCTCAGCCTGCCCAGCTGCAGCGCGTTCACCACTCCGACGACGAACATCTATGTGAGTCGTCGGCTGATGGAGGTGTTGTCGAGCGATGACATGGTGGCGATGATCCTCGCGCACGAGATCGCACATCACGATCTCGGTCACCTCGATCTGTTTGAGGGAGCACTCAAGCTGATCCCGCGAGGCGTTGGCGGATCGCTGGCCGTTTTGACCTTTCGACTATTCGAAGATCAATTTTATGGGCCGGAGCGCGAAGCCGCAGCCGATCTTTTCGCCGTCGATCTATGTGGCAAAGCGGGCTACAATGTCGAGCGCTGTATTCAGGCCTTCACGAAGCTCGAGCAAGAACACCTCAACGCCG
Source organism: Gemmatimonadaceae bacterium (assembly GCA_039918615.1). Lineage (GTDB taxonomy): Bacteria > Gemmatimonadota > Gemmatimonadetes > Gemmatimonadales > Gemmatimonadaceae > FEN-1250. The sequence continues at coordinate 8,195 of JBDSHG010000079.1, read as the reverse complement.
GCGATATCGACGGCGTGTACGGTCCCGAAAATCTCCTGGACCCGACGGATCCGCATCAGGGGAGCACCGCATACGCCGTACAGCGCTGGCTATGGATTCGAGCACACCGCTATCTGCCCCTCCACGAGCGCCGGGCGCGTGCGATCGCGCACTACGAGGAGACGAAGGGTGGTAGCGGCGCGAGCTCGACGGAGGCGCAATAATGAATACCGGGAATGACGTCGCGCGTTTTCTCGATGATTTCTCATCGGCCAAAGTGCGCTGGACGCGATTCACTTCAAAGAGGACTTCGTCGCGCCGCGCTCGCGAAACCAACCGCATGTCCGCGTCTCGCGAGATTGTCTGTCGACTTCGCTCATACTCCTCCTACTGGAATTCCCGCGAGCAACCCCGCGTTCCGCGCGCTCTCTACAATGATGCTCTCCAGCTGCTCCGGCGCGTCCTCGTGCGCAAAATGCCCGCCCTCGCGCACCTCGACTATTCGCGCGTCTGCGAGTCGCATCGCGATCCGATCCGCGTCGTGCGGCGGGACCCAGCTGTCGTGCAGCCCCACCGCCAGCGTCACCGGAATCGTGAGACGGTCGAGATCGCGCTGCAGCCGCGGCGCATCCCAGTGCTCGAACACCGTCATCACAGCGCCCATGTGGCGCTGCGATCGTAGAAACACCCCGTACAGCGCCGCCTGCGAGGGCGACAACGTCGAGCCCGTCGTGCTCATCATCGTCGAGTCCAGCGTCCCCGACTCGAGCTCGCGCCCCAACTCGGCCATCCGTGGCGATCGCACGCCCACGCGCGCGGCGGGCGCGAGCAGCGTCCAGAGCTGGCTCTGCGGCGGCGTCAGCGTCGCGTTGATCCCAACGAGTGCACGCAGCGAGCTGTCCTCGCCGAGCGCAAGCCGCATCGCGATCGCCGCACCCGCGCCATGGCCGACGCCAACCACCGGGGATATCCTCAGCTCCTCGAGCAGCGCCGCGAGCGCGATCGCGATGCCGTCGAGCGAGAGGTGATCGGTGCGCGGCGCAGTCGTGAAGCCATGCCCCGGCAAGTCCGGCGCGATCACCGTGAAGCGCGACGCGAGTCGCGGCGCGAGCTCGTGCCACGTGTGCGTCGCCGCGCCTATTCCGTGCACCAGCAGCAGCGCCGGCCCGCGTCCCATGATCTGGACGTGCCAGCGCTGCCCGCCCGCTTCCACGAAGCGGCTGGCGTGACCATTCGGCCACTGGGGACCCATCTCTACCCACGTCGGCGTCGCGCGCACGCCCCGAATGTACAGCCCGCCATCGCCCCTGTCAGGGGCGTATATTCTCCCCCATGACGACCGTCGACGTTCTGGCCATTGCCGCCCACCGCGATGATGTCGAGCTCACCTGCGGAGGCGCGCTCCTCAAGGCAGCCTCCCTCGGACAGCGCACCGCCATCGTCGACCTCACGCACGGCGAGATGGGCTCGCGCGGATCCGCCGAGCTGCGCGCCGAGGAGGCGAGTCGCGCGGCCGAGATTCTGGGCGTCACGGCGCGGGTGAACCTCGGGCTCCCCGACGCGGGGATCGTCAACACGCCCACCACGCGCGCGGCACTCGTGCGCATCATCCGCCAGTTCCAGCCGCGCGTCGTCATCGCGCCGTCGATCACCGGCAAGCATCCCGACCATCGCATCTCGGCCGAGCTGGTGACCGACGCATGCTTCCTCTCGGGACTCTCGAAGATCGAGCCCGACGTCCCGCGCTTTCGCCCCTTCAAGCTCCTGCACTGCCTCACCTATCGCGAGGACGCCCCCAAGCCGACATTCGTCGTCGACATCTCGGAGCAGTTCGAGCAGAAGCTCCTGGCGATCCGCGCGTACGCATCGCAGTTCGACGGCGCGACGCAGGCGGGCGAAGTCTTTCCGAACGGCGAGCCGCTGTACGACATCGTGCGCCACCAGGCGGCGCACTACGGCTCGCTGATTCGCGTGAAGTACGGCGAGCCGTACTATACGGCCGAGACGATGCGGGTCGAAGATCTGATGTCGCTGAACGTTTCAACCTTCTGATTCGGTCAATGCCACCAAGCAAGCAGACGCGCCGCGCACCGCGCCGCGATGTTCCAGTCGCTCCAGAGCAGAATCCTTCCTACGGCGTCGCGGCGCTCGTGTCGCTCGCGATCTTTGCACTCTACCTCGCCACGCTCGCGCCGAACACCGCGATGTGGGACACGAGCGAATACATCGCCGCCGCACAGGTGCTCGGCATTCCGCATCCGCCGGGGAATCCATTCTTCGTGCTGATCGCGCACGTCTTCTCGATTCTGCCGATCGGCGGGAACGCGGCGACGCGCATCAACGTCCTCGCGGCGCTGTGCAGCGCGGCGTCGGCCGGCACGTGGTTCCTGGTCGTCGAGCGCGTGGTGAGCCAGTGGCTCCCCGAGCGATGGATGCAGCTCGGCTCCGCTGCGGCCGCGGCGCTCCTCGGCGCGACGGCGTTCACGGTGTGGAATCAGAGCGTGGTGAACGAGAAAGTGTACACGGTGTCGCTCGCGTTCTTCGCGATCGTGTCGTGGCTGACCGTGCTCTGGTGCGACAACCCCGAGGGGCGCACCGCGGACCGGCTGCTCGTGCTCATCGGCTTCCTCATCGCGCTCGGCTACACCAATCACCCGGCGGGATTTCTCGTTGCGCCGGCGGTGGGCGCGGCGGTGCTGTTCCGTCGTCCGACGACGTTGTTCAGATGGAAGCTGTTGCTCGCGATCGGCGCGGCGTTCGTCGTGGGGCTCACGCCGTTTCTCGTCGAGCCGATTCGCGCCGGACACTTTCCCGCGATCAACGAAGGCGAGGCGACGGGATGCACGACGAAGTTCGAGCTCTCGTGCACCTTCAATGCGACGGCACGCAGCAGACTCGCCGACAACATCAACCGCGTCCAATACGGCAAGCCGCCGCTCGACGAGCGGCAGGTGTCCTTCCCCGCGCAGGTCGGGATGTTCTGGATGTACTTCGAGTGGCAGTGGCTGCGCGACCCGTACGGCACGGCGCCGCGCGGGCTGCAAGGCTTACTCGCCGGGATCTATCTCGTACTCGGCGTCGCGGGTGGCTACGCGCACTTCAAGCGGGACCGGTACTCGTTCGGATTTTTCGGACCGCTCATGTTCACGATCACGCTCGCGCTGATCTTCTACATGAACTTCAAGTACGGCTACTCGCAGGCGCCGGAGCTTGGCAACACGGTGCCGCGCGAGGTGCGCGATCGAGACTACTTCTACTTGTGGGGCTTCTCGGCGTGGAGCGTGTGGGCGGGGCTGGGCGTCGTGCTCGTGTGGGAACAGCTCGCCGCGCTGCTGTCGCCGGAGTCGGATGGCGTGGCATCGCGCATCCCGCGCAGGAACTGGCTGCTGACGACGCCAGTCTTCTTGCTCGCGCTCATTCCGTTGATTACGAACTGGCGCGCGGCGTCGCGGCACGGCGACAACTTCACGCGCGACTGGGCAGCCGATGTTCTCAACAGCGTCGAGCCATACGGTGTACTGATCACGAATGGCGACAACGACACCTTCCCGCTCTGGTACGCGCAGGAGGTCGAGGGGGTGCGGCGCGACGTCACCGTCGCCGTCACGTCGCTGCTGCGCACGGACTGGTACGTGCGGCAGATGATTCGTCGTCCGATCTATCCGTACGATGCGGCGAAGGGACCTGTCGTCTATCGCGGCCGGCAGTGGCCGCTGCCCAAGGGTCCACCGGTGGGTCTCACGCTCGAGCAGGCGGATGCGCTGCCGGAGGTCATCTCGCTTCCGCAGGCGCAGCTGTTCAGGAAGGACTCGATCGAGGCCGTGATCCCGCCTGGCGACTTCTTCAAGGATCAGATCATCGTGCTGCGTGTGATTCAGGACGGCTATCCGAATCGTCCGCTGTACTTCACGTCTGGCTCGTACCCACGCGCGCTCGGGCTGAGCAAATACATCGCGAATCAGGGGCTCGTCTCGAAGCTCTTCCCAACGCCGATCGTCGCCAGCAAGCGCTTCGTCGAGGTGCCAGGCTACGGCTTCTTCGATCTGCCGCGCACGGATTCGCTGTGGAGCGACTACAAGGCACCGGCGGCGCTGCTCAAGCGCGGCGAGTGGGTCGACAAGGCATCGTCGGACATTCCGCTACGCTACGTGATCACCGCGGCGCTCCTGAGCGATCTGACGAGGATGCGGGGAGACTCGGCCGGCGGCGCCAAATACATGAAGACGGCGATCGACATGGCTCGCGCAGCGCGCGTGGAGTCCGTGCTGGGCTTCACGAAGTCGGCTCCGGTGAGGACCGAGGGCCCAGAACGGCACTAACCGGGCGCGCCATTCCGCGCGGACGGTGAAACGTTAGCTTTGGGCATGCCCGCACCGGTCTACCTCGACCACTCCGCGACGACACCAGTCCGCGCGGAAGTCTTCGCCGCGATGGAGCCATTTTACGGCCCAAAGTTCGGCAATCCGTCCAGCATCCATCGCTGGGGGCGTGAGGCGCGTGCGGCGCTCGACGAGGCGCGCGAGCGACTCGCGGCAACGCTCGGCGCGCACGCCGACGAGATCGTGTTCACCTCCGGCGGCACCGAGTCCGACAACCTCGCCATTCTCGGAAGCTGGCGCCTGCTGCGCGAGAAGAGTCCATCGAAGCGCGCGGTCGTCACGACGCCGATCGAGCACAAGGCGATCATCGCGGCCGTGCATCAAGCCGCGCACGAGGGAGCCGAGGAGCGGATGCTGGTGGTGGATGGCGCGGGGCTCGTGCGTGACGAGAGCTTCGATGCGTTCGTGCAGGAGGACGTCGCGATCTGCTCGATCATGTGGGTGAACAACGAGATCGGCACCATGCAGCCGATCGCAGACTTCGCGGCGCGCGCGAAGGCGCGCGGCGTGCTCTTCCACACCGATGCGGTCCAGGCGTTCGGGCACATTCCGGTGAGCGCGAAGACGGCTCTCTTCGACATGCTGTCGCTGTCGGGACACAAGATCGGCGCGCCGAAGGGGATTGGCGCGCTGTTCATCCGGCGCGGGACATTCGTCGAGCCGCTGCAGTTTGGTGGCTCGCAGAACCGCGGCGTGCGCCCGGGGACGGAGAACGTCGCGTCGGCGGTGGCGCTCGCGCGCGCAGCGGAGCTCGCGGTGGAGGAGCTCGCGACGGAGATGCCGAAGCTCCAGCAGATGCGGGACTATCTGCAGCGGGAGCTCGAGACGCGCATTCCCGATGCGGTGGTGAATGGCGCCGGAGCGCCGCGCGCGCCGCACATCCTGAACATCTCGGTTCCAGGAACGGACAGCGAGTCGATGCTGATGGCGCTCGACATGTCGGGGGTCGCATGCTCGAGTGGCTCGGCGTGCCAGAGCGGGACTGTCGACCCGTCGCACGTGCTGGAGGCGATCGGCGTGCCGCGCGAGCTCGCGATCGCCGCCGTGCGCATGAGCCTCGGCTCGCTCACGACCGATGCGTGCATCGAGCGGGTGGTGCAGCTTTTCCCCGCCCTCATCTCCAAGGCGCGGCGCCTCGCGGGCGTCGCGAGCTGAGATGAGCGGCGAGGTGACGCGCGAGCGCGTGCTCGTCGCGATGAGCGGCGGCGTGGATTCATCGGTGGCGGCGGCGATGCTCGTCGAGCAGGGCTACGACGTGATCGGCGCGACGATGAAGCTATTCTGCTACGGCGACGAAGTCCCCGACCGCCCCTGCTGCTCCCTCGACTCGATCGACGACGCGCGCCGAGTGTGCGAGAGCCTCGGTGTTCCGCACTACGTGCTGAACATGGAGGACGCGTTCAGTCGCGACGTGCTGCAGAACTTCGTCGATGAGTATGCGCGGGGACGCACGCCGATCCCGTGCGTGCGGTGCAACTCGTTCACGAAGTTTCGCGACCTGCTGCACAAGGCGGACGCGCTCGACGCGCAGTGGATCGCGACGGGACACTACGCGCGGGCGATTGGGGGCGAGCTGTATCGGGGACTCGACCCCGCGAAGGATCAGAGCTATTTCCTCTGGGGCATCGATCGCGCGGTGGTGAGCCGGATGCTGCTGCCCGTTGGCGCGCTGACGAAGGTGGAGACGCGGGCGCGGGCGCGTGCGTTGGGGTTGAGCGTCGTGGCCGAGAAGGCGGAGAGTCAGGACATCTGCTTCGTGCCTGGTGGAGATCATACCGTCGTGCTCGCGAAGCATCTCGCGGTTGGGGATCCGGCGTTGTCGCGCGGAGACTTCGTGTTGAGCGATGGGCGGAGAGTTGGGGAACATCAGGGGTTCGCGAAGTTCACCATCGGGCAGCGTAGAGGGCTGCCTGGTGGGTATGCGGAGCCGATGTTCGTCGTCGCGATTCGCCCTGGCGCGCGTGAAGTGGTGATTGGGCCGAGGGAGGAGCTGCTTGGCAGCGGGATCATCGCGCGGGAGATGAACTGGCTGGTGCGCGAGGCGCCGGGCGTTGGGGCGCAGGTGAGCGTGCAGATCCGGCATCACGCGGTGGCGGCGGGGGCGGAGATCGTGAGGGTGGAGGGGGATGAGATCGAGCTCGCGCTGGATGAGCCGGTGAGTGCGATCTCGCCGGGACAGTCGCTGGTGGTGTATGATGGCGAGCGGGTGCTTGGGGGCGGGGTGATCGAGGCGGGTCGAAGGATGCGAGCGCGACTGCCGATTTTCGCGGCGTAGACGGGCGGATTACGATCAGGATTGATCAGACCCCCGAGCCGAATCCGGGTCTGTTCAGGCGCAGAGCCGAGGCAGTTATCTTGAATTCAAGATAATTCGCTACTTACCGCCGCTCCTCCATGAGCGCGAGCACGTTCCCCTCGGAATCTCTGAACGCCGCCAGCCAGAGCTCGTGATCGGGCATCTTCGCGATCATGTGCGGCTCGTCTATGAACTTCACGCCCTTCCCGATCATCTCGCGCTTCACCGCGTCGATGTCCGAGACAAAGAAATAGAGCACGGACGTTCCCGCCGTCTCGCCCTCCGCAATACTGAGCATAAGGCGCGTCCCGGCGCAGTCGAAGAACGAGAGGGTTGGGCCCGCGTCGAAGAGGTGACGCAGCCCCAGCGCGTCGCGGTAGAAATCACGAGCACGGGGGACGTCGGAGCACACGATGGCGATCTGGCCAATGCGGGCCTGCCTGAGCGCGAACATCGAGCGCGTTACGGTGAAGACGGCGCTTTCGCCGCTCGCGTCGTCGTGTCCGACAGGTCCGTCGGCGCATCGTAGAGGATCCGCCCGGAGTCGGGCGGGATCATCACTCGCTGCACGGTGGGCGACGCGCGGACCGGTGCCGCCTCGCTCGCGCGCGCCGACGCGCGCTCCGCGCGCTTCTCCGCGCTCTGTACGCATCCCGAGGCAGCGGCGAGCGCCAGCAGCGCCGTCAGCTCCACCAGCTTACGTCGCATCAGCTCCATCCTCCATACGATCGTCCGATCGCGCCCCTGTCGTGAGCCACGCGCCACCACCCTCGAGCTGCGACGCGAGCTGCCACTCGTGCCAGATCATCAGCGCCATCGCGCGATGCGCGCCGTCGCTCTCGCCCTGCGCGACGCACCGCTCCTGCAGCCACCGCTCGAAGCCCGCGGCGTCCGGCTCATCGCGCACCGCATCGGTGAGCATCTCGCGCTGAATCTCGAGTCCGATGGAATCCGCCGTCGTGTTGCGCGAGCGGCGCTTCCGTCTGCCCTCGCTCGCGTCGAGGCCATCGAGCATTCCACGACACAGCTGCGCCGGCGTGATGCTCACGTTGCAAGCTCCACGTGCGGAGCCCATCCCGGCTGCGACGGACGCGCATATCCCCGCTCGTGCGCAACGATGTCGAGCGGGATGGTGGCGAGATCGAGCAGCATGAGCGCCCGAAAGGAGAGCGCGTCGAACGTCGTCGCCGACTTGAGGTAGCCGTGGCAACTCTCGCACGTCTCTACGCGGCGCAGCTGCCCCTCCCCCTCCACGCTCAACGCTCCGAGTTTTTCGTGATCGACCTCGTCGCAGAATGCGCAGTGCAGCAGCGCGAGTGGCCAGTCCGCGCTGCACGCGCCGCACCGCAACCGTCTCTCGCGCTCGATCCCGCGCACCTCGGCCAACGTCGGCCGCGCACCGCAGACGAGGCAGTAGCTCCGCTGCCAGCCGTTCGCGGCGCTCGCGTCCAGCAGCACCAGAGCTGCACGCAGAATCGGGATTGCTGCCGACTGCGCGACGACCGCGAACGCCCCGGCCGGTACGCCCGAGTCTGCCGCCA
>JBDSHG010000078.1:0-33795 GCA_039918615.1 Gemmatimonadaceae bacterium | reverse complement strand
TCGGAACCAGCATTGAGAAGTGCAGAAGGATGGCGCCCTTATGGCGCAGACCATCCTTGCCGAGCACCCATCCGCGGCGCTCGAGGATCGATGCGGCGCTGTCGGGTGCGTAGGGAAGACTCGGAAGCCGTCGGTCGTACGTGGGAAGATTCGACGTGAGCGGACCGATGAGGAGAGGCGTGGTACTGTCGATGACCGTGTTCACGGCGCGGCGGCGGTCGATAGCCATCGAGAGTGCGCGGCGAACTTCGCGATCGCCAAAGACTGCGTGCGGAGCGCCACCTTTGCGCGCGCGCAGGTTGAATCGTACGAAGGCCGCAAGCATGGACGGATAGCGCATCAGCTTGAGCTCCGGATGCGTCGCGATCTGCGCGATGTCCTGTTTTCGTATCGTTCCGGTGAAGTTCGCCTCGCCGGAATACAGCCGCAGCATCGCTGCATCGGGATTCCCGGCGATGCTCCAGATGAGCCGATCGATCTTCGGCGCTCCGCGATGGAAGGTGCTGTCGGCTGTGAGCTCGATCGTGCTCCCGCTCACCCACCGCACGAACTTGTACGGGCCGCTACCCACAGGATTGCGCGCGAACGGCGCGGTCTCCAGCGCCGAATCCGGTATGCTCGCGAGCAGGTGCGCGGGGAGCACCCGGACCTGCGTTGCGGCATTGAAGAACTGCTCGAGAGAGCGAGCGTGAAACCAGATGACCGGAGTCAGGCTGTCCCGGGCGGTGACTGAATCGATGCCCGCGAGAAGCGGCAGCACGGGCGAGCCGATGACCTTCGAGCTGTTGACGCGAAAGCTGTAGAGTACATCTGCGGCGCGAACGGGAACTCCGTCAGCCCAGTGCGCTTTTGGGACGAGGTGAAATGCGATCGAGAGCGAGTCCGGCGCCCACGTCCACGAGTCCGCGAGCGAGGGCCGCGCGCCGCGATCACCGACGACATTCATTGAATCGCCGATCTCTGCGAGCTTCTCGAACAGCATCGAGCCCACCGCAACCGAAATCTCGTTCGTCGAGAATAGCGGTAGCATGTTGTTGGCGTCGGCCGGTTGCGTCATTACCAGCGTGGTCGAGTGCGCCCGTCCCGCGCCACCATCGCTGTGGCAGGCGGCGGCGAGCAGAAGGGCGAGCGCGGAGATGCGGCGAGAGATTCGCATGTCGTTGTCTGAAAGTAAGGCAGGACTGGGCCGAGTCGAGTGCGGGCGCAACTCCGAGCCAGTGCCGCGGCGCAGAGGGATTTCCCCTCTGCAGAGACGATCGACGACGCTGGACGATTCATGCGACGCGGCCGCTACGTCCTTGCCATGACGGCGGTTAGTCGCCGGTGTGCTCCCGATATTCGGCGGGACCCAGGAGCTCATCGCGCTCGGCGATCGACTTCGGCCGCAGTCGCAGAAGCCACCCCTCGCCGTACGGATCCGAGTTCACGAGTTCGGGCTCTTTCGCCAGCCGGGGATTCGTCGCGAGCACCACCCCGCCGATCGGCGAGAAGAGCTCAGCCACCTGCTTCACCGCCTCGATGGTGCCGAAGACATCGAGTCGCGCGAAGCTCTCGTCGAGGGAAGGCAGCTCGACGAAGATGGTATCGCCGAGCTCGTGCTGGGCGTAGTCGGTGAGGCCGATGGTGACGACGTCGTCCGTCCAGGCGGCCCAGAGATGCTCCTCCGAATACAGGAGCGAGTCGGGGACCGTGCTCACAGGAGGATCAGCTGCTGGCGTGCAGTGCGCGCCAGACTTCGTCGACGCGTTTCTCCAGCGACTCGAGATCGCTCTCGTTGTCGATGACGTAGTCCGCGCGCGCGCGTTTGAGCTCGGCCGGCATCTGCGAGGCGATCATGTTCATCGCTTCGGTCTGACCGAGTGCGCGCTCGCGGGTAAGGCGCTCGAGGCGGAGTGGACGAGGGGCATCGACGAGGACGATCTTGTCGAAGTCGTCGACGATGCCGCGCTCGAAGAGGAGCGGAATGTCGCAGATGACCGTTTTATCGCCACGCTCGCGCGCCTCATTGATGAGGTCGTCACGGAGCCGGGAGACTTCGGGGTGCACGATCGAGTTCAGCGCCTCGAGCTCGATCGGCTCCTGAAAGACGATCTGTCGAAGTGCTACACGGTCGAGTCCGCCATCGGCCTTGAGGATGTCGTCGCCCCAGCGCTCGATGATTTTGCGATGACCGACGCTTCCGACCGCGACGGCGTCGCGAGCGAGCTCATCGGCGTCGATGATCGTCGCGCCGCGCTCCGCGAACAGCTGCGCGACGGTGGACTTGCCGGAGGCGATATTGCCTGTGAGACCGATCAGGCGCATAGGACCAGGATAGGGGAAAGCGGGCCCACTCCGCAATGGAACAAATCACAGCAGCGGTACTTGATCCTCGTCACGGCGTGGCAACTCGTGACAATGGCGGCAACGCGCCTCGTAGGACTCGCGTCCCCCGACCATGATCGTCGGAGAGTCGTAGCGAGCCGGGCGCCCATCGATCAGGCGTTGATTCCGGCTGGCGGGACCTCCGCACACTACGCAAATCGCGTGCAGCTTGTCGACGAGATCGGCCACGGCCATGAGCTGCGGCATCGGCCCGAACGGCTCGCCGCGAAAGTCAGTGTCGGTTCCCGCGAGGATGACGCGCATGCCGCGCGATGCCAGCGTCCCGACGAGGTTGATGATCCCCGCGTCGAGAAACTGTGCCTCGTCGATGGCGACGACATCTGCGTCGTCGCGAAGATTCTGCGATATCTGGAGCGACGAGTCGACGGGGATCGCCTCTACGGCGAGCCCGTCGTGGCTCGAGATGGTGAAGACGCCGCCGTAGCGGTCATCGAGATGCGACTTGAAGATCCGGATCTTCTTCTTCGCGATGATCGACCGACGCACGCGACGGATGAGCTCTTCGCTCTTCCCGCTGAACATGACGCCGGTGACGACCTCCACCCATCCCCGTCGTGCCCCGAAAAAAACCGGGTCCATCGCCACTTAGGAGGGGCGGCGCGACCGGGGCGGCCCGTCGCGGCGCGGCGCGTCACGACGTGGCCCTGGCGACGGACGCTCTCCGCGCGAGCTCGGCGCACCACGATCGGACCGTGGCGCATAGCTACGCGTGCCGCGATCCGACGAGCTGCTCCGCTCGGGACGCGAGTCGCGATCCGACGATCCGCCGCGCTCGAAGCGCGGACTCGAGCTACGATCACCGCGCTCGCTCCGCTCGCCTCGATCACCGCGCTCGCTCCGCTCGCCTCGATCTCCGCGATCGCCGCGCTCGGGGCGGTCACCGCGTGCCGTGCGACTCGAAGGCGCGTCGTTGTCGACACGCATCGTCAGCCGTTTTCCACGGACCGTGATCCCGTTCATCTTGTTCGCGACCTGCTCCGCCACCGGCGTCGAGATCTCGACGATGGAGTGCGTGTCGCGCAGCTCGATCTTGCCGATTTGCTCGGAGCTGATCCCCGACTCGTTCGCGATGCTGCCGACGAGATCACGCGGTGTCATGCCGTCGGCCTTGCCGGCGTTCACGAAGAGCCGACTCATCGCGCCGCGCGACTCCGGTGTGCGGGATGGTGCGCCGCGCGAGAAGCCGCCGCTGCGCGGCGCGCTGTCACGCGAGCCGCGATCCGGACGGGCACCGCGATCGCGATCGGGACGGTCGCCGCGGGGCGGACGTTCGCCTCTATCGTTGCTCCGCTCCGGACGCTCCGGGCGTTCGCCACGATCCGCGCGCTCGGCGCGTTCCGCCGGTGCCGCACGGTCCGCCTGCGGCGCGAGGATCTTGTCCGTCTTCTCCGGCTTCTCGGCCGGCTTCGCCGCTTCGCGCTCACGCTCGAGCATGCGAAGGGCCGCCGCCGCGATCTCGACGCCATCGAACTCGTTGAGCAGCGGCTCGAGCGCGATCAGCTCGCGCGCGTTGACGCCGTTCGCGAGCGCGACGCGAAGCTCGTCGCGCATCTTCTCTTCGCGTGAGCGCGCACGTGCGCCAGGGCCCGAGAGCACGAATGGATTGACGCGACCACCGCCCGCGAGCACCCGGAGCGCCGGAATCTGCCGCGCCGTGGCGAGCGCGATCACCGACGCGCCCATTCCCGCGAGTGTCTGCAATACTTCCGCGGACATCGGCTGCTCGTACAGCACGACGAGCGAGACGTTCTCCACCGGCTCGCCGCGGGTGGTCACGATCGACGGGTCCTCCTCGGAGATGCCGATCGCGCGGAGCGTATCCGCGACTTCCTTCGCCGCCTCGTCGGAGCGGACGTACACGGCCGCGCGCTCCGGATCCGTGTCATCGAGCAGCCGGCGGAACGCACTCGCGCGCGCCTGCGGTGCGATCGCGACGTAGCGCAGGTCGACGGCGATCTCTTCCACAACCGCTGCGACGTTGCTGCGGCGCGCGCGACGCGCATACCGCTCGGCCAAGGCTTCGACGGCGGCGGTGATGTGCGACGCGACGATCACGCGCGCGGCATCCTTCGGGACCTCGGCCATCACGGCCTCGAGCGGCTCACCGGCGGCGTCGCTCATCACGTCGGCCCAGGCGAGCACCAGCGTGTTGACGGCGTCGAGCTTGATCGCGGATGCGCGAATGAGCTCGAGGATGTCGGAGGGCGTTCCCGCAATGACGGCGGCGGGGCGAAGGCGCAGCAGCCGTGCTGCGCGGCGCCATGCGGTGACGGGGAGCACTCGCGCCGGTGTGCCGGTGCGCGCGCGAGTCGCGGCCTCCGCGATCAGGACCGCGGTCTCGGTATCGGGGGTGAGGACGAGGAGCTGCGTTTCCGCATTCTCCGGGTCGAGGCGCTCGAGCGCCGGCTCGATGAACTGCGAAACAGCGGCCGCGTCGTGCGGCAGGACGTGCAATACGTTTTGATTGCGGGCGACAGCAGGTCGCTCACGCTCTTCCAGGTCTTGCTCCACCAACCCCCCGATTTTCAATGGCCGACAACGCGCCGACGTGGTAAAGTATACCAAGTCGCCCACTCTCACTCCAGTCTCCAGAGCTACGCCGTGACCGAAACCACGACGCAGCGTGCGTTTGCGCCCTCCGCGAACGTCGCGTTCCTGAAGGAATCCGCCACTATCGCCGTCTCCGCCCGCGCGCGGGCCCTCAAGGCGCAGGGGCGCGCGGTGATCGACCTCGGCGCCGGCGAGCCCGATTTCGACACGCCGGAGTTCATTCGGCGCGCGGGGCAGCGCGCGATCGACGCCGGCGCGACGAAGTACACCGCGACGGAGGGGATTTTGCCGCTGCGCGAGATCATCGCCGCGCAGACGAGCGCGCGCTGGAGCGGCGAGAAGATCGCCGCGAATGAAGTCGTCGTGTCGAGCGGCTCGAAGCAGTCGCTCTTCAACACGTGTTTCGCGCTGTTCGGTGAAGGCGACGAGGTGTTGATCCCGACGCCGAGCTGGACGAGCTACTACGAAATGGTCGCGCTCAGCAGGGCGAAGGCGGTGTCGGTGATCGGCGATCCGGCGCACGGGCTGAAGGTGACGGCCGAGTATCTCGATGCCGCGTCGACGCCGCGCACGAAGGGGATCATGCTCAACTCCCCATGCAATCCGACGGGCGCGGTCTACAGTGCAGATGAGCTGCGCGAGATCCTCGCGCTCGCCGATGCGCGCGACTGGTGGGTGATCAGCGACGAAATCTATCGCCGCATCTCATACGACGGCCCGGCGGCGTCGGTGCTCGATCTGTCGACGCGGCGCGATCGTCTCATCGTGATCGATGGCGTGGCGAAGGCGTACGCGATGACCGGCTGGCGGATCGGGTGGACGGTCGCACCGCGCGCGGTGAGCGCGGCGATGGCGGCGTTCCAGTCCCACACGACGTCGAATCCCGCCGCGGTGTCGCAGCACGCCGCGCTCGAGGCCCTCACGAATGTCGACGTGGCGGAAAAGGAGATCGCGCACATGGTCGCGGAGTTCAAGGCGCGGCGCGATGCGGTGGTGAAGGAGGCGCGCGTGGCGCCGGGGCTGAACTTCGTGTACCCGGAGGGCGCGTTTTATCTGTACGCGAACGTGGCAACGGAGAAGGGCGGCGACGGCACCGCATTCGCTGCCGCGTTGCTCGAGAAGCACGACATCGCGGTGGTGCCTGGTGCCGCGTTCTTCACGCCGGACTGGGTGCGCCTGTCCTACGCCGCGCCGCGCGAGCACGTGATCACAGGCGTGCAACGGCTGGTCGACCTGTACCTGGCCAACGGCGGCTGAGAGCTCAAACACAAGTCTCTAAAAACTGATGAAACGATTTAACGGATAGAAGCACGGATAAAACGGATAATTGCGACGCAACGCCGATCCGGTAGATCCGTGCAGTTCGTCCGTTCAATCGTTCTTCAAATTGCTGGTGCTTGTGTTCGGGGCCGGCCCCTACTTCGTCTGCGCCCTGCGCTCGTCGAGGCACCAGTTGGCGCGGGTGCGGTAGATCTCCTGCCACTTTCCTTCGCGCCAGCCGAGCACGGAGAGGAAGGTGTCGCCGCCGAACTGCCAGCCCTGGAGCACGATCTCGTCGATGCCATCGCCGTCGAGATCGAGATGATCGAAGTAGCGGCGGAAGGCGGCGGCCGCGAGCGGGCCGTTGATGCGATGCGAGAAGGTCGCGTGGTAGGCGCCCGACGAATCCCTGTCCGCGAGGATGACGAGATGCGTGGTGCGCGTCGCGATCGACGCCGGACGCTCAGCGCTCAGGTCGATGAACGACGCGAGGATCGTCGGCGACGCACTCGTGCCCGTGTAGAGGGCCAGCGCGCGGAAGTCGAGCGAGTCCAGCTTCGCGTCCTTGATCCCGACGGACTTCCCGACATCGTGGCCGATCGTGCGCCCGATGCGGTTCACCGAATCCTGATTCATCGGCGCGCCGGCGTGCGCCTTCCCCAGCGCGGCCGTCGACGAGAGGAACTCGAGCGTGAAGTCCGAGGCGAGTCGTCCGTTCACTTTCACGCTCGACATGGGCGTGAGCGTCGCGCAGCCGGGAAGGGCGTAGAGCGCGTCGGCGGTGTCGGACCACATTCCGCGCTTCACGTCGACGGAGCCGTTTGCCACGCCGCCCTGGTACAGCGGGTAGCTCTTCCCCGAATGCTGATACAGGTCATCGAACTTGCGCCAACCCGAGGGCAAAAGGCGAATCGGCTTGAGCTTGCCGCCGACGATCGCCGCGATCGGAACCATCCGCGGATCGCTGCTCTCGCCGAACACCTGGAAGAGCACATCGGGCTTCTTCGCGAGGTCGAGTTCTTCACCGGGCGAGAGTTGCGGCGGCCCAGATGTCTGGCCCGCATACACGAACTCCTTCGCCTTGTCACATCCGGTAGCGACCATTAGGATGGTCGCGAGCGCAACGAGTTTGGAGATCACAGCGGAGTGAAAGAGAGAGCGATGGACGGGGTACGCAGTGCGGATGGATCCGCCGGAAAGCAGAAAAATTCGGCGGCCCCGAAAGCGGAGATCGGCGTCTTCGAGACGGTCCGAAGCCTGCACGCCGCGCAACGCCACCTGGTCCGGCTGGTCCCCAACGTTCGCACGGCAACCGGTGGTGGATCGCCGCTGGAACGCCTCGAGCGGGATATGGAGCTCCCGCATGTGATAGACGCGGAGGGCGCGGAGGATGCAACTTTGCGCGCCCGGCCGGTGCCCGGCGCGCCAATCCCGGCAATTCGTGCCTTTCTCGATGGCACGCAGCGCAGCCAGGTCCTCGGCTGGATCGGGGCCTTCCCCCTCGTCTACGGCACCTCGGGCGCCGTGGTGCGCGAGCGGATCGACCGGCGCCTCGGCACATGGCGGGCGCCGCTCGTCCAGCACCGCATCTACGCCCCGCTGGCCTACGTCGCGCGCGAGGAGCTCGAGGGCGCGCTCGGCGGGATGCTCGAGGACACGACGCGCCCTGCGCCCGATGGGACGATCGCGGCCCCGCACCCGACGCTCCTCCTCGAGCGCGCGACGCTCGCCGTCTCGCGCGACCGCGAGCGACTCGAGTTGACGCTGGCCGAGCGGTGGTGTGCGGAGCGGGGTGACGACCCGATCATGATCGACGGCGGCATCGGATCGAGCGAGGCAGTTGCGCAGGCGGCGTGCGCGATCGGCGTCGTGAAGTCGCATCGCTCGCTGTACGCAGAGGGCGATGCGCTCGGTGTCGTGCTCGCGCTCGGGAAGGGCGAGCGCTCGAGCGTGATCCGCATCGCGCCGCGCGCGCGGAGCGAGGTTCTGAGCTGGTACCTGCGGCTACGCGACACCGAAGGGCGCGACGCGCTGTGGGGGCTCGTGCGCGTCGAGATGTGCGTCATCGACGACGCGAAAATCACCGCGCGCGCGGACGAGATCTCGAGATGGCTGTTGGCCGAGTCGTCGCCGCTGGCGGCGCCGGATCCACGGTGGGACCGGATGGCGTACGGGATTCGCAGCGCCGAAGAATTTCTCCGCGCCACGACGAACTAGTTCGCGCGGCGCGCGATTCGCGGCGTCGCACCGTGTCATCGATTTACGTTTCGTATCCAGACGCGGCGCCGCCGCGCGGGCTCGCATTCGAGGATCCATGACCGCACCGCTCGGGCTCGTCGTCGCGACGGAACGCACGCCCAACACGCCGCATCAATTCCAGTTCTGGACGGCGATCGATTCGCCGGTGGGGATCGGCACCATCGTTCGCGTCGATGGACGGCAGCCGGTGGACGGACACATTCCGCACGTGTACGGCGTCGTGACCGAGGGGTTCAGCTACACCGATCTCGCGTCGCCGCTGTTCGATGTGCTCGGTCACGATGGCGATCCGGGACAGGCCGCGTTCTCGCCGACGGAGCGGGCGGAAGTGCGGCTGTACGTGGCGGCAGTACTGCGCCATGTACCGGAAGAGCCGCTGCAGCCGGTACCGATGGGCGAGGTGTTTCTGGCGACCGAAGTGGACGTCGCCGTCGCGCTGCGTATGGACAGCTACCTGCGCGAGGACGCGAACACGGGCATCCCGGTCGGGATCTATCGCTCTGGCGGCATGGACTCGGCGATCTATCTCGACGCTGAGTTTCTCGTGGGGCCGGAGGCGGCGCACCTCAACATCACCGGCGTGTCCGGGCTCGCGACGAAGACGAGCGCGGTCGAGTGGCTGATGGCATCGCTGTTCGCGCACTTCCCGAAGAGCAAGGGATCCGTGGCGGCGGTGTGCTTCAACGTGAAGGGGCCGGATCTCTGCTTCCTCGATCTGCCCGCGGAGCTCGAGGAGACGGACCGGGCAATGTACGAGACGCTCGGCGTGCCGTGCGCGCCGTTCCAGAACGTCCGCTACTTCGCGCCGTACAAGGCGGACAACGTCTCGCTCAACACGCTGCGGTCGAACGAGGAGCTGCTGGCGAACGTGCAGCCGCTTACCTGGGGTTTGAAAGAGGTTCTCCAGTTCGCAGAAGTGCTGTTGAATCGCGATGATGTCGATGCGAAGGCCGATGCGCTGATCGACTTCATCAAGGAGCGCGTGCTCGATCGCGACTTCGAGGATCGCGTGCTGAAGCAGAAGCATCGCGTGCGCTCGTTCGCGGATCTCGAGGGGTGGTTCAAGGATCTGCTCAGCGGGCTCGAGGACCAGGGGAGCGAGCACTGGCGCACACACCACGTGGCCACGATCCGGAAGGTGCGGAACCGGCTCTCGAACATCTCGACGCGCTGTGCGGGGCTGGTGACGAACGACGGGCACACGAGCGACCTGCCGTTTGGGGACTTCGCGGATCGTGCGGTGTATGTGGTGGACGTCGCGCTGGCGGAGGAGGATGCGCAGGATCTCATTTTCGCGCGCGTCGTCTCGAAGCTGCGTGAGCATCTCGAGCGGCGCGATCTGGGCGTGACGCACGTCGTCGTGTTCGTGGACGAGCTCAACAAGTATGCGCCGGCCGACGGACCCGACACGTACGTGCGGAAGATGCTGCTCGACATCGCGGAGCGTGGCCGGTATCTCGGGCTCGTGCTTTTCAGCGCGCAGCAGTTCCGCTCGCAGGTCCATCGCCGCGTGGTAGGGAACGCGGGGACCTCGCTCTACGGAAGGATGGATGGCGATGAGCTCTCGACGCCCGGCTACGCCGTGTTGAGCGCTGCCACGCGCACGAAGCTCGCAACGTTGTCGAAAGGACAGCTGATGGTTCGGCACCCGCATTTCACACAACCGATCTTCGTTTCCTTCCCGCGCCCCGCGGTGATGCGTGGGCGCGATGGCATGGAGCGCTATCCGCAGGCGGCAGATGTGCCGCTCGACGTGGGCGTGCTGCGTCAGCTGCGCCGCTTCGAGCCGGCGCTCACGCTCGCGTGGGTGCAGGATGTCATCGGGTTGTACGAGGAGGAGGATGTGCTGCGTGCGCTGCACGCAACGCTCGCGCACGCGCCCGAGAAGGCCGGCGCGTACTTCAAGGCGCAGTTCCGAAAGATCGTGGGCGCCGCGCCCGCGCCGGCGGTGGCGCGCACGCCGCTCCGCGCACTCCCGGATGATGATCCCTACGCGATCTGAGCCGGCGGCGCGCCGGCTCGCTCGCGCACTCGCACTCTCTGCAGCGCTGATCGCCGGCGCATCGGCGCGAGCACGCGCGCAGCAGCCGGTGATGCTGCGCATCCAGCCGCACGTCGGCGACACGATGTACACGCGCTTCGAGCAGACCGTCGAGATGATCGGCACGCGGAACGTACACGCCGTCGACACGACGATGACGTCGCGGATGAACATCATGATTCTCTCGCACTCGCTCGTGCAGGCGAGCGACGGGCACGGCACGACGATCATGGCGATCACCGACTCGGTCGCGATGGAGGGGCACGGCACCGGCGCGAGCGCGCCGTCGGAGGCCATTCGTCGCGCGATGCAGGGACGCCAGGCGCAGCTGCACATCGCGCGCGACGGCTCGGCCGAGCTGATCGCATCGTCCG
This sequence comes from Gemmatimonadaceae bacterium, assembly GCA_039918615.1. Lineage (GTDB taxonomy): Bacteria > Gemmatimonadota > Gemmatimonadetes > Gemmatimonadales > Gemmatimonadaceae > FEN-1250. The sequence continues at coordinate 22,926 of JBDSHG010000078.1, read as the reverse complement.
ACGATGTGAGTCCCGAGGTCGAGGCGCTCTACTCGGGAATGCCGGCCACGCTTCCCGAGCGCCTGGTCAACATCAACGCGACGTGGGAGCGCACGGCCTTCATTCCAGTGAGCCAGCAGAGCGACTCCGCGCACTCGGCGAAGGTGCGCACGACGTACAAGCTCGACTCCCTCTCATCGAACGGGGCGTACGCGTACATCTCGATTCACGGCACCATCTCGCGCGACAGCGCGGCGGCGCTGGTGTCGGAGTCGCTTCGCGTGGGCTCGACGGGGACGGTAACGGGGCACATGACCATGGACCGGAAGCGCGGCTGGTGGATCCAGTCGGAGATCGCGATCACGATCAAGAGCATGGTCACGCGGATCATCGAGCCGGTGTCCTCGATGCTGGTCCAGACGCACATCGTGCAGTCGATGCAAACCCGGATCGCCCCGTAACCATCGTTTCCCCTCGACATTGCCTATCCCCAAGCTGGTAGCGGGGTTACGGCTGCTCCACTAAATTTCCGGTGTGCGCCTCGTACACCTCGCCGACCTACATCTGGGCTTCCGGCAGTACCACCGGCTCACGCCAACCGGAATCAATCAACGCGAAGCGGACGTCGCGCACGCGTTCCGACGCGCCATCGATCGCGTCATTGCGCTCGCGCCCGACATCATCGTCATCGCCGGCGACGTGTTCCACACCGTGCGTCCGATGAACCCTGCGATCATCGACGCCTTTTCGCAGTTCGCGCGGCTCACCGTCGAGCTGCCCGATGCGATCATCGTCATGGTCGCGGGGAATCACGACCGCCCGCGTGCAACCGAGACCGGGTGCATCCTCAAGCTGTTCTCGCGACTCGGCATTCACGTCGTCGTCGACGAGCCGAAGCGGATTCAATTTCCCGATCGCGACCTCTCGATCCTTGCGGTTCCCGACATTACAGGCCCGCGTCCAGAACTTTCCCCCGATCCTTCCGCGCGGCACAACATCCTCGTGATGCACGGCGAGGTCGAGGGCGTGCTGCCGCACGGAGGCGATCGCGCCGCGATGGAGATCCCGCGCTCCGCGCTCGCCGCATCGCGCTGGAGCTACATCGCGCTCGGCCACTACCACGTGCATCAGCGCATCGAAAGCAACGCGTACTACTCGGGGTCGCTCGAGTACACGAGCACTGATCCGTGGGGGGAGCTGGATCAGGAAGCGGAGCTGCGGCTGCCGGGGAAGGGATTCATCGAGTACGATCTCGACGACGCGGAGCACACCTTCCATCATATCCCGCCGAGCCGGGCGCTGGTGAGCCTCGACTCGATCGCGGCGCGCGGGATGTCGGCGACGGAGCTCGACATCGCGATCCGCACGGCGTGCGAGGACTGCGATGGCGGGATCGACGAGAAGATCGTGCGGCTCGTCGTGCGCGACGTGCCGCGTCACATCGTGCGCGAGCTCGACTCGCGTGCGCTGCGCGAGCTCAAGCGGCGCGCAATGCACTTCCATCTCGACACGCGGCGGCCGGACGCGACGCGGCCGCAGGGGATCGGGGCGGGCTCGGGTCGCAGGCCGACGCTCGTCGAGACCGTGACCGCGTATCTGCAGCGCCGCCCGCTCGACGAGGAGCTCGATCGTGCCGCGCTGGTGCAGCTGGGGCTCGAATACTTGAAGCAGGCTGACGATGTCGAGGCGGCGTCGGCTGCGGCGCCGAGGGAGTAGGTGCGACTCAACAGCGTGGCGCTGACGAACTTCCGGCAGCATGCCGAAACCCGGATCGACTTCGATTCGGGGCTGACGGGTGTGATCGGGGCGAACGGCTCGGGGAAGACGACGATCCTCGAGGCGATCGCGTGGGCGATCTACGGGACGGCCGCAGCGCGCGGCACGCGCGAATCGATTCGCCACAACCGCGCGGGCGCGCGCGCATCCGTACGCGTCGAGCTCGACTTCGATCTCGGCGGGCATCGCTACCGCGTGGTGCGCGGGCTCACGAGCGCGGAGCTCTACCTCGACGGCGGCTCCGCGCCGATCGCGAGCTCGATCAGCGGCGTGACGGAGCTGCTCACGCGCCGGCTCGGGATGACGCGCGAGGAGTTCTTCAATACGTACTTCACGGGGCAGAAGGAGCTTGCCGTGATGTCGGCGATGGGGCCGTCGGAGCGCGCGCAATTTCTTTCGCATGTGCTCGGCTACGAGCGACTGCGGAGTGCGCAGCAACTCGAGCGCGCGCGCAAGAATGCGCTCGTGGCGCAGATCGGCGGGATCCGGCAGGGGATGCCCGACGCGGCGATCGTCGAGCGGCAGCTCGCAGACTCCGAGCGCCGGCTCATCACGGCGACGCAGCAGAGCGAGAGTGCTCGCATGCGGCACGGCGCGGCCTCTGCCGTGCGCGAGGCGATCGCGCCGCGGTGGGAGCGCGTGCAGCAGGAGCGCGAGCAGCTCGTCACGCTGATGTCCGAAATGCGCGTGGCCGAGGAGGAGGAGCGGTCGATGACGCGCGACATGTCGCGGCTCGCGAGAGATCTCGAGGAGATTGCGACGGCGCGCGCGGAGCGCACGGAGCTGATGCGCGAGCTCGACTCGTACGGGGAGCTGCATGGCGAGTTCCAGCGGCTCGAGGTGCTCGCGCGCGAGGAGGGGAGGCGGCAGGCGCTGATCGAGACCGGGCAGGCGCTGGCGGACGAACTGCACAAGCTACGTCAGCGCAGACAGAAGGTGGAGACGGCGCCGAAGCTCGACCTCGAGGTGAGTGCGTCGCTCGAGGAGCGGCGCGAGGAGCTCGAGCTCGTTGACGGGCAGTTGGAGGCGCGGCGCACGGAGTGGGTGCGCGACAGGCAGGAGGCGGAGACCAAGCGGCAGTCGCTGCGCGAGCAATACGTGGAGCTCAAGCAGCAGCGCGAGCGGCTCGCGGCGGCGGGAGAGGAGGGCTTCTGTCCGACGTGCACGCGGCCGCTCGGCATTCAGCTGCGTGGCGTGCTGGATCTGTTGGACGCGCAGATGGAGACGGTGCGCGTTGATGGCAACTACTACAAGGGGCGGCTCGAGCAGCTGCTCGATATGCCCGAAGATGTGAAGGCGCTCGATGAGCGGCGGCGCACCCTCTCGGGTGAGGTCGCGACACTCGAGCGGCGGACGATGAAGGTGCAGCTCGCGGTGCAGGAGCTCACGCAGTTGACCGGCGACATCACGGTGAAGGAGGAGCGCGAGCAGGGGCTCGTGCGCGACCTCGAGGCGATCCCCGCGGGGTACGACGCGCGACGCCACGAGCTCGTGCGGATGGAGATCGACCGGCTGATGCCGCTCGATGCCAAGGTGACGCGACTGAGTGCCCAGATCGAGCGCGAGCAGACGCTGGCGCGCGAGCAGTCGCAGGTGCTCGCCAATGCGGCGAAGCTCGCGGTGCGGATCGCGGAGCTCAGGGCGCGGCGGGATTCGATCACCGTGTCGGAGAGCGACTTCGCGACGCTGCGCGCACAGAACGAGACGGCGGCGGCGGATGTGCGCGCGGCGGAGCTGGCGGTGGTGAGCGCGGATGGCGGCGCGCAGGCGGCAGTGATGGCAATGGACATCGCGAGCCATGCCGCGAAGGAGCTCGGGGAGCGCCAGCGGATACTCGGCGAGCTCACCGTGCAGAAGCGGTTGCACGACGAGCTCGATCGCGCGTACACGGATCTGCGTACGGATCTGAACTTCCAGCTGCGGCCGGAGCTGTCGGAGCTCGCGAGCGCCTTTCTTTCGGAGCTGACGGACGGCCGGTACGACGAGCTCGAGCTCGACGATCAGTACAATATTCTCGTGCTCGAGGACGGACGGCCGAAGCCGGTGATCTCCGGCGGCGAAGAGGATCTTGCGAATCTCGTGCTGCGGCTCGCGATCTCGCAGATGATCGCGGAGCGCGCGGGGCAGCCCTTCTCGCTGCTGATACTCGACGAGATTTTCGGATCGCTCGATGAGCTTCGCAGGTCGAGCGTGCTCGAGCTGCTGCGGCGACTCAACGACCGCTTCGAGCAGGTCATTCTCATCACGCACATCGAATCGGTGCGTGATATGCTGGACCACGTGATCACGGTGCGCTATGATCCGGAGCAGGGGTCGTCTACCGTGGTGCAACATGATGGCGCACCGGATGAGCCCCTACTGCCTGATGAGATGATGCCGCCGTACTTCGAAGAGGCGGGAGCCGCCGACTGATGGCGATCACGAGGCCGTGGCGCGCACCGCGCCCCGATGGACCCTATGCGGCGACGCCGGACGATCATCCGGCGTTGAATCAGGTGTTCAGCGAAGCATTCACGGAGCGCTATCGCCGCGATGGGCTCGCGGGTGTGCGCGTGCCATTTCTGAATCCCGCGATCTGGCGCTACGCGATCGAGGATGCGAACGGCGGCGCGCTGATCTGGCGCGATGAGCGCGACGAGATCGCGGCTTTCAACATCGTGCATTGCTCGGGGCGCGAGGGATGGATGGGGCCACTCGCCGTGCGCCCCGATGCGCAGGGCGCGGGGCTCGGGAAGGAGGTCGTGCGCAGCGGCATCGACTGGCTCACGGCGGCGAAGGCGCTCACGATCGGGCTCGAGACGATGCCGCGCACGATGGACAACATCGGCTTCTACTCCGGCCTCGGCTTCGCTCCAGGACGGCTCACGGTGACGGTGACGATCGATGCGTCACCGTCGAACGAGACGCCGAGCGTGTTTGGGCGGCTCGGGGCGAGAGACAAGGAGGCGGTGTTGGCGGAGTGTCGCGCGCTGTCGGAGAGCGTGTTGCCCGCGTGCGATTTCACGCGCGAAATCGAGATCACCGACGCGCTCGGACTCGGCGACACGGTGCTGTTTCGCCAGGGCGGGAAGATGGCGGGCTTCGCGCTGGTCCACACGGTGCCGCTGGTGGAGGGCCGCGCGAGAGAGGAGACGCGCGTGCTCAAGTTCGTGCTGGCGAAGCAGGCGGACCTGGCGAGTGCGGTGGCGACGCTGGCGGACTTCGCGCGGCGGGGCGGGACACGGCGCGTGGCGTTCAGGGTGCAGACCGAATATCTCGACGCGTATCAGCAGCTGATCGCGATGGGCGGGCGCGTGCGGTGGACGGATCTCAGAATGGCGCTGGCGAAATATCCGGAGGGGAAGGCGGAGCGCGGGTTGTTGTGGAGTAACTGGGAGATCTAGCCGTCGTCCAAACAGCATCACTGCAGTCGCATCAAATTCAATCGAAGGCAATCCTCGGGAGAGTCGGTGACTCAGCGAAAGCTGTTGCGTCGGCGTCGAGAGTCGGGGCGACGAGCTCCTACTGCCTTACGAGCGTGATTTGGGTGCCGCCGCTAATGGAGCCGACGAGGGTTCCTCCGCTGCGATGGCCGGAGAACTGAATCGTGCCGAATCCGGTGATGAGCGCTGGAAACCATTCCAGCGAGAGGCTATCGCCGTAAACGTGGCCGACGAATGGGCGAGGACCATCGTGCTGGCTTAGGAGAACCTCCGTCGTTTCTGCGGTTCCGGTGAGTGAGTCACCGAGCTGCTGAACGACGAGGTTTACGGACGAGAAGAGCGTGTTGCTGCCGTTCCAGCGACCTGAGAACGGCGAACTCGAACTGGTACTGTCGCTGCAGGCGACGGCAGCAAAGAGTAGAGTCGCGAGCGCGAGGAAGCGCGAATGAGGCGTCATGGTGGGCGCTACGGGGAAACTCGCGCAAGGACACACGCGGGTTGATCCCCGTGCGCGGGCGCTAGCCGCGAACAGATCGCAGCGAAATGGGTGGGTAGATGATATGTCTCCCGTTCATGCGCTGCAACCGTCGGCTCGAGCCCCTGCGCAGATGCATTGGACGCACCCTGTAGATCAGTGGAGATTTAGCCCATCGCTAGCGGCCCTTGGGTATCGAGGGCGACAGAATCCGCAGCATCGGCTTGCCTCCGACATCCTGCAACGGCAGATAGATGCGGTGCGTCGCCGGATCGACCGCAACCGTGTGCGCGTGGGGAGCCCGATATTCGCCGAGCGAGACCAGTGAGCCGGCTCGCTCTTCGAACATCGCGAGCGAGCCCGACTCGCACGCTACGTAAAGTCGCTGCAACCCTGGATCGAACGCGAGCACATCGGGGTCGTCGGGGACTTTCATCGAAGCGGTCGTCCGCATCGTGCGAAGGTCGACCACCAGCAGCTTTGAGTCTCCTTCGCACGTGACGAATGCGAGGCGGTGCGGCTCATCGATCAAGAAGCCGTGCGGATGATCGCAGGCCATCGGATATCGTACGACGACCCGATGTGTTCCGGGATCTATCGCGACGAGGTCGTTCCTTGTCTGCACCGCGACGAGCAGGCAGTGCGATACTCCATCATAATGTGTGTTTCCGGCTTCACCGCCCAGGGGAATCACCCCAAGCGGTGCGTTCGTCGTTCCATCGATGACGAGGTCGGTGCCACCGTGCTCGTCGGACACGAAGATCTTGCTCTCGTCGGGTGCATATGCGATACCATCGGGGAAGTCCGCGCCGGTCACACGCGCGAGCACGGCCAGACTGCGATCATCGAGAACAGCGACTCGATGTTCGTTGGTGACCGATACGTATATCTTGTGAAGGGCGGGAACCGCCCACACGCCGGTTGCGCCGGGAAACCCTTCAAGACTGGTGACGAGCCTGCCGCCTCGCACGTCGAAGACATCGAGTCGATCGCCCCGCATGTGCGAGATGTAGAGCCGGCCGGTCGTCGAGTCGAGGCTCTGATAATCGAATCGTTTGGCCACACCGGGAAGCGGGACATCTGCTACGAGCTCGAGACTCGAGGAGCGGGCGAATTCCGCGCTGTGCGACCGGCTCGTGGCGAGATCCGGGGGCGATGGCCAGGATGCCGGCGTCAAGGACGATGCCGTAGCGATGCACGTTCGCAGCTGCGCACGCGCGGGGGCGGTGATGGTTACGAGAAGAACCGTCGCGACGACTAACGCGGTGCGCACGAAGGTCGACGCGTTTGGTGCAGGAATGCTGGGATTCATCATCGAAAAGTACACCAGCCCTCGCAATCCCGTTACGCCAGCGGTGCTCCTACCGTCCTGAGAGATATTTGCGCCACGAGTCCTGCGTTCCTCCAGCGACGATGCGCCAGATCAACAGGAAGACGCCGAGCGACAGGAAAAAATGAATCCATCCTGGCCCGTCATATGCGAACGTCACGATCGCCCAGACGACCAGCATCACGGCTGAAAGTGGATACGCGATCAGGTACAGGATTCGTTGCCAGGCCGGTGTGTTCATCAGATTGCATCCATGTTTGCGTGCTAATAACTTTACTACAGATCGGGGGCGAAGAGACTTAATTTTTGAGCCAACAAGTCTCTCGGGTGGGTTCGATAATCTACATTCACGTCATGCCCCAGTGCGGGGAAGGCGGACAGTGTGGTGAGGACCTCATACATTCGACGGGGCTTCAAAAATCCTCTTCGTTCCTTTCTCTTCGAGCCTCGCCCAACCAGCGAGGCTCGTTTTTTTACCCTATCCCGGCGAATTCGCAAGCGGCTTCCCTCGCACGAGCCGCCAGAAAATTCCCGGCGCGGTCGGCCGATTCCAGATCCAGCTCACGACCAACAGCACCGCCCACCCCGCGTAGACGTACGTAATCTCGTCGCGCCAGCCAGCCTCGAGGAACTGCGCGAGCCAGAGCACGAAGAGAATCGCCGCGTCGTACCAGTGAAAGCGCATGTCCAGCAGCACCAGCACCGCCACCGCACTCTGCACGATCGTGAGCAAAATCTCCTCGCGCTGCGCGCCGTCGAATGGCAGCGCCGCCGGCGTGCCACGCGCGATCGAGAATACGATCGGGATCATCGCCGCTAGCACCGTCCACTGATTGATGTTGCTCGACACCATGTTGACGAGTGCCATCGGCGCCGTGCGCACGCGGCTCGCCCACTGGAACGCCGACACCTTCTCGGGGAACTCGCTCAGAAACGGCGCCACCCACTGCACGAGCACGAACTGGCTCACCCCCACCGTCCCCGCGATCGCGAGCATCGATTCCAGGAACGGGTGCGCGGTGAAATAGATGAGCGCCGCGCCGAAAGCGAACAGCCCACCCACCGCGAAAGTCCGCTGTCGTCCCGGGCGCGTCGCCGCCCAGCGCGAGATGCGCGGCGCGTCCGCCATCTCCTCCTGCTCGCGCGGCGGCATGCGCCAGAGCAGCGCGAGATAGACACCGTAGATCGCGATGAGCACGATCGCATCGATGATGTCGATCGACCCCTTGTACCAGATCCAGACGAAGTACATCAGCGGCGGAACGGTCGTCAGCACCTCCACCGCGTGCTCGTTCTCGAGCTCAATCGGCGCGAGAAACGGTCGCGACTTGCGCCCGAAATACGCGGCCACGAAGAAGATCATCGGCCACGCGAGCCCCACCAGCAGTCTGATCGCGCCGGTGAAGTTCGCGATCGCGAGGTGCGAGTGGCACCCGGGCGGCGGACTGGCGACGAAGCAGTGCGCGCCGTCGCCTCCGGCGTGCCACGCAATCACCGCTTCCACCGCGAACTCGGGAAGCGTCTGCACCCATGCCAGCAGCGCCAGCGCCAGCCCCTGCGAAATGAGGAACTGCGCCGCCTCGGCCGCCCACGCCACGAGAAAGGCGCTCGCGAGCATGCTCGGGAAGGTCCAGAGCGCGGACCACGCTGCCGGTGTTCCGCTGGCGATCAGGAGCAGCTTAGCTTTCACTGAGCACGCCGGGACTGGGTTGCGAGAAGGTTGGGGGAGCCGCAGTCAGGACTCAAGCGCAGTCGCGCATTCTTTCGGAGGTTCGACGCAAGACATGGCCACCAGGAAATCCAAATCGCGGAGCAGCGGTCCGAGCGCCGACAAGCGCGACGTCGATCGTCCGGCGCGCCCGCTGAACCTCCGCACGCGCGTCGATGCGGCGACGGTCGCCGAGCCCGCAGCCGACTGGGGGCTCGATCTCGATCCCGCCCCGGAGCACAACGCCGAGTTCGAGCGCGTCATCCACCGCACACTCGAGCTCATTGGAGAGGATCCCGAGCGCGAGGGCCTCAAGAAGACTCCGCAGCGCGTCGCGAACTCGCTGACGTGGCTCACGCGAGGCTACGACATGGACGTGCGCGACGTCGTCGGCGACGCGGTGTTCAACGAGAATCACAGCAGCATGGTCATGGTGCGCGACATCGAGCTCTATTCGCTCTGCGAGCATCACATGCTCCCGTTCTTCGGGCGCGCGCACATCGCCTACATCCCCGACGGAAAGATCGTCGGGCTCTCGAAGCTCCCACGCATCGTCGACATGTTCGCGCGCCGGCTGCAGGTACAGGAGCGCCTCACCGAACAGGTCGCGCAGGCCGTGCAGGACGTGCTCGCGCCCAAGGGCGTTGGCGTCGTGATCGAGGCGATGCACCTCTGCATGATGATGCGCGGCGTGCAGAAGCAGAACTCGCAGACCGTCACCTCCGCGGTGCGCGGCATCTTCCGCAACGATGCGCGCACGCGCGAGGAGTTCCTTTCGCTCGCCTACGGCCGCAATTCGCTCTCCCGTTGACCAGCACCGGCACGCCGAAGACCGCGCTCATCACCGGGGGCTCGCGCGGGATTGGGCGCTCGGTCGCGCACGCGCTCGTGCGCGCGGGCGTGCGCGTGGCGCTCATCGCCCGCGGCGCGGATGAGCTCGCGACGCGCGCGAAGGAGCTTGGCGCCGACACCGTCGTCGTCTCCGCCGATGTCACGCACGTCGCCGACGTCGATCGCGCGGTCGCCGTGGTCCAGACGGCATTCGGAGGCTCCCCCGACCTCCTCATCAACAACGCGGGCATCTTCATCCCCAAGGCGCTCGACGTCATCACGCCGGAGGAGTTCGAGCGGCTGATCACGATCAACCTCATCGCCCCCTTTTATCTGCTGCGCGCCATCCTGCCGGCCTGGAGAGCGCAGAAGCACGGGCATCTCATCACGCTCGGCTCCATCGCCGACCGCACCATCTTTGCGGAGAACGGCGCATACTCCGCGTCCAAGTTCGGGGTCCGCGCGATGCACGAGGCGCTGCGTGCCGAGACGAAGGGGACGGGGGTGCGCACGACGCTGGTGTCGCCGAGCGCGGTGGACACGCCGATCTGGGATACGGTCGTGCAGGCGAAGGACAGCCGCTTTCCGCCGCGAGATCAGATGCTGACCTCGGACGCGGTGGCAGAGGCGGTGGTGTGGGCAGCGATGCGTCCGGCGAACGTGAACATCGACGAGCTCCGCATCTCGGCCGCATAGGCACGCGCCGTGTTTCTCGAGCTGGTCGATTCGCTCCGCTGCGTGCGCGCGCACGAGGACAGCTGGCTCGTTGCGCGCGCGGATGAGATGGTCGAGCGGCACGTGGTGGAGGGAGCGCTCGGGTGCCCGGTGTGTCTCACGCGGTATCCGATCCACGAAGGTGTCGGCGACTTCACGCTGGGCGAGACGACCCCTCGCCACGCAAGGGGAGTCGCTGCCGAGCAGATCGGCGCGCTGGCCCTTCGCGCCGCGGCGTTGCTGGGGCTCGGCGAGGCTGGCGGCATCGTGGTGCTCGCGGGCGAGTGGAGCGCCGCGGCGAACGAGCTCATCGCGATGACGGAGCACGTCATGGTTCTGGCGCTCGACTACTCGCAAGAGCTCCAGAGTGGCGGCGCGCTCTCGCTGGCGCGCATCGCCGACACGCTCCCGCTCGCCGCTGCGTCCGTGCGCGGCATCGCGGTTGATGCCGCGCACGCTACACCCTCGCTACTCGCTGGTGCGGGGCGCGCCCTCGCGCCGGGCGGGCGGCTCATCGCTCCTGCCTCCGCGCGAATTCCCGACACGCTGCGGGAGCTCGCCCGCGATGACGAACACTGGGTCGCGGCGGCCTCCTCCGGCTCCAAATCCTCTGCGCCGGTCTCCATCGCGGTCAATCGGCACTCACCGGCGTAGCTGCAATACGGCGACTAAGATTCGTGAGCGCGCACGCGCTCTCTCATTTCAGGTGACTAACCCCATGCCTTCTGCCCATCTGCATCTTCAGGAAGACAAGCTCTATCCCTTCGACGCTCGCTGCGTCGCCAAGCGCTTTCGCCACGCTGCGATCTTCGGGGCGCTCGACGCGCTCAGCGTCGGCGAGACGATGCGATTCCGCAACGACCACGATCCGATTCCGCTTCTCGCGCAGCTCCGCGAGCGCTACGGCGAGAGAATCACGATTGCATACGTGAGCAAGGAGCCACGCGAGATCACCATCGACTTCGCCGTCGTCGGCTGAGGCGTTCGCCGCGCTGTGGGCGCCGTCCGGTCAGGCTCCCGCGCGCGACTCCTCTGCCGTGTACGCAGCGTCGATCAACGCGCGGAATTTTCTGTCGACCGTGCGCCGCTTGACCTTGAGCGTCGGCGTCAGCTCGCCGCTGTCGATCGTAAAGTCCTGCTCGAGCAACACGACCTTCTTCGGTTTCTCGAACGGCGCGAATTTGTCGAGCGCACCAATGACCTCGCGCTCCATCTTCGCTTTCACCAGCGGGTTCGAAAGCAGATCGCGATGGTCTTTGAACGCGATGCTCTTGTGGGTCGCCCATCGAGCGAGCTGATCGAAGTCCGGCACCACGAGCACGAGCGGGAACTTGCGACGATCGCCGATCATCACCGCCTGTACGACGTACTTGTTCGCCCGCACCGCATTCTCCACCGGCTGCGGCGCGATGTTCTTCCCGTTCGCCGTCACGATGATGTCCTTCTTTCGATCCGTGATGCGAAGCAGCCCATCCTCGAGCGTCCCGATGTCGCCGGTGTGAAACCACCCCTCCGCATCGATCGCCTCAGCTGTCGCCTCCGGCTTGTCGAAATACCCCTTCATGACGTGCGGCCCGCGCGTGAGGATCTCGCCGTCCGGCGCGATCTTCACCTCCACGCCGGCCATGGGCTCGCCCACCGTGCCGATCGTAAATCGCTTCGGCGAGTTGACCGAGATCACCGGTGACGTCTCGGTGAGCCCGTACCCCTCGTAGATCTTCAGCCCCGCAGCGTAGAAGAAGCGATTGATGTCCAACGCCAGCGGCGCGCTTCCGGATACGAAATACCGAAGCCGTCCGCCCACCGCCGCTCGAACCTTCGAGAAAACCAGTTTGTCTGCTATCGCGTGCTCGAGCCCGAGCAGCATCCCCGGCTTCCTCCCCACGAGCGTCACATCCGTCCAACGCTCGCCCACCGCCAGCGCCCAGAGAAAGATCCCGCGCTTCGCGCCGCCCGCGCGCATCGCGGTTTCGGTGATGCGCGCGTGGATCTTCTCATAGATACGCGGCACCGCCACGACGATCGTCGGCCGCACCTCCAGCATGTTCTGCGCGATCGTGTCCATGGTCTCGACATAGGCGATCGAGACGCCGCCAACGAACATGAGGTAGTCCACCATTCGCTCGAAGATGTGCGACAGTGGCAGAAAGCTGAGCGACGTGTCCGTCGTGTCCATTGGAAGCAGATCGAGCGCCCCCGATACGTTCGACGCGATGTTGCCGTGCGACAGCATTGCGCCCTTCGGCTCGCCCGTCGTTCCCGATGTGTAGATAATCGTCGCGATCTGGTCGGGCTCGATCGCGAGCGCCGCCGCACGGTATTCCGCCGCGGCATCGGGCGTCATGATCGCCGCACCCTTGGCCTCGAGCGCCGCAAGCCTGATCCCCCCGCCGGTCGCCGCGTCCTCATCGAACACGATGATGTGCCGGAGCGCCGGCAGTTCGCCCTTCACCACTTCGATCTTCTTCGCCTGCTCCTTCGACGACACGAAGATCGCCACCGCTCCCGAATCGCGCAGGATGTACGCGACCTGCTCGGCGGGGAGCGTCGGATAGATCGGCACGTCGGACATGCCGCTCATCAGGCATGCATAGTCGGCGATCGCCCACTCGGGGCGGTTCTCCGAGAGAATCGCGACCCGGTTGCCCGCGGGCACGCCCAGTGCGCGAAGCCCGAACGCGACGTGGCGAACGCGGTCGGCGAGCGTGCGGTGCGAGATCGGCTGGTAGACGCCATTGACCTTCGCCTGTAGCGCGTTCGGAAGATCGTGCTCCTCGACCGCATCGACGAACAGCTGCGAGAGCGTGGCTGGGTGTTTAGGCATACCGCCCTACGGAATGTGGACGAGCACCTTGAATCGCATCGGGCTTCCCGGCACCACCGTGCGGTCCGGATAAAACGCGCGGGCTTCGACGACCACGGTGTCGTTGTACTGCTGCGCCACGGTGGATTTGTGGAGGAAACGCGTCGCCGTGCCTTCGACTCCGCTGATGCCGGTGGTATCGACGAGCGAAAACTTCGCGTTCTCGCCAGTCAGCAGCACGTGCGTCGAGTCTCCGTCGTTGAAGCTGGCCGGATAGAGGAAGGAGTACTCGATCCGCCAGTGGTCCACGGGAATAGACTCCGAAGACACGGTCACCGATAGCGGGAAGAGCGAATCGGCCTTCACCGCGAAGTCGATAGTGCTGTTCGCCGCCGTCTGGGTGATCAGCTGATCCGGGCGCGACACGACCCAGATCGTATCCGGTGGCGACTGAAGCCCGCTCGTCTGTGCTACCACCCGCGCCGAGCCGAGGGCCTGCGCCACGACGTGGCCAGCGATCGAATCGATCGTGACGATGTGCGTGGTATCCGCGCGCCTGTAGATGAGCGGCGCATCCTGAATGGTGTCGCCGGACGCGTTGAACACCACCGCGCGCAGCGAGTCGATGCGGCCGAGTGTATCGCGCAGCGAGTCGCCGATGAGCATCGACGGAAGCTGCGGCGGCTTGAACTCGATCGAGACGGGCGCGTTCGGCCCCGACTTCGAGTCGCCGCACGATACCGACAGGGCAGAGAGGCACACGAGTGCGGCGGCACGAAGCCGCTCGAGCGTCCGCGCACTTCCCGCAGGCGCCCGCCCGTTCACGTGAACCGCTCGGCGAGCACCGTCGCGAGATTCACGAACGCCTGCGACGCGGGATCCGCGGGATCGCGCAGCACCACCGGCTGCCCGGCCGCGAACGCCTCGGATGCCGCCGCGCTGCGCGGAATCGTGATATCGAACACCATGTCGCGCGGAAGATTCGCGCGCAGATATTCAGTGACACGTTGGCAGCTGAGACTCGCCGGATCGTACATCGTGAGCAGGATGCCGTCCAGCGTGAGCTCCTCGTTCGTCGCCGCGATCTCCTGAATGCCGCGCAACATCTGTGGCGTCGTCTGCAGCGCGAGCGGCTCGCACTGGAGCGGGATGATGACGTGCTGGCTCAGCTCGAGCACGCGTCGCGGAATCGCGCCGAGCCCCGGCGGCGTGTCGACGATCACGACTTCGCAGCGCTCACGCGCAATCGCGATCATGTCGCGCAGCAGCGTGCTCGTTTCGATCTCGTGGTTGTAGCCGATATGGCTGGTCTCGCTGCTCACGCTGCCGGCGAGAATCACGCGCAACCAGGGCAGGGCGGTAGGGAGGATCACTTCGCGCAATGGACGCGCGCCACTCAAAAAATCCGAGATCCCGTACGGCGCCTCGCCGCGCCGGAGTCCGACACCATAGCGCACCGCGCCCTGCGGATCGGTGTCGATGAGCAGCGTCTTCAGTCCGCGTCGCGCGAATGCCGCCGCCAGATTCACCGCCGTGGTGGTCTTGCCGACGCCGCCCTTCTGGCTGACGATGGCGAGCACGTGTCCCACGCGCTATTCCGGCTCCACGAGCGGTGCGGCGCTCGTGCCGGACCGAAGCTGCTCGAGTGCAAGGCGCGCGTGCGTGACCCATCGCTCCGCTTCGACGCTGCTGGGCGCGTGATTCAGAAATGCCGCGAGATGCTCCTCCGCTCCCGTAGCATCGCCGCGCTTGAGCAGCAGAAACGCGAGTCCGTAGTGCGCGCCGCTCAGCTCGGGCTCGAGATCGAGCGCGCGGCGGTAGCAGCGCAACGCGTCTTCGAGCCGTCCCGTCTTCGAGAACGCAATCGCCATGTTCTGGAGTATGCGCGGATCGCTCGGCCTGTCGCGCAGGGCGAGGCGGTAGGATGTGAGCGCGGCGTCGTAGTCGCCCTGCCGCTCGAGCGTCAGCGCCTCGTTTAGATAATCGAGTCGCTGCGGCTTTGGCGCTGCGTGGGCGTTACCGCCGGTGAGCCGGCGCCACCAGGACATGCGTTTGGAGGCCGAGGTCGGGGTGGGCGGAAGCGCAGGCGGAAAATCCCCGGGGCAGGGATCCATCTGCGAGCGAGAAAAAAGTTATCGTCTACGTCACGAGGCAGCAACCGTGCTGTTGTAGTCGCAGGCTGCGGGCTAGCTTCCCCAGCATGGAAGAAAAGTGCCGTGACCGCATCTCAGGAGAGCTATGCCTCGACGCCAGGTAGTCGATCGTTCGCGCGGCGTGCTCGAAGTCGATTGGCCGCTGTTCGGCGAGATGTCGCGCGCGCTCGCGCTCAAGGTTGCGCGCGGCTATGACCCCGAGCTGGTCGTCGGCATCGCGACCGCGGGCGTGGTCCCGGGGGCCGTGATCGCCGCGATCCTCGACAAGCCCTTCCACTCGATCATCGTCAGCCGGCGCTATCAGGCGGAGGAGGTCCGGCAGACGCCGACCGTCTTCGGCACTGTGCCGACCGATGTGCGGAACCGGCGCGTGCTGTTGGTGGACGAGACGTGCGACACGGGCTCGACGCTGCGGCTGGCTGTCGCCGCCATCGTGAATGCGGGCGCGTCGGACGTGCGGACGGCGGTGGGTTTCCGGACGGGCTCGTATCAGCCCGATTTCGCCGGCCTGGAAACCGAGAGCACGATCGTGCTCCCGTGGGACCACGAGATGAATCTGGGCGGCTAGGCGCCGCGCTGTGCGCTAGGCGACCGCGGCCACGGCGTCAGTGTAGCTGTGCCCCTTCTCCATCTCGTCGTACACATAGCGCATCACGTCGGCGTTGCCGAGCAGGAAGCGGCAGCGGTCGTGGCCGGCGGAGCGGCACTCGACTTCGAGGACGGCGAGCGGTACGTCGGACAGACGGCCGAAGAAGTCGGCGAAGAGTCCCGTCGTGATGTGGCATCCGGGTTGGTCGAGTCCCGCGCCGGGCTCCGACTCGCCCCAATCCGCGGAGTCGACGGTCGCGAGCGCGTCGCCCATCGACCCGACGGTGATCGAGCCCCAGCCGGCCTCGCGGAAGTAGGTGGACGCCTTGCGCTGGAACTCACCAACCTCGAGATCCTCGGGCGCCGCCTTCCCCTGCTTGCGGAGCCACTCGCGGAACGACTGATAGACGGCTTCACCGCCCGCGTAGCCGGCTTCCTGAAGCGCACCCGCGGCTGCGGGACCCGCGTCGCGGAAGAGGATCGAGCGGAGCGCGGTGAGCGTCGTGCGGCTCATCGCGACCATCTTGTGGTCGGCCAGATCGATGGAATGGATCATGTCGGTATCTACGATTCTCCCTCAACGCGCCGCAAGAGCCCCGCTTCATCGATGACCTCGATGCCGAGCGTTCTCGCCTTCTCGAGCTTGCTCCCGGCCGCCTCGCCCGCGACGACGAAAGAGGTCGCCTTGGAAACGGAGCTCGTCACACTCCCGCCGTGCCCCTGCACCAGCCCTGTGGCCGCCGCCCGCGACAAGGTCGGGAGCGTACCGGTAATGACGACCGTCAGCCCCGCGAGGGAACGGCCAACGGTTTTTGCCTGCGGCTCGGTGAGCGTTAGCCCCTCCGTGGCGAGGCGCTTCATCAATTTGCGGGTGTTTGGCTCCGCGAAGTACTCGGCCACCGACTTCGCGATGATCCCCCCGATCCCGCGCACGCTCTCGACCTCCTCCACCGTCGCCGCCATCAGCGCATCGAGCGAGCCGAAGTATCGCGCGAGGAGCTGCGCAGCGCCCTCGCCTACGTGGCGTACGCCGAGCCCGTTGAGGAGTCGCGAGAGTGGCTTTTCCTTCGAGTCCCGAATCGCCGCGACGAGCTGCTCCGCGCTCTTCTCCGCGAAGCGCTCGAGCGACACGAGCTGCTCGACCGTGAGCACGTACAGATCCACCATGTCGTGCACGAGCCCCGCCTCGATGAGCTGTGCGATCCGCTTGTACTGCAGCCCTCGAATGTCCATTGCACCGCGCGATGCGAAGTGCACGAGCCCCTCGAGCTGACGTCCGGGACACTCGACGTTGGGACAGTAGACCGCAACCTCCTCCTCGTCGCGCAGCACGGGCGTGTTGCAGCTCGGGCAGCGCTTCGGCATGTGCCAGACTCTCTGGCTGCCGTCACGCCGCTCGGGGAGCGAGGCGAGAATCTGCGGGATCACGTCGCCCGCGCGCTTCACCTGTACGTAGTCGCCGACGCGCAGATCCTTCTCGTGGATCAGCTCCTCGTTGTGCAGCGTCGCGAGCTTCACCGTCGTCCCGCCGATCTCCACCGGCTCGAGCATCGCGAACGGGTTGAGCGCGCCCGTGCGCCCGACGTTGACCTCGATAGCGAGGAGCTGCGTGATCGCGATGTCGGGCGCGAACTTCCGCGCGATCGCCCACCGCGGCTCGCGCCCGCCGATGATCCCGAGCTCTTCCTGCATCCGGAGCGAGTTCACCTTCACCACGACGCCATCAATTCCGAAGTTGAGCTGCGCGCGCAGCGTGTGCTCCACCTCGTGCACGAACTTCGTGACGTCCTCGAGCGTCGCGCAATTCTGCCGGTGCGACTCCACGGGAAACCCCCAGCGCGCGAGCGTGTCGAGCAGCTCGCGCTGAGTGGTGAAGGGAAGCGCAACACCATCGGGCGCAGCGGCGGCGAAGCCGAAGAAGCGCAGCGGGCGCTTCGCCGTCATCGCGGGGTCGAGCTGCCGCAGCGATCCCGCCGCGGAGTTCCGCGGATTCGCGAAGATCGGCTCGCCGGCCTTCGCCCGCTCCTCGTTTAGCCGCTCGAACGCATCGAACGGCAGATAGCACTCTCCGCGAATCTCCACCAGCCTCGGCGGGGCGCGATCATCCAGGCGCAGCGGAATGTCGCGCATCGTCCGCAGATTCGGCGTCACGATCTCGCCGATCGCCCCGTTGCCGCGCGTCGCGCCCGTCACGAGCACGCCATCTTCGTAGGTGAGACTCACCGCGGTACCATCGATCTTGAGCTCCGCGCTGTATCCGCCCGTCGCGTCCTCTCCGACCTGACGAGCGATGCGCGTCTCCCACTCGACCAGCTCGTCGTCGTCGAAGGCGTTGCCGAGCGAGATCATGGAGATCAGATGTGAATGCTTGGCGAGCGATCCCTGCGGCTGCGCACCCACGCGCTGCGTCGGCGAGTCGAGGGTGCGCAGCTCCTCGTGCTGCTCTTCGAGCTCCTGGAGCTCGCGATACATGCGATCGTAGTCGAGATCCGAGATCTCGGGGCGATCGAGCACGTAGTACTCGTACGACGCGCGCTCGAGGGCGCGACGAAGCTCCGCGGCGCGCGCGGCGAGAGTAGTGAGGCTCGCGGACATGCTCGAAAGTTGTAGGGAGGAGTAGCGACGGCAACTGCTGGACACGAAAAGAGCCGAAAAAAAACGAATCGAACCTTGTATGGGAGAGTCATTCTCGCAGCGCAAGATTCGATTCGTGCACTTTTCGTCTTCCTCCGTGCTCGTACCAAGCAGTCCCTCTACCCCTTCGCTTCCTCGCTCATCACTTCCATCGCAACCGATACCAGTCGCTCGAGCTCCTCATCCGCATGCGCCGGCAGGAGCGTCTCCGCCCACATGTGATCCTCGGCGTTCGTGTAGCGGTCGAGCAGGCGGCGCACGAAGGCGACGAGCGTGATGCGCTGCAGCTCGCTGCGGCGCTGTGCCTGCTCCTGCGACTTCTGCCCCGTGAGGAGCGTCTCGAAGCGGTGTGCATTGCGGAGCGCGTTCGCCGTGAGCGAGGCGATCACCTGGCAGAAGCGCACATCGCGGTCGGCGAAGGGCGCGGACTCGCGCTCGGTGCGCAGGAAGATCGCGCCGATGACCGTGCCGCGCCAACGAATCGGCACGACCACAATCGATCGGACGTTGCGCAGCGCGGCCATCATTTCGACACCCTGATACATCGGGTGCGTGCTCGCGTCGGGGATGAACACCGTCTCGCCGCTCTGGAACGCGCGCTTGAGCTCGGGATAGCGATCCAGATCGACGATGAGATTGCCCATCGACGGATCTTCGTAGGTCGCTACGAGGCGAACGCTCTGCGCGTCGCCGGCGAGGTAGATCGAGCAGCGATCGAGGCCGAAGGTCTCGCCGAGCTTGCGGGCGATGGTGCGGAGGATGTCGGTGAAGTGCAGGGAGGCGGAGATCTCGGTGAGAATGTCCACCACGGCGACCAGATGGTCACGCTCGCGCTCGAGCTCCGTGACGCGCGCGCGAAGCACACTCGTCTCATCAGCCGGACTGCGCTGTTCCTCCACCAACTGCTCCGCTCGCATGCTGATCATCGACGTCCTTCACGTTCGCGTTGAATGTGTCGCCATCGAACTTGATGACTTGATTCCGGCCCACCGCTTTGGCGACATAGAGCGCATCATCGGCGGCCTTCACGAGCTGCTGCCGGGTGTGAATACGCGGGTGTTGCCACCCCGCGACGCCGACGCTGATCGTGCACGAGAGCGCGCCGCCGTCGTATTCGAACTGATGCTTCTCTACCTCCTGACGCACGCGGTCGGCGAACGTCACCCCCGCATCGGGGACGGTCCCCGGGAGGAGGACCATGAATTCCTCTCCGCCGTAACGTCCAAGGCGGTCAATGTCGCGCGCGGCGTGCTTGAGAAGCCTGGCGAACTGCGTCAGCACTACGTCTCCAGCCTGGTGGCCGTGGCAGTCGTTCACACTCTTGAAGTGGTCGATGTCGAACATCGCCAGCGTGAGCGGCTCGTGCAGCCGGGTCGAATGTTCGAACATCTCGTCGAGCGTCTGGTCGAGATGGCGGCGGTTGAAGACGCCGGTGAGCACGTCCGTGATCGCCATCTGCTCGAGCTCGACGTTCTTCGCGGCCACCTGATCCTGGAGCGCCTTGATGCGCAGCGACGCCGTCATGCGCGCCTGCAGCTCGGCGTAGTTGATCGGCTTCGTGATGTAGTCATCCGCGCCCGAGTCCAGCCCCGTGACCTTGCTCTGTGTCGTGTCGAGCGCGGTCTGCATGATGATCGGGATGAACGGCAGCGTCTTGTCGGCCTTGATGCGACGCGCGACCTCGTTCCCATCCATGAGGGGCATCATCACGTCGAGCAGGATGAGGTCGGGCGGCGATGCGGCGACGAGGCGCAGCGCGGTCTCGCCGTCGGCCGCGGTGATCGTACGGTAGCCCAGGGCGTCCAGTCGCACGCGGAGCACCTCGACGTTGTCGGGGTGATCGTCGACGATGAGAATCAGCGGAGAGGAATTTTCCTCAGCGGCCATTGCCCTTTCCGATGAACTTCTCGACCTCGCTCACGACCGCCTTCGGCTCGCACGGCTTCGCGAGATAGCTGTCGCAGCCGACCTCCATCGCCTTCTCGCGATCCGATGCGAGGGCGTGGGCCGTGAGCGCGATGATCGGGATGCCGCGCGTCTCGGGATCGCGCTTGAGCACCTGCGTGGCCTCCCAGCCATCGATCACGGGGATCGAGATGTCCATCAGAATGAGGTCGGGATGCTCGGCACGCGCCTTGGCGATCCCTTCCTCGCCGTTGAGCGCTTCCATCACGGTATACCCGAAGTGCTGCAGGATGGTCGAGTAGACGATACGATTGTCTTCATTGTCTTCGACCAGCAGTACAGTCTTACCACCGATGCTCATGCGTCTCCTCGCCCCGCAGGGTCCCTGGCCTCGGCCCGGGAGAGGGAAACCGGAAATGGTGCGACTTCGGCTTTCGAGGCCCGAAGCGTGCACACGTCGACCGTACCCGAGCACTGAGCAAACGGAGTTGACAGAGCGAAGGGCAGGTCGACCGTAAGGGCATGGTCAGCAAGATTCTTACCATTGGGGGACGTCGCTAAGGCCCCGTAACAGGAGTTTGTCATGGCACGTACGACTGATTACTCAAGCACCGGTACGCCCCCGCGGGCGCGCCAAGCCGATATGGACGCGAGCGACTCGCTCGACTCCGTCGTCTCCGACAGACCGCGTGGCAAGAGCTACTCGAGCAGCATGGAGATGAAGCACGCGGCGATCTTCGGCGCGGGGATCGCGCTTGGCGCGCTCATCGGCGCGGGAGCCGCCCTCCTCTTTGCGCCGCAGAGCGGTGAAGAGACGCGCGGAATGATCAGCGAGCGCGCGCATCAGTTCGGCGATCGCGTCGGCGATCGCATCGACGATGCGCGCGGCGATCTTGGCTGGTACATGCGCCGAGGACGCCGCCAGATGCGTCGCGGCGCCGAGCGTAGCCGGTGGGCCGGCCAGGATCTGGCCGACCGCGTTCGGAAGGGCTGGTAGGGCGGCGCGCGCTACTTCTTTTCCAACTTCGCGAGCTCGGCCTGCGCCTCTCGCTTGTAGTGCGCGTCGTTGTAGTCCGTGATCGGCCCGTCGATCACCGCCTGAAACTGCACCTTCGCCTTCTCGATGTCGCCCGGTTTATTGCGATCGCGATAAACCTCGGCGAGATCGAGATGGTGCGTGATGCGCACGGGATCGAGCTGCACCGCGCGCTCCATGTAGCGCACCGCCTCGGCCCAGCTCGCGGTGCCGAAGATGTCGCCGCCGAGGAAGTTCTTGGCCATGAAGCGCGAGAAGCCGCTGAGTCGCATGATCTCGGCATTCCAACGTCCCATCACGTGGTTCGCGCCGGCGTGCACGGAGTCGAGGCGGAGCGTCTCCATCGCTTCGGTCCGCACATCCTTCGCGAAGCGCACGCGCTCCTTCTTGCCGACCGAGAGCGCGACGCGGCCCACCGCCCGCGCGACGCTGAAGTGCGCTTCGGGATCCGTCGGCTTGAGCGCGACGGCCTTCTGCGCGTCCTCCTTTGCCTCGGCGTACAGATCCTTCTGCTTGTCCTTGTCGGGCTCGTACTCGCCGAGGTCCACGAGCGTGCGCGAGGCTTTCCAGTAGGCCTCTTCGGCGTTCGAGTCCGTGGCGATGGCAGCCTTGTAGTCGGCGAGTGCAGCGGTGGCGTCGAGGGCGACGGCGGCCTTGTCGCCGGCGGCGATGTGCTCGGCCGCCGATTGCGCTGACGCGACGGTCGCGAAGATGGACGCGGCGGCGGTTACTGCGAGGTAGCGAATCAGCATGGAAGATCCGACATTGGGGTCGTCTCTGATAACTGAGACGTGAGTTCGGCGATCGGTACGCGACTGGGATCAGCGTGTACGGACGCGCCTTCGCTGGCAGAAGCTAGATATACCCCACTACGCGGTCAATGCTCGCAATCCGGCTGATCGAACGAAAGCGCGACGGCGGGCGACTGGAAGCGGGCGAGTGGCGCGCGCTGCTCGGCGCCTACGTGACGGGGCACGTGCCCGACTACCAGATGGCTGCGTTTCTCATGGCCGCGTATCTGCGCGGGCTCGATCGCGATGAGACGGCGGAGCTCACCGACGCGATGCTGCGGAGTGGCAGCGCGCTCGATCTCAAGGCGATTACTGCTCCTCGCATCGACAAACACTCTACTGGCGGCGTTGGGGACAAGGTTTCGCTCGTGCTCGCGCCTCTGGCAGCGTCGGTGGGAATCGTGGTGCCGATGATGTCGGGGCGTGGGCTCGGGCACACGGGCGGCACGCTCGACAAGCTCGATTCGATCCCGGGCTTTCGCAGTGACCTCACGCTCGCGCAGGCGCGCGCGCAGCTCGAACAGATCGGCTGCGTGCTGCTCGGGCAGACGGGCGAGATCGCGCCTGTCGATCGGAAGTTGTACGCGCTCCGGGATGCGACGGCGACCGTCGAGTCGATTCCGCTGATCGCGGCGAGCATCATGAGCAAGAAGCTCGCGGAGGGGCTGACGGGGCTCGTGCTCGATGTGAAGCGCGGGTCGGGGTCGTTTCTGACGACGCGCGAGCGCGGTGTCGAGCTCGCGGAGACGATGATCGCGCTCGGCGCTGCGCACGGATGTCC
>JBDSHG010000077.1:0-13566 GCA_039918615.1 Gemmatimonadaceae bacterium | reverse complement strand
AGCGCGGTGGGCAGCATGACCAGCACGCCGCCGACGCCGATCACCTTGAGGAAGTCGCGACGCGTGCGAGCCTCGAGGAGCTGATCGGCGGACGAGATCACCAAAGTCTTCTTCTGAGCCATCCCTGCCTCCTGTCGAACGCTGGCTGCCAGGAACCCGGCGAGAGATGGCCAGCGCATCTCGACCGAGCCTTTGTATAGGCGCTGACACAACGCATTTCAGGGGCCAAACTGTTCATTACAACGCGAACAGATGGTGTTGTAGTGTATTTCTGTAGCATATATTATGTACAGAACGAGCAGAGACTCCCCTTTGCAGAATCAAGAACCCAGCGCCGAGTCCGTTGGCGCACCCCGAACGGAGAACGCAATGGAGCGACATCTGGAGATCGCGGATCTGCTGCGAAGGCGCGTGAAGCTCGGGCTCAATGCGGGCTCACTCACCACCGGCGACAGGCTGCCGAGCACTCGCGAGCTCGCGTCCGACTTCGACGTCGATCATCGCGTGGTCGTGGCCGCGTACCATCAACTCGTGTCCGAGGGTCTGGTCGAGATGCGGCCGCGCGGTGGGATCTATGTGGCCAACGTTCCGATCGGCGCGCTTCGCGAGCCGATGCCGCCCGAGCACTGGCTGCACGGGATCTTCATGCAGGGGCGCGCGCGCGATCTCTCCATGCGCGGCGTGATCGACGCCCTCCGTCGCTCCACCGAGACCATGCGGCTGCGCGCCGTCGTCATCCACGGCGTTGCCGATCAGCGCGCCGGGATGTGCACAGAGCTGGAAGACGACTACGGATTCGAGGCGACGAGCGTCGACACCGACGACATCGGCAGCGGACACCGTCCGCCGGAGCTGCGCGAGGCCGATCTCCTGCTCTCCACCGCCGCATACGAGCCGATGCTGCGGCGGCTATCGGCGCAGCTCGAGAAGCCGTGCATCATCGCCGACGTGCGTGCGGATCTCATCGGCGGCGAGTGGCGGCTACTGCTGCGGAAGCCGGTCTATGTGGTGGTGCGCGATGCGCAGTTCCAAAAGGCGCTGCTCGCGTTCTTCGAGAGCACGAAGGGGAAGGAAAATCTGCGCGTGCTCGTCGTCGACGTCGACGACGTCAGCGCGATCCCTGCGGGCGCTCCGACCTACGTCACCCGCGGCGCGCGTGACTGGCTGCGCGCCGAGGGGCGCGAGGACGACGTAGGCGGACGCATGCTGCCGAATGCGCGCACCTTCTCGTCGTCCACCGCCGAGGAGCTCATCACGTTCATACTGAAGGCGAATCTGACCGCGCTGAGTACGCGCGCGTAGTGGGAGTGCTCATCGCGACGCGGTCAGAGGGAGAACATTGACCGTGCCGTGCACATCGAAGTGCGTGAAGGTACCGAGCACGGTCACCGAGCTACCGGACTTCGAGCCGCTCTCGCAGGTGCCGTGCAACCTGAGCTCCTGCTTCGACCAGTCGATGATGCCATACAGCTTCGATTCGAGCGGTGCGACCGCCCTGTCGGGCATCGTCAACGTCGCGCTCACCGCCCACACCGACTCGGCTGAGCTGAGCGCGCTCCCCATCGAGATGATGCGGATGACGAAGGCAGCGGCCGGCGAGTCGCTCGACCAGACAAGCGTCTTGCCATCGACGTCGACACCCTTGAATGTGCTCGTGAATGCGCTCTGCGTCGCCATCCGCTCTCGAGGGTCGACCGACGCGACCGTGGTCGATGGCAGCGCCATCAGTCCGATCGCGGACGCTACCGCCGCGACTTCCCTGAATCCCAGCATGCTCTCCTCCGGAGTGAAGTACACAAAAAAGAAATCGCCCCTACGTAACGGCACGTAGGAGCGACGGGTCGCGCGCATGTAACGCGCTATCGACGAACGCTCCCGCGCGCACCGACGCGTGCCGCACTGCAGCACGCCGCCGGATGCCAATTCGCATTGCTCTGCGCGAGTGACATCGTCATGGAGGGGAGCTTAGCGGGAGCGTCGTCAACGCAACAACGAAGTGAGAAGAATCGTGGCAAAGACTCCCCGAACAGGCAGCCTGGCGGCAGTACGTACTGCGGGCACCGATCGTCCTCTACAGTGTATGAAAAGCGCCTCCTTTCCCTCTAGCTTTCGCGCATGCCCAATTCGATGAAGCCCTCGATCACACGCTCGTGCGCGCTCGGCTGCGCCCTCTCGCTCGCCGCGGTGGCGCTGCCAGCGCAGAAGACCAGGCCCGCGCGACCTGCGGCCGCGGTGGTGACGGCGCCAGCGGTGCTAACGCAGCGCGCGAAGCTGGAGAAGATCATTCATACGAAGATCCTCGCGAACGGGCTCGAGGTGATCGTCGTCGAGAATCACGGCGTGCCGCTGGCCACCGTCGAGATGGACGTGCGCAACGGCTCGTTCACGCAGACGCACGAGTACGAGGGGCTCGCGCATCTCTACGAGCACATGTTCTTCAAGAGCAACAAGGACTATCCGGAGCCCGAGCAGTTCATCGATCGCGCGGCCGAGCTGGGCGCGGTGTTCAACGGGCAGACGCAGGAAGAGGTGGTGAACTACTATCTCACCGTTCCTGCCGATTCACTCGTTGGCGGCATGCGCTTTCTCGCTTCGGCGTTCCGCTCCCCGCTCTTTCGCGAGGATGAGCTCGCGCCTGAGCGCGAGGTCGTGCTCGGCGAATACGATCGGCAGGAGTCGAGCCCGTACTTCAAGCTCGAGGAGCAGATGGGGAAGGCGCTCTACACCACCGAGTGGAGCCGGAAGAACAAGATCGGCGACCGCGACATCGTGCGCTCGACGACGCCCGAGAAGATGCGGATCATCCAGCATCGGTACTACGTGCCGAACAACGCCGCGCTCATTGTCGCGGGGGACGTCTCGCCCGACACGGTGTTCGAGCTCGCGCAGCAGATCTACGGCGACATTCCCCGCGGCGCCGATCCATTCGTCGCGAATCCGATTCCGCCGATTCCGCCGCTCAAGGGGAATGCTGCAGTGATCATCGAGCAGCCGGTCAACACCGTCGCGGTACAGATTCAGTGGCTGGGACCGAGCGTCGGGAAGGATCCCAATGCGACGTACGCCGCCGACGTGTTTTCCGGAATCCTGAATCAGGATGGCTCTGCCTTTCAGCGCCGCCTCGTCGATAGTGGACTCTGGCACTCGATCCTGGTGAACTACTACACACTCAACCAGACGGGCCCAATAACCATCAGTGGCGAGACGACGGCGGACAAGCTCCGCCCTGCGCTCGCGGCGCTCGATGAGGAGATCGCCAAGTTCGACAAGCCGGGCTACTTCAGTGCGGCCGAGCTGGGGCCGCAG
The DNA here is from genome assembly GCA_039918615.1 of Gemmatimonadaceae bacterium. GTDB lineage: Bacteria > Gemmatimonadota > Gemmatimonadetes > Gemmatimonadales > Gemmatimonadaceae > FEN-1250. Next base: position 10,260 of record JBDSHG010000077.1, on the reverse strand, counting down.
AAGCAGCAGCGCGCGGTGGGAACGGTGCTCGGCCTCGAGCGCGCGTCCGGCTTTGCCCACGAGCTCGGATTCTGGTGGAGCGTAGCGGGGCTCGACTACTACATGGGCTACATCGACAACATGGCGCGCCGCACGCCTGCCGACCTTCGTGCATACGCACACAGCTACATCGTCGGCAAGCCGCACGTCACGGGCGTGCTCCTGTCGCCAGAGGATCGCAAGCAGTTGAATCTCACGAAGGACGAGCTGATACAGGGCGAGCACGCGAATGTGGTAGGTGTGCAATGAGCCGCTTGATGGTCATTCGGGCTGCGGCATTGGCCACACTGGCGATGTTCTCCGCGATGCCGGCGGTGGCGCAGGCGCGCGCGACGTCCGATACCTCTACGTCCGTGTTCGACGTCGGCGGCGTGCATGTGATTCTGCGCCGCAATACGGCGAACGATGTCGTCGCCGCGAATCTCTATCTGCTCGGCGGAACCCAGCAGGCCACACCGGCGACGGCGGGGACCGAGCCGCTGCTGCTCTGGGTGTCGGAGCGCGGAACGAAGCACTACACGCGCGATGCACTCACCTCGAAGATGGCGGCGCTTGGCACCGCCATCGTCGTCTCGCCGCGCGATGACTGGACCGTGTTCGGCTTCCGCGGCACGCGCGACACATTCGACAGCACGTGGGCGATCCTCACCGACCGACTCATCGCACCGACGCTCGCGCCGGCCGACGTGGAGTTCATTCGCGCGCAGGTGCTCGCGGGCGTGCGTCAGCGCAATGATTCCCCCGACGATCTCGTGCAGGCGCTCGCGGACAGTCTTCTCTTCGCCGGACAGCCCTACGCGATTCCTGCGACGGGAGACGAGCGTTCGCTGTCTTCGATTACCGTCGCCGATCTGAAGAAATACCACGATACGCAGATGGTGACATCGCGGATGCTGCTCGTGGTCGTCGGCAACATCGAGCGCGCGCGGCTCGAGAAGCTGATTGTGCCCACACTCGGAACGCTCCCGCATGGAAGCTACAAGTGGACGCCGCCCCCGGATCCGGTGGTGCGCCCTGCCGACGTGCTGTTCGCGCAGCGTCAGCTCCCCACGAACTATCTCCTCGGATATTACCCCGGCCCGCGCTCGACGAGCACGGACCTGCAGGCGCTCCGCATCGCGACGTCGGTGCTCAGCGGCCGGCTCTTCACCGAGATCCGCGTGCGTCGCAATCTGACGTACGACGTGTCGGCGCCCTTCGTCGAGCGCGCGGTGTCATCGGGCGGGCTCTACGTGACGACCGTCTATCCGGACTCGGTGCTCGGCATCATGCGACGTGAGATCAACCGCATGCAATCGACGCTGCTCGATCCCGTGAACCTGAACGTGATCGTGCAACAGTTCATCACCGAGTACTTTCTGAACAACGAGACGGACGCGGAGCAGGCGAACCAGATCGCGCGCGCGGAGCTGTACAAGGGCGACTACCGACTCGCTGGACAGTTCGTCGAGCAGCTCCGCGCGGTGACGCCGGAGCAGATTCGCGACGCATCGCGGAAGTACATGAAGGGGACGCACTTCGCGTACGTCGGCGACTCGACGAAGGTCTCGAGAGCACTGATCACGTCGTTCTGATTTGACTCATCCGCGCAATGCCGGGCGGATGAGCTAGTGCGCGTCGTACGCCGCGGCGGCGATCTCCCCAACCGCCTGGCCCGCGACGGCCGTTGCATCATTGGGCTCCGTCGACACCGAGACGTTATTGAGGAAGACCGCGAATGCGAGATGCCGATCGTCTTTCGTGGTGATGTACCCCGCGAGCGCCTTCCCCGTGAGGAGAAGGCGTCGGTTCAACGGGTCATCGACGCCGAACGTTCCCGTCTTCGCGAACACGTGCCCCGCGGCTGGGGACGATGGCTGGATGTTCCAGAGTGTGCCATCGCGACCGAGGATCGGAAGGGCGGCGTGAAAGTAAGCGGAGTTCTTCTGGCGGCTCATCCAGGCGAGATAGCTGACCATGAAAGCCGGCGAGAAGTGCGCATCTCCGCCGGCGCCGTCGGCTTGCTGCGCACCCCCGAGATCGAGGCCCGCGCGCGTCAGTAAATCGTGCTCGAGATCGAAGCCGGTCTTGCCCGTATCCTTCGGCGCGAGGATGGCTCGGAGCGTCCGCGGCATCATGCTGGCGTGGAGATTCTGACTCACCTTGAGCGTGACCCTCACTTCCTCTTTCAGCGGCGCCGATACGTGCTCCGCGACCATGCGCTCGGGCACGTACGACGCAGCGAGCGACTTCACGTCTGACGGTGGAGCGGCCGAAACGGCCGCCTGAACGACTCCTTTCTCTCGCAGCGCTTCCGCAAACGTCACTTCGGCGAAGCGCGCCGGGTCTGGAACGGCATACGCGTACAGAATGGGAGCCTGCCCCGCGGGCGTCGTGCCCGTTACCGTCACGGTGCGATTGTCATTCGCGTCCGTGGTGTCGAGCCCGAATCGGATCTGCGCCGTCGTGCCCGCAGCGCTCGTCTGGACTTCGTTGACGAAGTGAGCGTACGCGGTTGATGGAGACACGCGCATGACCGCTGGCGACTGCGCCGAGGCTCCCGGCCCGATGGTGAGATCGATGAGATTGTCGTTGACGACGATTGGAGAGATCACGACGCCGGTGCCGAGCTCGCGATCTCCGCTGGCGAACAGCGAGGCATCCACGCGCACGCGACCGGTGATTCGCTTGATCCCGTGCTGCGCGACCTGGGCTGCCAGCTTGCGAATGATAAGCAGCGGATCACCGGGAACTGCCCGAGTGCGTGGATCGCCATCGTACGAATGATCCTCGTTCTCGAACGCGAGCGTTCCGTCGGAGCGCACGCGCGCGGAGAGATCCGGATCGCCGCTCGCCACGAGAACGAGGTCACCGTCGAGCGTTCCGTCGGGCTTCACGTCTCCGGTGCGATAGACGCGGGTGTGGAAGCGGTAGTCCGCGCCAAGGAGCTCGAGCGCCGTTCCTTCCGTGAGCAGCTTCGTAGTCGAGCCCGGCGTGAAGAGCTTCTCTTCGTTGAGCGCATAGATGACACGCCCGGAATCGAGCGAATAGAACTCGATACCGAACATTGCGTGGCGAAACTCCGGCCTGTCGACGATGCGCTGTATCCGCTCCGATAACGTCGCCGCGCCCTGCGCTCGGATTCCGCTTTGCGCACCTGCCGCCACGACGGCGACGATGCCGCACAGGCAGCGACGCAATGGCTTTCTATCGAACGTCGGCAACTCCATCGGCGCTCCCTTCAATTGGCAGCAGAACGTACGACGCGGCCTTGGCCGAGCGGTAGATGCTCTGCGTTTCTTTCTGGAAGTCGGTGTCCTTCGCCTGGAAGATGTTGGGCACGAAGGTCTGCGGATTGCGATCGATCAACGGGAACCAACTGCTCTGCACCTGCACCATGATCCGGTGTCCCCTGAGGAAGCGGTAGTCCTGCGTGTGCAGGTCGACGGTGAGCTCGGTGATCTGCTTCGGTACGAGTGCCTTCGGGTGCTCGAAGCCATCGCGAAAGCGCGCGCGAAGGACATCGTTGGCGACCATCAACTCGTAGCCCGCGAGCTTCGGATCAGGCGCCTGGTCGGGGTAGACATCGATGAGCTTGACGATCACGTCCGCGTCGGAGCCTGTCGTCGATGCGAAGAGATGTGCGGCGATCGCGCCCGCGACTACGACGTCCGACGTGAGCGGTGCGCTCTGCCACGTTCCGACATCGGGGCGCTCCTGCACGAAGCGCTGGTCGTCCACGAGCCACGTCGACCACGTCGATGTCCCGACGAACGTCGGCGAGATCGGCCGCTTGCGATACGGAACGGGGTTCGCGGGATCGGAGACCCACGAGTCCACTGCGCTCGCGCCCGACTCCTTCGGCGCGGTGAACGAGAGCTGGTGGTTCGCGCGCAGATACAGCCTCTTGTTCGCAACGCCGGTGCGCTCCGGCCAGCTGTCGTGCGAGCGCCACTTGTTCGCGCCGGACTCGAACGTCGTCGCCTCAGCCAGCTTCAGCGTGCCCTTGTCCTTGAGCCAGTAGGCGAACCAGGGAGCCTCGATGTTTCTACGGAAATTCGCGGAGGCCGGTTCGCCGAAGTCGATCGGGCCGAGCATCTGGCCCTCCGTTGCGCTCCATCCACCGTGGTTCCATGGGCCGACGACGAGGTAGTTCAGGTGCTGCGTGTCGTGCGGCTCGAGCGTCTCGTAGATCTTGATCGGACCGAAGAAGTCTTCCTGGTCCCACCATCCGGCGATGTTGAGCGTCGGCACCTTGACGCGATCGAGATACGGCGCGACGGCCTGCGCCTGCCAGAACGTGTCGTAGTCCGGATGCGAGACGAAGTTGTTCCACGTTGGCGCCTTGTCGTGGAGCGCCTTCTCGTTGGCGTGGGCGAGTGAGCCGAGGTTGAGATACCAGTCATAGACGTCCGGCTGGTCGAACTCGAACGGGCTGAACTCCTTCGAGCGCTCCATCATCGCGGCGTACTCGAAGCCGTAGCTCAGACGGAAGGCGCCGTTGTGATGGAAGTCGTCGCCGATGAACATGTCGGCAGGCGACGCGGCCGGCGCGACGGCCTTGAGCGCGGGGTGCGGATCGAGCATCGCGATGACCGTGAGCCACCCTGGGTACGATGTGCCGAGCATGCCGACGCGGCCGTTATTGTGCGCGACGTTCTTGAGGAGCCAGTCGATCGTATCGTACGCGTCGGTGCTCTCATCGGTCGCAGACTTGTCGGACTTGTCGCGCATCGGACGGAGCATGACGAACTGCCCTTCCGAGCCGAAGCGACCGCGGATGTCCTGCACGACGAAGATGTATCCGTCGTTGATGAGCTCGACCAGCGACGGAGCGGGAGTGTTGAACGCGGCGCCCATCCCCGCGATACCGTAGGGCGTGCGATTGAAGATGAACGGAAGATTTCCGCTGATTCCGTGGGGCACGAAGATCGACGTGTGCAGGTGCACTCCGTCGCGCATGGGGATCTGCACGTCGGTCTCTTCGAACAGCGGCGTGGAATCCTTCGCCGCGGGCACCTGCGATGCGGCCGTGCTCGAAATGCACGCGAAGGCCGCGAAGACGGCAACGGCAACGAGGCTGCGGTGACCAATCGTCATTTTTTGTCGCTCGGAGTCGCGCGGGAAAACGACTGCCCGAACAGCTGCACCGCGCTGATGCCGCCTGCGCCATCGGGAACGAACGTCACATCGGTGATGCCCTGCAGAGGATCAGACTTTCGGCTCTTGAACGTGTCGTAGAACGCAGACTCGAGCTCGCCGATATCCCAGTTGCCGAACTTCGCACGCAGCGAGCCGTTGGCGAGCGTGACGACGACGGCGCCGTACGTGGAGTCCGCGTACGTGCCCGCGTACTTCTCCAGCGGCAGCGACGGATGCGTCCCGGCCGGAGGCTTCGGTGCCGCGGCCGCCGCCTTCACCGCGGCGGCGCGCCTCGCGTCGAAGAGCTTCTTGAGATCGGCGCTCCAGTCGCGCGCCAAGGCGCGCGGCGTGCCGTTGTAGAGGTCGAATGCCTCGTACATCAGCGCGTGACGGACCTCCGCGTGGTCGAGATTCGCGAGCACGTACACGCCCGTGCGCGTGCCGGGCATGAGGCCGATGATTGCGATCATGCCGTCGATGCTGCCGGTGTGCATCCACACCGTCTGGCCGTGATAGTCCTGCACGAACCAGCCGAGCGCGTAGCTGAAGAAGTGCGGACGCGCGAGCTGGAGCGCGGGGTACTCCTCCATGGGTGCGCGCATCTGCGGTGCGACGATCTCCTCGAATGTCGCCGGCTGGATGAGTCGCTTCGTGCCCACGCGCCCGCTGTCGAGCATGAAGCGCATCCACTTCGACATGTCGGAGACGCTCGACCACACCGATCCCGCTGGCGCGATCAGATCCGTGGTGCGCACGGCGACGGTGTGGACGGTATCGTGGGAGAGGTCGTGCGGCACGGCGACATTCGGCTGTCCCACGAGCAGTGAGACGAGTGGAATCGACTCCGTCATCTGCAGCGGCGCGAAGATGCGCGTGCGGATGAACGTCTCCCACGGCATCCCCGCAATGCGCTCGACGAGCAGCCCCGCGATGGCGTAGACGACGTTCTGATAGTCCCAGTGCGAACGGAAGGACGACTCCGGCGGCACGTACCGCAGCCGTCGCATCATCTCCGTGATGCTGTAGTTATTCTGGGGTATCGCCCACAGCAGATCCGTGTTCGGCAGGCCGCTGCGATGCGTGAGCAGGTCGCGCACGGTGAGCTCGTGTGTCGCGTAGGCATCGTAAAGCCGCAGCTCCGGCAGGTAGTCGATGACGCGATCGTCCCAGTGCAGCTTCCCCTCATCGATGAGCATCGCCAGTGCGGCCGTCGTCATCGCCTTCGTGGTGGAGCCGATCGCGAAGCGCGTGTGCTCCGTCGCCGGCGCGCTCTTTCCGATCTCGAGCACGCCGTAGCCCTTCGCGAAGACGAGCGAGTCGTCGTGCACGATGGCGATCGCAAGCCCTGGCACTCTCCAGTCGCGCGCGGCCTGCGCGACGTACTTGTCGAAGGCGGCGAGATCCGGAGTCTTCTGCGCGCGTACGTCGGATGGTGCCATGGCACAGGCAGCCGCGAGCATCGTGACGACGCGCATCTTCATTGTGAGTCTCATTCCTTCGTGACCCGGTCGATGGGCGCCGGACGCGGCGTCCGTTGGAAAGGATGCTCCTGCAGCTCCTTCAGCGCCTCGGCAACCGCCCGCTCGAGCTGCGGATCGTGTCCACGCACGACGTCGGCGGGCGTGTTCTCCACCTCGATGTCCGGCGCAACGCCTTCGTTCTCGACCGCCCACTTGCCGTTGACATCGTAGAATGCGAGATCTGGCGCCGTGATCGCGCCGTTGTCGATCGGGTTCGGCACGCCGAGCGTTCCGACGAGACCGCCCCAGGTACGCGTGCCGACGAGGGTGCCGAGCTTGTAGTGGTGAAAGAGGTACGGCAGCGCGTCGCCGCCGGAGCCGGCGGACTCGTTGATCACCATCACGGTCGGTCCGAAGATTCCCGCCATCGGCTCGGTAATCGTCTTGCCTGCACGCTCCGCGAAGTACCCCCCTATCGGACGGTTGAGCAAGTCGACGATGTAATCGGCGACCGCGCCGCCCTGATTGTAGCGCTCGTCGACGATGAGCCCCTGCTTGTCCTGCTGCGCGAAGTAGTAGCGGTTGAAGGCCGTGTAGCCCGCGACAGAGGTGTTGGGTAGCCACACGTAGGCGAGCTTCCCTCCCGAAAGCTTGTCGACGAGCTTCCGGTTGTCGTCGATCCACGTCTGCGTGCGCAGCCCTTCGTCATCGCCGAGCGGGACGACGGTGATGAGGTGCGAGCCCTTCATCGTCGGCGCGCTGTTCACGCGGATCGTCGTCATCTTCCCCGCCGCGCCCTGGAAGCGGCTGTAGAGATCCGTCGGTGGTGCGAGGGCCACACCGTTCACATCGAGGAGATAGTCTCCCTCGGATACCTTCACTCCGGGCGCGCTGAGCGGCGCCTGCAGCCGCGGATTCCAGCTCCCCGCCGTGTAGATGCGCTTGATGCGATAGAGTCCGTTCTCCACGGTGTAATCGGCGCCGAGCAGGCCGACGGATGTGTGCTCGGTGTCGGGAACGTCACCTTCGCTCTCGAGATACGAGTGCCCGACCGTGAGCTCGCCGCCAACGCTGGCGATGAGATAGGCGAGATCAGCGCGGTGCTGCACGAACGGTACGAATCCGCTGTACTTGTCGTAGATCGCCTTCCAGTCGTTGCCGTGCATCTTCGCGTCATAGAAGAAGTCGCGCTGCGTGCGCCACGTCTCGCGGAAGATCTCGGCCCACTCCGCCTTCGGATCGACGAGCGTCTCCATCGCGCTCACGTCGAACGCGCCCTCGCCGGCCTTCGCCGGCTTCTCGGTGCCGACGATTCCGTAGTGCTGATCGGGGGTGCTGTACATCAGCTTCTTCACGTCCGACGACAGCGTGTACGAGGTAATGCCTTCGAGGAAGGTTTGCGCTTGCTTGGCAGCGAGCTGGTATTGCCAGAGGTGCATCCCCGCGCCACCGCGCCCCGCGCCCGCCGGCGTTTCGGCATAGAAGAACGTACCCGCACTTCCGGCGGAGAGGCTCGAGTAATCGCCCTCGGCGGTCGGAATCGGGATGATGCGCTGCTGAATCCCGTCGAGGTCGATGTGCGTCGCGGTCGCGGTGTCGAGCAGCGGCTTGGACGCGGCCTTCGCGGCGACCTTCGGTGTGGGCGCCGCTTTCGCCGGCGCGCTGTCCACTGCGCCCACCGTGCGCGGTGGCTCGTCGCTCAGCGTGGGGAGCAGTGGCGATGGCTCAGTGGCGCTCAACACGGTGAGATAGATGCTCCGCCGCACCGGACGCTCGAAGGCGCTCATGTCGAGCCATCCTGTGTTGAGCGCGTAGTTCGTGCTCGCCAGGAAGTACAGATACTTGCCGCTCGCGTCGAACGCGGGTGAGATCGCGTCCGCCATTGCATCGCTGAGCTGCGTCGCCTTCCCCGTGACCGTCGAATAGAGGAAGATCGACCGCAGGTGGCTGTCCAGCGACTTCGAGTACGCGATCCACTTCGAGTCCGGCGACCACACCGCCTCGAAGTCGCGGCTCGGGTCATCGTACGTGTCATTATCGATCTTCGTGAAACGGCCGCTCGCGAGCTCCACGGACCAGAGGGCATGATCCGTGTCGCGAAGCAGCAGGCGGCGCGCGTTGGGCGACCACACTGGATTCGTGTAGTAGCCCTGAGTCGGCAGGGCGATCGCGCGCGGCTTCGTGCCGCCTGTCTGATCGCCGATCATCAGCTCGTACTCGCCGCTCGCATCGGAGAGCCACGCGATGTGGTCGCCATCGGGCGACCATGCCGGGTTGCGGTCGTGCGCGCCGGAGCTCTGCGTGACGTTGCGGTAGCTGCCGTCGCTCGCGGCGACCGTGAAGATGTCGCCGCGCGCCTCAAACGCGGCGCGGACGCCGGTGGGCGAGAGCGTCGCATCATTGATCAGCGCCGCCACGTGCTTCATCTGCGGGCGCGACCACGGGAAGTCGCCCTTCACGGAAATGTTCAACTGCTTCGACTCGCCGGTCTTCAGATCGAACAGGTGGATGTACCCAGCCTGCTCGTACACGACCGCATCAGGGCCGGCCGACGCGCTCATGATATCGAAGTCGGTGTGCTTCGTCAGCTGTGCGACTTTCTTCGTCGCGAGGTCATCCGAATACAGATTGACCGTCCTGTCGCGATCGGAGAGGAAGTACACCCTGTTGCCTACCCACATCGGCTCTGTGTCGTTGCTGTTGGTCCACGGAAGCTTCTCTTCGCTGTTATTCGCGAGATCGTAGATGCGAATGGGCTCGACGCGGCCGCCGCGATACCGGCGCCACTGGCTTCCCTGGTTCTCCGCCCACTGCGCCGCGAACAGGGCGACGCCGAGCTGCTGATAGGCGAGTCGCTTTCCGTCGGGTGCGTACGCGGCAGCGAACACACGCGGGAGCTGAAGCTGCTCGTTGACTCCGCCATCGGCTGGCACCGTCCAGAGCCGGAGATACGAATTGGCGCCCGGCGTTGGCAGTGTGCCGCGGCTCGATGCGAAGAGGACGTGCTTTCCATCGGGCGTCCAGCCGCGAACGAAATCGTAGCCGGGATGGTACGTGAGCCGTTTCGGCTCTCCGCCCGCCGTGGGGACGACGAACACATCGCTGTTGCCCGCGATGTTCGAGGTGAATGCGATTTGCGATCCATCGGGCGAGAAGAACGGATCCGACTCGGCCGACGGGGTGCTCGTGAGCCTGCGCGCGTCACCGCCCGCGCGCGAGACGACCCAGAGATCGCCGCCGTACTCGAAGGCGACGTTGTCGCGGCTCACGGTGGGCCGGCGCAGGAATCTCGTCCCCTGCGCCGACACCGTTTGGAAAGACATTAACAGCAACGACGATACTACAAGCCATCGTCGCACATTCACTCGCACGCGCGGAGATTGACCACCGATCGAAAGTATGGACTGCATGCTCAATCTCCTTGCTTCGTTTATTTGTGAGCGACGGACAGATTCGGGTTGTTGATCCGCTCGATGTCCGGCAGCGGGAAGCACGACTGGTCGCTGTAGACACCGCCGGCCTGCGGGAAGGGCGCTCCCGTCAACGGAGCGAGCGGAAGGTTGAGGCGGCGGATGTCACCCAGACGATGTCCCTCTAGGAAGAACTCGCGCTTCCGCTGCTCGACGATCTCGGCCAACAC
>JBDSHG010000076.1:0-16245 GCA_039918615.1 Gemmatimonadaceae bacterium | reverse complement strand
GCACCGCGTTGTGCATCGTCCCGGACTGCACGAGCTCCTGCTGCGACGCGTTCCAGAGGTCGGAGTACGTCGTGCCTTCCTCGAGCTGCTTCAGCGAGTAGATGATCTCGCGTTCGTCGTCCTTGTGGGCGGCCATCGATTTTTGCGCCCACGCGGGAGTGGCGCGGAGCTTCATGTAGTCGCGGTTACGCAGACAGAAGTTGAGGGAGAGCTCGCGCCAGACGACGATCTCGTTGAGGAAGGATGCGAGCGCCGGCTCGGGAGCGTGCGCGCGTGCGGCGCGCACGACCTCCGCGGAGGAGATCATCCCGAAGTGCAGCCAGCGCGAGAGACGGCTCGAGCCACCTTCGTCCGATGGCTCGCGACGGCGCTCATCGTACGCGTCGAGGCCATCGGCGACGAACTCCTCGAGCCTCGCGCGCGCCGCCGTGAGTCCACCGCTCACCTCGGCCACCGCGCCCACGCTGTGATCGATCTCGCACTGTGCGACCTCCGTCGCGATGTCGAGGCGTGCAAGGTCGAGCCAGTCGGCGTCAACGGATGCGAGCAGTGAGTCCTTGAGTGCGCGCTTCGGCGCGCGATCGTCCACCGCTTCGAGATGCGTATCGAGGTTCTTCATGAGCCTGCCGCGCATCGTGAACGCGGCCGACTGCTCGCGCGGAAAATCCGCGGCAGGTGCGACGCCGACGCTGTCGACCATCACCACGCGGCACGGCACACGCTCGGCGAAGCGCAGCGTGCGATCGAGCACGCCCGCGGTTGGATAGAGATCGGTGACGACGAGCGCGGCGCGCGCGGCAATGCGATCGACCACACGGCGATCGTCGTCGCGCGCGCGGCGGAGTGCGAAGCGGTAGGAGAGGCCGAGCGCGGCTGCGCGGGCGGCGAGCTCGCGGGCGCCTTGCAGAACGAAGGTATGCACGCGCTCCGACGCGTACGGATACGTCGGATCGAGACCGTGGTGGATGAGGAGGGGGAGGCCGAGCCGGTCGGCCTCGAGGGTGGCGTAGCGGAGGGCCCAGTTCTCCTCGAAGCGCTGGGTGCTCGCCATCCAGTAGAGCACATAGTCGCCGTTCACCGGCGCTTGCTTGGCGAGGGGCGCGGCGCGCAGTGCGAGCTGTTCGCGCACGAAGTCGGAGTCGAGGGTATGAGCCACGGCTCCAGACATAGCACGGATGACGCCATGGGGTCGCGCTCCCTCGCGCGGCGCGCGGCGCGGCTGCAATTTGTCGTCGTCACGAGCGAGGGGAGCGGTCGCATGCCGGAAGTGGAGATCGATGGCGCGCGGATCTGGTATACGATCGACGGACGCGACGACGCGCCCGCCGTTCTGTTGCTGCACTCGCTCGGGACTTCTCATGCGCTGTGGGATTGGCAGCTCCCGTCGCTCGTGGATCGTTTCCGTCTCATTCGCTACGATGCACGTGGACATGGGAAGTCGTCCGCACCGTCGGGAGACTACACGATGGAGCAGCTCGGGGGTGATGCGCTTGCGGTGCTCGATGCCGCTGGTGCGCAGACCGCCGCGGTGTGCGGCGTCTCGCTCGGCGGACTCACGAGCCTCTGGCTCGGCCAGAACGCGGGGAAGCGTGTGAGCAGGCTCGTGCTCTCGAACACTGCTGCGCACATAGGCACGAGCGCGACGTGGAGCGAGCGGATGCAGTTCGTGCGGGACAACGGGATAGAGAAGGCAGTAGACCAGTCGGCGCCGATTTGGTTCACAGAGGAGTTTCGCGCGGCGCATGCGGATGTCGTCGCGCGCTTCGTCTCGATTGGCCGCGCGACATCGGTCGAGGGCTATCTGGGTTCGTGCGCTGCGCTCCGCGATGCGGACTTGCGGCGGGATCTGCACCGCGTCACTGCGCACACGCTGGTGGTGGCGGGAGGTCAGGACGTGGTGACGACGGTGGCGGATGGGCTCTACCTGCGGGACAACATTCCGGAGGCGCGCCTGGAGGTGCTCGACACCGCGCACTTCGCGAACGTCGGACGCCCAGAAGAATTCTCGGAACTTCTGGACGAGTTCCTGAGCGGTTGAACCCGGGTACGGCTCAATAACTCGACTATTGACATTACGTGAGTACTATCTTACGATATATCGTGAGTGATGTCGTACGATATATCGGAGGAGTGTATGTGCAACAAACGAGATGATTGGGGCTTCGGCCCAGGCTTCCCCTTTGGCGGACCCGGCGGCTGGTCCGGCGCCTGGGGTGGTCGCGGTCGCGGTGGACCCGGGCGCGGCGGACGCCGCCGCAGCCAGATGTTCGAATCAGGCGAGGTGAAGTTCGTCATCCTCCGCCTGCTCAACGAGAAGCCGAGGCACGGCTACGAAGTCATCCGCGCACTCGAGGAAAAGTTCGGCGGGCTGTACACGCCGTCGCCCGGCACCGTCTACCCGACGCTGCAGCTGCTCGAGGACGAGGGCTACGTGAAGGTCATCGAGGAGGACGGGAAGAAGGTGTACCACGTGACCCCCGAAGGGCTGAAGTACCTCGAGGAGAATCGCGGCGTGCTCGACGAGATCTTCGACCGTGTGCGCGAGACGGTGCGCGAATTCACCGGCGGCTCGAGCGGCGACATGCACCAGGCGTTCGCGCACCTCGCGGCCGTGACCTTCAAGCGTGCGTGGCGCCGCGGTCCTGAAGATCCCGCGCTTGCGCACGTGGCCGAGATTCTCCGCAAGGCTGCATCGGATATCGAGGCAGCGTTCGATCCTAACCCCACCCCTGACAGCTCGACCTGACGATCGACGGAGGGACAGATGTTCAGATTTCACCCGATGTTCTGGCTGGTCGTCGCGCTGGTCTGGATGTTCGCATCACATCGCAGGCGGTGGATACGCCGCCGTGCGATGTCGTTCGCCCACTACGGCCCGGTGGGCTGGGGTCCGTCAGATTGGGCGCCCTTCTGGGGACCCCGCAGCGACGCGCACACTCAGAACTGGGCGCAGCAACCGCACGCACCCGCAACACCGCAATCGCTCGCGCAACCTGATCGCACGTTGGTCGAAGCGCTCGAGACCCGCATCGCCGAGCTCGAGACGCGGCTGGAATTCGCGGAGCAGCTGATGTCGAAGAAGGCGGAATAGGCAGGGGAGTAGAACAGTCAACTGCTTTTTGAAGAACGATGGAACGGATTGAACGGACAAAAGACGGACAACTGCGCCTGCGGGAGCAGTAGTCCGTTTTTTGTCGGTGCTTCTCTCCGTCTTTTGTCCGTATCCACAGCTGTTATCGCTCTTGCTCCGGCGGCCTCGAATCCCTCGCGTCCTATTTTCGCCCCGCCGCGCCTACGTTGTCCGTCGGGTCCGCACCATCCCACTTCACGTCCGCCGTCGGGCCGTATGTCGGAGGGACGGGGCGATCCATCATCCGTAGATAGACCGTGAGCTGCGTGCGATGATGCGTGGTGTGCAGAACGCGGCGCCAGAAGATCCAGATGCGCTCGCGCTCCACCTCGAAGAAGGGGACGCGCACGAGCCACCACTCCTCGCGCCGCGACGCGAGCTGTCCGAGCCGCGTGAACGCGAGCACCGTCAGGCGATCGATCGCCGTCTGCACGCGCAGCTCCGCCGGAAGCACCGCCGCCGGCGCCGGCTCCTCCGTGCCGATGAACTCGCCGAAGAAGCGGCGCTCCGAAAGCAGCTGGTGCTTGAAGATGTCGCCGACGCTCGTCGAACGCGGATGCGGACGATACGCGAGATCCTCATCGCGAAATTCCTTCCACACACTCGCGACCTTATTAGTCTCACTCGCGTACGTGTCCAGCATGTGCTGGAACGCCGGCTCCACCGCGCGCGGGACGTTCTCATCGGCAATCGCAACGAATGGATAGTGCATCGGCCGCATCACGTCTCCTGCTTACTTGAGGTGCTCCCACGATCCGTACATCGGGTTGGGGATGATGAAGAATCGCTTTCCGAATTCGCCGAGCGCGGTGCTGTCGTCGCGCGTGGCCTGCGCGAGCGCGGGGAAGTCGAGGATGTTGTCGCCCACCCACGCCACCACCGCGAGCCGCGGTAGTCCCGGCACCGCGGTCCCTTTCTGCACGCGCTCGAAGCGCGGGTTCTTGTCCCGCTCGCCCGCCGGCTGACACAACACCGCGTCCGCCTGGATCCCCGCCGACTTGATGTTCTCGCGCGTCGCATCGCACGCCCCCTGCGAACGATTCGTGACGATGACGACGCGTCCCCCACGCGTGTGCACGAGCGTCGTAAACTCGATCGCACCCGCGATCGCCGGAGCCGCGCGCTCGTTCACCCACTTCTCCCACCCTTTCTCATCGAACGGCGCGCTCGACAGCTCGAGGCGGCGCTGATATTCCGAGTTGTCGAGCACCGTCTCGTCGGCGTCGAGGATCACCGCCCACCCCTGCGCTGGAAGTCCGCGCGCGAGCTCCGGCAGTCGCTCTGACGCGAACGCGAACGCCTGCCGCGCGAGCGCACGATACTCCGCCGACATCCGCACCCACTTCACATCGTTCGATAGCTGCGGCCCGGTCGCGGGCGCCGCCGCCGGCGCCGGAGTAGCTGCGGGGGACGCCACGCGTTGCGGCGCACACGCCGAGGTGACGAAAACGACAGCGACGGACAGGACGATTTTTGATCTCATCCGTCGGAATATCGTGCGTGTACCGCCTTCCGGAAGTACGTGCGCCCCCCGTAACCCCGCCGTAACGCCCGGATAACAGCGCATCCGCATCTTGCCTGCGTGAGCCGCCGTCGCGGCGGACCGTCCACTCAGCGGAGGAAGCTCAGATGTCGATCGTCAGCGTGCGCACCGTGGTTACCCTGGCAGTGCTCGGCGCGGCCGCAGCGGCGCTCGCCTCGTGCAAGAAGACGGACAGCGCCAGCGACTCGCAGGGTCTGCTCGGCAAGGACAGCCCGCTCGGCAGCGCAGTCGCGAATGCCACGGGCAGCAGGACTCCGGATCCGTGCACGCTGCTCTCGGCGAACGAGGCCGAGGTGTATGTCGGGGTGCTGGGCTCGCCGCCGTATCGTGCGACGGATGACGGCGTGGCGGATGTATCTGGAGAGCTGTGCATGTACCGCGGCACGGACGGGCGGCAGATCACGATCGACCGGATAGAGGGCGGCGGTTCTGCGGTGACGAAGGGAGAGCTCGCGGTGAACATCGATGTGACCGGGGCGAGCGGGAAGAAGGATGATGCCGTCGCCTCGCGCGGCAGATCGTTCCGCGCTTCGATCATCCGCTCGACTACGATGGCGCGAAGGCCGTCGCGGGTGCGCCGAAGCGGAAGCCGCATCCGGCGAGCGCGTGCGACATGCTGCCGAAGTCCGCTGTGGAGGCTGCGATCGGCACCCTCGATGGCGATCCGACGCAGGGCAGTGACGCGTCCGAGTGCGAGTACAAGGTCGCGCGCGCGCAGGGTCCGCGCACGTACAAGGTCGAGTACGTGTGGCAGGGCGGGCAGAAGAACTACAACATGCTGAAGCACGGCATGTCGACGATGGGATCGGTGATGGGAGGTTCGATTCCCACCGGCGGGATGGACTCGATGAAGATGGATCCGAACATGTCGAAGATGATCGGCGGGCTAATGAAGATGGCCGGCGGCGGCGGACCGGGCGCGCCGGGGACGCGAAGCCCGGGGCGGCGCCGAGTCGGATCGCCGAGCAGCGCGTCATTCGCGAAATGGGCGTCGATGAGGTCGGGGCGCGCATCGAGGTCGAAAAGATGTCGAAGCCGAGTCGTGAGCGCGTCCGTCGTCGTCGCGAGTGACGTCGAGCGGTCGACGACGATCGCGTGTGCATCCGCCGCGTTGCGCGCGCGAAACCATCCGATGAAATCGCCGAGCCGGACAGTGCGGAGATACGCGTCGTCGCGGACGAGCTCGACGTCCCTGGTCGACCGCGCGGCCAGGAAGCGCAGCGGCGCGCCCAGTCGTGTGGCGCTTGATATGGAAGCCGGAGCACGATCACGGCTTAACAATAGCCGCGATTATTGCGTATGCTTGGTACGGCCAAACCCCGGAGAGAACAGTGAAAACCGCGCAGGTACTGGAGCGGCTCGACAAGGCGTGGAAGGACTTCGAGGCCTGCTATGCGGGGCTGACGGAAGAGCAGCTCATGGAGCCCAATGTCACCGGGAAGTGGTCGGTGCGCGACATCATCGCGCACGTCACTTGGTGGGAGGAAGAGTCGCTCAAGCATATGCCGGTCATCCGCGAGGGCGGCCGACCGGAGCGCTACTCCGACAAGTACGGCGGGATCGACGACTTCAACGCGATCATGACCGTGAAGCGGAGCCATCTCACTCTGGCCGAGGTGCTGCAGCAGCACGACGAAGTGCATGCGAGGCTGGTGGCGTACATCACCGAGGCGCCTGAGGATTTGTACGCAGGCGATAGCAAGTTCCGCCGCCGTCTTCGCCTCGACACCTACGGACACTATCCGGTGCACACGAACGCGATACGCACGTGGCGCGAGGCGAACGATCAGAAGACGGAAGGAAACGCGTAGACGGGAAGCTGCGACGGCACCGTGCCGACGATCAGCGTGATCTGCTGATGCGCCACGAAGCCCAGCGAGCCGAGATCACCGTCGTAGCGTGTGCTATCGACGTACGCGGTAACCGCACCGGCAAAGCCCCCGACGTTCGAGCGGCTGAGCGGCTGGCCCCAGATCGCGAATAGCTCGCCAACGTGCAACTGCGCGGCGTTGGGCGACTCGATGTGAATGATCCCCGACGCATCGTGCGTGTGCACCCAGTAGTAGCAGTGCGCGTCAACTACAAAGTTCGAGATCACCTCGCCCTGTTTCGCGCCGATGCCCAGTGGGATCGCGCGCTGAACGCCGTTGGCGATCAGCGTGAGATGCACGTGGATGTGCTGCACTGGCACCGAGCCATCACACGCGATGCCGCCGACGGTTTGTCCTTGTCCGCCAATGACGCTGTCGAACGGAGCGTACGTCGCGTTGCCGACCGTCTCTCCGATGGCGATCGCTATCGGAGCGCTGAACGAAGGCCTAGTCGAATCGACGGGCGGCATCGGTGTCGTCGGACCGCTGTCACGGGAACAGGAAAGGCCAGCTCCCATGGCTGTCACGACAAGTAGCGCGATCAGCCACGCCCCACGTTGGTGTATCATTTCTCTTTTCCTTGCGAAGTACGACTCGCGTACGCGCCAGCGCCAGAGTGAGCGAAGGCAGGTGTATGCACGGTGACGCGCACGAAAGTCGATCAACTCATGCAACGATGAACGGCCCTGCGATAGCGAGGACGGTTGCCTTGTCGAGCGGCTCGTCGAAGGACGCGGACAGCGGATCGCTGCCGTACGCCACGAGCGTCTGCAGATTGATTCCTGCCTGCGTCGTGTTGTCCTCGGCAGGATAATCGGACGCCGGATTGCCAGGGCCGTAGACTGCCGCATTAACGGCAGCGGGGAGATTCCCCATCGTGCCGTTGATCCAGCCATCGAGTCCGCGCAGGCGCCGCACCTCGGCTGCATGACGCGCTTCGACGGAGTGGATCTGGAGCGCCGCCGTCAGGATGTCGGGCTGCGACATGAGATTCGTCGCCTGACCCTTGTACGCGCGAACGCCCGTGTCCTCGAACGCCTGCGACACTGCCTGGAACGTCGCGTAGTTCGAGAAGACATCGGGAAACATGCCGCCAGCTGTGAAGTCGAACGTCGGCTTCCCGACAGCGTCCGCCCCGAGCGCGGCGAGCAGAAACGCGACATGTGCGTTCTCGTGTTTCTGGATCTGTTGAAACACCGCCATGTCACTTGGCGGAATGAGCCCGCTCGTGCCGACACCGACGTTGTAGAACGACGATTCGAGGTACTCGAGGGTGAGTGCGAAGTTGAGGACGCCGACGATGTCGGCAGGGAGCGCTGCAAACGCATCCTTCGCGAGCGCGGCGAGCGCGATCGGAACGGAAGCGAGAGCGAGTCCTGTGACGACCTTCGTCGACGTCGAGGCGCCCTGACGTAGCGCGTCACGGCGCGTGAGCAGTTGATCAGCGATCTCGGGGTCGATGCCACCGAGCACAGTCGTGTTGTTCATTGTGAATTGGTCTCCGGCTGCCGGCTAGGCGCTGATCGGGGTGACGATGAATGGATCGACGAGCGGAAGTACCATGCTCGGCGAGAAGGCCTGATCGAGTCCCATCGCGTTGACGACATCATCGCCCGCAAAGCTCATGGACTTCGGGTTGAGGATGTCGCGGATCGTCGCGGCATGGCGCGCTTCGACCGAGACGATCTTGCCGGCAAGCACGAGATAGAGTGGCGTGTGGATGAGTCGGCCCGCCCCGTTGTAGGCTGCGACACCGGTATCCTCGAACATCTTCGCGGTCTGAAACACGACGTCACGCTTCGTGAGGTCGAGCGAGCTGAAGTCCACCTGCAACGTTGGGATCGCGTTGGAGCCGAGCGCTGCCTTGAGGAATTCGCGGTGTACGACCTCGTGCTGACCGATCGACAGCAGCGCGTGCAACTCGGACGCGGTACAGCCGGTCGCGATGTGCTTGAGCGCCTCTTCATAGAATGCGGCCTCGAGCTGCTCGAGCGCATACGCGTAGTTGAGAACGCCGAAGTCAGTGGTGAGGTCGAGGGTGACGGCTTCGGTGGCGGAGCGGGCGGTGGCGGTCGTGTCGCTGCAGCCTGCGAACATCGACGGCAGCAGCACTACGGCGCTGCCAAGACCGAGAATGCGCAGAAAGTCGCGACGACTGTTCGCTGTAAGCGGTCGATCGACCACGAGCGGAGCGCTCGTAGAGTTACCGGAATCGGACATATGGCTTTCCTCCAGGGCCTGAAAATGAGAGGAAACCGCAACAGTTTAGAGCAGTCCCCGCTCGCACGTTTCGAATGGCGTTGACGGTGACGGCATTCATGGATCCGTGGATTGAGCACGACACATAGCGCATATGCAACAGACTGCGATTCTGTGACTTTCCGCACTGAGTAGTGTCTTGGTGCCCGCGCCCCGCGTGCGCACCCTGCCGCATCAGGCTCGTAACATGCATTTAGTGGATAAACTGTGAGCGAGCCCGGCAGTAAACCAGAGCAACGCGTACGAGGCATCCTCCATGTGTTGCGCACACGCGTCGCGGAGGGGCTTCGCACTGGTGTGCTCGAGCATGGAGACCGTCTGCCAAGTGTGCGCGAGGTTGCGGATGAGCTCGACGTTGACACTCGAGTCATTCTCGCAGCGTATCAGCAACTCGGCGAAGAGGGGCTGGTTGAGGTTCGGTCCAGGTCGGGTGTCTTCGCGACGGCACATGGAAATGCGCAACTACTTCCGCGCCGCTGGATGCTCGAGATTCTCGTGGGCGCCATCGATCGAGACGTACCGCCTCTGCGATTCGTCGATCACGTTCGCTCAGCGCTCATCACACGACGCGTGCGCGCGGCCGTGCTCGAGTGCAACGACGATCAGCTGCAGTCAATGGCGGAAGAGCTCCGCACCTTCTACGGTCTGGAGGTGACGGCGATACCAGTGGACGCGGTGTCGTCCGACTCCGCTGCGCGCGATCTACGCAGGGTAGACATTCTGATTTCCGCGGGGCACTCGGAGATCGTCGCACGTACGGCGGCGCTCATGGGCAAGCCCCACATCATTACGCGCGTTCGGCCCGCCCTGCTTCAGCGCTTCGGCCGACTGCTCGCGCGAGGCCCGGTTTATTTTCTCGCGACCGATCCGCGATTCGGCGTAAAGCTACGTCGGCTCGTCGCGCCGATGTCGCGCTCGGAAAATCTCCACGTGCTGCTCGTCGATCGCGATGACCTGAGCATCATCCCGCACGGCGCGCCGACCTACATCATGCACAGCGCGCTTCGGCGATTCCCCAGGAGCAAGCACGCGGGGCGCGAGATTCTGCCGCAGAGAATCTTCTCGCGTGAGACGAGCCACGAGATTCTTTCACACATCCTGTCGCTGGCCACCGACCGCGTGTAGGACGCCTAAGCGCGCGTCGGTCTGCCGCGACTCGCTCTTCGCGGTCGATGCTTTTCGGCAGCGACTGGAGAAAGTCGAGCAAATCCGCGTTGACACGATCCTTCTGTATCGTGCAGATGCCGTGCGGCTGTCCCTGGTACCTCTTCAGCACCGAGCCTTTGATGAGCTTCGATGACTGCAGATCGGCGTTGCAGAGCTACACCGCCGGAGGATCGCTCTCGCGCTCAGGATGACGATGCTTCGTTACGGCCGCGATGAACGTCTGCGCCGCATTCTTCGCCTTCGCATCCATGATCAGCAACCCCGCGTCCGTGACTTCGCCGATTCCCGCATTCCGCAGAAGCTTTCGAGAGGCGCCGAGCGCGAGGATCGTCTTGCAGTGACGAAACTGGTTCGTCACGAACTCCATCGTATGTCCATCCGCCGCGAGCGCCTCGACGCCGGCGTCGCCATCTGGAAGGATGAGCGCGTCGAACAGCACCGGCGGCGAGTTCTCCATCGACGCATCGGCCTCGATGGTGTCGCCATCACCCGTCTTGTACGTGCCGAGCCGAGGGCCGATGAACCGCGGCACCGCTCCGGCCTTCGTCAGTGCGGTGTGCAGCGACTTCAACGATGCTCCTTCGACACCATTGGCCACGAGGATCGCAATGCGCCGCGTGCGGATGCCGACATCGCCAGGAAGCGCGGTGAGCGACAGCGCGGGCGAGACTTTCACCTCCGGCTTCGGCGCGCGCGCGAGCACCCGCGGCAGCGCATCCGGCAGATCGATCCCCAACCCCTCGGCCACCCGCGCCGCGAGATTCTCATCGACGTTGCGAAGCGTGGCAACCATACGCGCGCGAATGGCGGGCACCGTGAGCTTGCTCAGCTCGAAGCGAAAGCCGCCCACGATATGGTTCTTTTCCCACTCCGTCTGGCTGTTGTAGAAGAGCGTCGCCTGCGTATAGTGATCGGCGAACTTCTCGGGCTTGCCGCGCACCTTGTCTTCGTGCACGGGCGCGGGAAAGGAGACGAAGCCCTTCGCGCCCGCCTGGAACGGGCAGCCACCAGCCAGCGAGTTCGGCTCGTACGACACGCGCCCGCGTGCGATCGCCTGGCGATGCAGACCGTCGCGCTGATTGTTGTGCACTGGTGCGATCGGCGCGTTGATCGGGATCTCGTGAAAGTTCGGACCGCCGAGCCGGGTGATCTGCGTGTCGACGTACGAATGGATGCGGCCGGCAAGCAGCGGGTCGTTGGAGAAGTCGATGCCTGGAACGACGTGCGCGGTACAGAACGCAACCTGCTCGGTCTCTGCGAAGAAATTGTCCGGGTTGCGATTGAGCACCATGCGGCCAACGGGCGTCACCGGAATGAGCTCCTCGGGAATGATCTTCGTCGCATCGAGGATGTCGAAGGTGAAGCGCTCGGCCTGCGCCTCCGTGAAGATCTGGAAGCCGAGCTCCCACTCCGGATACTCACCGGCCTCGATCGCCTCCCAGAGGTCGCGACGATGGTAGTCGGCATCGGCGCCGGCGAGCTTCACCGCCTCGTCCCAGACGAGCGAGTGCGTTCCCTGCTTCGGCTTCCAGTGGAACTTCACGAACACAGAGTCGCCGGCGTCGTTGACGAGACGATAGCTGTGAACGCCGAAGCCCTGCATCATACGATAGCTTCGCGGAATCGCACGATCCGACATCACCCACATCATCATGTGCGTCGACTCGGGCATGAGCGAGATGAAATCCCAGAAGGTGTCGTGCGCCGATGCAGCCTGCGGCATCGCGTGATGCGGCTCGGGCTTCACGGCGTGTACGAGATCGGGAAACTTCATCGCGTCCTGAATGAAGAAGATGGGAATGTTGTTGCCGACGAGATCCCAGTTTCCTTCATCCGTGTAGAACTTGACTGCAAAGCCGCGCACATCGCGCGCGGTGTCGACGGAGCCGCGCTCGCCGGCGACCGTCGAGAAGCGCACGAAGACGGGCGTCTGCTTCCCGGCCTCCTGGAACGGCGCGGCGCGCGTGATGCCCGTGCGTGGCTCGTAACACTCGAAGTAGCCATGCGCAGCCGAGCCGCGTGCGTGCACGATGCGCTCGGGGATGCGCTCGTGATCGAAGTGCGTGATCTTCTCGCGCAGAATGAAGTCTTCGAGCAGCGTCGGTCCGCGAAGGCCGGCCTTCAGCGAGTTCTGATTGTCACCGACCAGCACGCCCTGATTGGTCGTGAGCACGCGCCCTGTGTTGTCGACACGAACGCGGTCGAGCGGATCGACGAGTGGGTTCACTCCCTCGGCCGAGTCGCCGGTGCCGGTCTTGTCGTTCGCGTTGCTCTCGGTGATCGTGCTCGATCCGACGAGAGGGGATGCCGCTTCGACAGTGAAGCCCGTGGGCGGGTTGACCCCGTTGTCGTGGCCGATCTCGCCGGGCTTGTTGCTGTTGAACCGTACCGACGCGACGAGTGCATTCGTCTCCGCGGCCTTCTTCGCGAGCGCGTCGTCAGTCGGCGCGGGCGAGGGATGCGACGGGGCACTCGCGGTGTTGCGCCCGGCAGCCTTGGGGGCTGAGGGGGACGCCTTCGCGCCGCTCGACTTGCGCGCGGCGGAGGATGGCGCCGAGGAAGGCGCTTTCTTCTTGGCCATGATAACCGGAGGAGTAGAGGCCACGCTCCCGCCAACGGCGTACCACTATCGCGGTCGCGATATGGTAGCGGCACTCGAGCAGCGCACCAATGCACAAAGCGCGCTCACAACCTCTCCGGTGCGCGCTTGGTCGATATCGCCGACCTGATCGGCATATCGGTCCGCCGGTATTCACATCGTTCGAGGGTGAGCTCAGCTACCGGATGCGGGATCTTCGCATCACGGCAAACGAATCGGTCGGCTTGGCGTACAGCCTCTACCAAATCGGAGGGAAGAAGATCGGTGGCGAGCTGATCGACATGTGGACGCGGCAGACGATATGCTTCGCGAAGGCAGGAAGCGAGTGGAAGATCACTCACGCGCATACGTCGGGGCCGATGACGATGGACCAGGAGCATCGCGCCGTTGTCGATCTCAAGCCGTAGAATCTTCGTTCCCCCAGGCGAATGGTACTCGTGATCCCTGGACCGGGGTTCGTCGGACTCGTGACCGCATTCATCTGGAGACCGTGATGCGAGCTCCTTTTCTGACAGTGTCGCTGATCGCGATCCCTTTCACACTCGGATGCGCGGCCGCGCGACAGTCCGCCACATCCCCCATGCCGATTACTGCATCCATTCGACACGATGTCACGCGTCTCGATGGCCGTCGACTTTCCGCGGATTCCGTCGAGCACATAGTGACGCACGCCATGACGGCCGCGCGCGTGCCGGGGCTCGCGATCGCCGTCATCAATCGCGGCGAGGTCGTGTACATGGCGGGGTTCGGCTACCGGAACGTCGAGAAGCTGCTGCCGCTCACGGACACCACGGTCATGTACGCGGCGTCGCTCACCAAGGCGATGTTCGCGCATCTCGTCATGCAGCTCGTCGACGACGGCACGATCGCGCTCGACACGCCCATCGCGGAGTATCTGCCGAAGCCGCTACCGGCGTACGAGAAGTACGCCGATCTCGCCGGCGATCCGCGCTGGAAGCGCATCACGCCGCGCATGCTCCTCACACACTCGAGTGGATTGCCGAACTGGCGCTTCTTCACCCCCGACCAGAAGCTCCATCTGCAGTTCGATCCCGGCACGCACTTCGGCTACTCTGGCGAAGGGATCAATCTCCTCCAGTTCGTCATCGAGGAGCACGCGGGCAAGCAGGTCGGCAACATGATGCAGACGCGCGTCTTCGACCGTTTTGGTATGACGCGCACCGGCATGGTCTGGCGTCCGGCATTCGCGTCCGAATATGCACTCGGCTACGACACCGCAACCAAGGTCGTGGGGCACAACCAGCGTAGCTCGGCCCGCGCAGCCGGCTCCGCCGACACGGACATCGCGGACATGGCGCGCTTCGTTCGCGGCGTGCTGCGTAGCGATGGGCTGAGCGGCGCAAGCCGCCGCGCGATGTGGTCGCCGCAGCTGCGCATCCGCACGAAGGCGGAATTCCCGTCGCCGCAGTTCGACACAACGTCGCGCGACGACGCAATCCAGCTGTCGTACGCGCTCGGCTGGGGAACCTTCGTCTCGCCATACGGGCCCGCGTTCTTCAAGGAGGGGCACGACGACCAGAGCTGGCGCAACTACATGGTCGCCTTCAGCGAACCGAAGTCCGCGATCATCATGCTGAGCACGAGCGCCAACGCCGAGCCGATGTTCCCGGGGTTGCTCGCCGAGATCCTCGGCGACACGTATTCCCCGGCGCAGTGGATGGGGTATGCGCCGTAGCCGCTTCGGGGGCTGGCTGCCTGGCTAGCTCATCGCCCGCCGCGTGTGCCGGTAGCGCAATCGGCTTGGAGGCGTAACTTCGGGGAGCGTCTATCCGACGCGGGCAGCACCCCACGAACGAGGTAAGCCATGTCCGAGGGCGACATCGCACGACGACGGTTTTTTCGTCAGTCCGCAGGCACCGTCAGCGCGATCTGGATCACCGCCGCACTTGGCGAGCTCGGCGGCCTCTCCGCGATCTCGTGCGCGCCAACGAAAGCGAAGACGAGCTGGGCTACATTCAGCGATGCCGACGCTGCCGATGTCGAAGCGATCGCCGCACAGATCATTCCGAGCGATACAACGCCAGGAGCGCGCGAGGCGCACGTGATCGACTTCATCGACCGTGCGCTCAACAGCTTCGCAAAGGAGCAGCGGCCGCTGTTCACACAGGGGCTCGCAGATCTTCGACTGCGCGTGAGCGCGGCACATCCCGGATCGCACTCGTTCGCCGCCCTCGATGGGCAGCAGCAGATCGCGATTCTGCATGCGCTCGAGCAGTCGAAGTCGGACTTCTTCACCGCGATGCTGGCGGCCACTGCGGCCGGCATGTTCGCGAATCCCGACTACGGCGGCAATCGCGACAAGATCGGCTGGAAGCTCATCGGCTTCGAGGATCGCTTCTTCTGGCAACCGCCCTTTGGCTACTACGACCGCGAAGAAGCGACGCATGCGTAAGTCGCTGCTCGATACGCCGCCGAGCACGGTGTTCGCGCCTAGCGACGAGGTGGACTTCGTCATCGTCGGCGCGGGCTCCGCTGGCGGAGTGATGGCGCGCGAGCTCTCGCAGCGCGGCTTTCGCGTGGTGGTTCTCGAGCAGGGACCGTATCTGCGCGCCGCCGACTTCCGCCACGACGAGCTCGCGATCGGGCAGCTCGCCGCGCTCACCAACGACTTCCGCAGCCAGCCGAACACTTTTCGCACGTCCGAGAAGGACGTCGCGAAGAAGAAGGAAGTGATCAAGTACGGACGCATCGTCGGTGGCGGCTCCGTGCACTTCACCGCGAACTACTGGCGCTTCCACGAGATCGATTTCATCGAGCGCAGCCGCAAGGGCGCGGTCGAGGGGTCGAGCTTCGCCGACTGGCCCATCACCTACGCCGACCTCGAGCCCTACTATACGAAGGTCGAGTGGGAGATCGGAGTGTCGGGAGTCGCGGGTGCCAACCCGTTCGACCCCCCGCGCACGAAGGGATATCCACTGCCGCCGCTGCCGATCAAGCCCGCGGGGGTGCTGGCCGAGCGTGCGGCGAAGAAGATGGGATGGCATGCGTTCCCTTCGCCGATGGCGATCATCTCCCAGCCGTATCGCGGACGCAGCGCATGTGTGAACTGCGGCTTCTGCGAGACGTACGGCTGCGAGATGAACGCGAAGTCGAGCACGCTCGCCACGATGATCCCCGAGGCCGAGAGGACCGGTAACTGCGAGATCCGTCCGCTCAGCTACGTTCGCCGCATCGAGACGAACGCTGCCGGTCGCGCGACGGGCGTCACCTATTTCGATGTGAACAAGCGGGAGATCTTTCAGCGCGCGAAGTCGGTAGTGCTGTGCGCGAATGGGGCCGAGACGCCGAAGCTGCTGCTGATGTCGGAGTCGAGCCGCTTCCCGAATGGTCTCGCGAACTCGAGCGGATACGTCGGCAGGAATCTCATGTTCAACGGGGGCGCCTTCGCGGGGGGCGCGTTCGAGCACGAGATCAACGGCTTCAAGGGAGTGGTGACGTCACGCGTCATTCAGGACACGTATGAGCTCGACCCGAAGGTCGGCCTCTCCGGCGGCGGCGGCTTCGACTTCCGCCACGATCTCTCGCCGATCTCGTTCGCGCTCGGCGGCCTCCCAACCGATGCACCGAAGTGGGGGGCCGAGTACAAGCGGATGCTGCAGGAGTACTTCACGCGATCGGTGTACGTGCTCGCGCACGCGACGTCGCTCCCGGTCGA
>JBDSHG010000075.1:0-15349 GCA_039918615.1 Gemmatimonadaceae bacterium | reverse complement strand
AAGGGCCCGGTGGTGCTGGAGTTCTGGGCGCTGTGGTGTGGCAACTGCAAGGAGCTCGAGCCGCAGCTGCTGTCGCTCGTGAAGACGTACCAGGGCAAGGTGACGTTCATCTCGGTGGCCGTGTCGGTGAACGAGTCGCCGGAGCGCGTGCAGAAGTACATCACGAAGTACGGCTACACACATCCGGTGCTGTTCGACGCGGATGGGAGCGCGACGGATGCGTACGCGGTGCCGGCGACGTCGTATGTGGTAGTCGTAGATAAGGGCGGGAAGATCGTGTATACGGGGCTGGGTGGGGATCAGAAGCTGGAGGCGGCGGTGGCGAAGGGGTTGTGAGCGCGGAGGACATGACTCACCTCCATCCTGCCTTGTCATCCTTCGGCATGAAGTTGATACGCTGTCGCTCGACGAGCCGAAGCTCGAGTCAGCAACACTGCCTCCCAACTTCAATTCGACAGATCAACATATAGATGACGCAGCGGAGTTTGGCACGCTTTGATTCGAATAGGTTGGGGTTCGCCGTGCTATCAGCTCCCTAACCGCAACTCCAACACCCGCCGACTCGGCTGCGGATGCGGTGTCGAGTAAAACTGCAGTCCGCTGATCACCACCTCATCCTCGAACCTCAACGCCAGCAACCGCTTCAACATCTCCGGCGTCATCCGCGGATAAAAGCTCAGCGTCGCGTGGGGTGAGAACTGGAATCGCGCACGCTCGAACGGCAGCCCCGTCTGCGCCACGCGCTCGTGCAGCACGCGCAGCGGTCCATGCGGATCCAGCGGGAGCACGATGATGTCCGTCTGCATGAAGCGATGCGGGCGCTCGAACTTCATTTTGATCGGCGCCGTCTCGCGCGTGATCGGCTCGATCTTCTCGCGCAGCAGCTCCGCCGGCGTACCGAGCGGCAGCGGACCCACGCCAGACGATCCCACCATCGTCACGTGCGGCGGCGTGCCCGCCGCGAGGCGCGGGTCGGCCCACCGCTGCACCTCGAGTATCTGCTCGCGCACCGGATCGCTCAGCTCCGCGATCACGAAAATCCCTGCTTTCATGTCGCGAAAGATACCGGATCGCGAACCATCGAGCCTCGCGCGCTACAGTGTGGTGCTCGACGTCTGCTTCGCTTCCGTCCGCGACACGTTCTTGATCTCCGTCGACTCCTCGAGATCGCGCAGGAACATCGCCTCCGCCGCCTTCCCCAGCTCGACACTCTCGATCACCGCATCGAGCTCGTAGTTGATCGCGACGCCCAGCGGATTGAAGTCCGTCGAGCCCACGCGCACCCATCGACCATCGATCACGCTCGTCTTCGCGTGCATCATGATTCCGTTCCACTCGAAGATCCGCACGCCATTCCGCAGCAACTGCTTGTACACACTCCGCGTCAGCCTGCGCACCCACGGATGATCGTACCTGCTCGGCACCAGCACGCGCACGTCCACACCATCGAGCGCCGCGCCGCACAGTGCCTCGATCTCCGCGCCGGACGGATAGAAGTATGCGCTCGCGATCCAGATCGTCTTTTCGGCACTCACCGACTGGATCTGCAGCGCGCGCGCGACGCGCAGCCGCCACGGCTCCCCCTCGATGATCCCGACCACCGCGCCCGCCGTCTGCCCCGGCGCCGTGTCCGTGTTCCGCGCGCGCCGCACGATGTGCCGACGCGCCGCGCGACGCTCCTCGAAGTTCGCGCGCTTCCACATCGTCTCGAACGCCCGCGCCATATCCTCGGCCGCCGGCCCGCGGATCAGCACCGCGGTGTCACGCCACGGCGCTTTCTTCTTCCGCTTCACAAAACCCGACCATTCCTCGGAGAGTCCGATGCCGCCGGTGATCGCCACGCGCTGATCTACCGCGAGCAGCTTGCGGTGATCGCGCGGCACGAGACCGAGCCACGCCCGAAATCCGGGGGGATTGAAGATGCGAACCTCCACGTTCCCGTCGCGGAGCTTCCGCCAATACGCGCGTGAGGTGACCCAACTCCCGATCCAGTCGGCGATCAGGCGCACCCTCACGCCGCGCGCCGCGGCCGCGATCAGCGCCTCCGCGAATCGCTCTCCGACGCTGTCGCTGTTCACGATGTACGATTCGAGCACAACCGTCTCGCGCGCCTGCTCGATGACCTCGATCATCGCGTCGAAGATGCGCGTCCCATCGCGCATCAGCTCGACCTGGTTCCCCGACGAGGCATCTGCGGCGGCGATGCGCCACAATCCGCGCGCGAAACGCGGGCCGATCGTCGATGAGAGTGGCTCGGGCGTTGCGATCGTTGTAATGGCGGTCATTGCTGGTAGACTGGGGGGCTCTGGTGTAAGCTACTTTGCCGCGGCGCGATACGCTGCGCACGCACTCCAGCCAACGGACGCAGCCGATATGCTGAACATCGATCTCAAAGGCAAACGCGCTCTCGTCGCCGGCGTCGCGGACGACGCAGGATATGGTTTCGCCATCGCGAAGGCGCTCGCCGAGGCGGGCGCGTCGGTCGTCATCGGCACGTGGCCGCCGGCACTCAACATCTTCCGCAACCTCCTGGAGCGCGGCAAGATGGACGAGTCGCTCGAGCTCTCCACCGGCGGGAAATTCGCCTTCGAGTCGATCTATCCGCTCGACGCCGCCTACACCACGCTCGACGGCGCCCCCGAATCGATCCGCGCCAACAAGCGCTACGCCGAAGTGGGCGACTTCTCCATTGATGGCCTCGCGACGAAGCTCGTCGCCGACCATGGCGACAAGCCACTCGACATCGTCGTTCACTCGCTCGCGAACGGCCCCGAGGTAAAAAAGGCCCTCCTCGACACGAGCCGCGACGGCTACCTCACCGCGCTCAGCGTCAGCGCCTACTCGCTCGTCGCCATGGTCAGTCGCTTCGGCCCACTCATGCGCGCCGGCGGCTCCGTGCTCTCCCTCACCTACATGGCGAGCGAGCGCGTGATCCCCGGATATGGCGGCGGCATGTCATCCGCGAAAGCCGCCCTCGAGAGCGACACGCGCGTGCTCGCCTACGAGGCCGGCCGCCGCTTCGGCATCCGCGTCAACACCATCTCCGCCGGCCCGCTCGCATCGCGCGCTGCCAGCGCCATCGGCATCATCGAGAAGATGGTCGCCTACGTCTCGGCCAACGCGCCGCTCACCGAGCCACTCACCGCGAAGGAAGTCGGAAACACCGCGGCATTCCTCGCGAGCTCGCTCGCCAGCGGAATCACCGGCAGCGTCGTCTACGTCGATAAAGGCTATCACGCCATGGGGATGGCGTCTCTCGACGCGCCCGCAGGGAGTCCCGCCAACGGGTAAGGCACGCGAGTTGCCTCGCTCTGAGCTCGTGAACCGTTTCACGAACTCCTTGAGGAGACAATCTCCATGCAACCACTGATTTGGTGGCTCGTCGTCGGGCTGGTCGCCGGCGTTCTTGCCTCGCTCGTCGTAGGCGGCGTCGGATACGGCATCATAGGTGACATCGTTATCGGCATCGTCGGCGCGTTCATCGGCGGATGGCTGTTCAGTCAACTCGGCGCCAGCGCTCCCATGGGCGGACTCGCGGGCACGATCTTCGTCGCCTTCATTGGCGCAATCGTCCTGATCTTCCTGATTCGTCTGATTCGCGGCGGCACCCGGCGCGCTCCCTAGCGCGCCATCACATCACGTGGCGCGCTCGATGTGCGCTACGTGATGCTTGCCGTGCCACGCATACAGCGCGGCCTGGCGGTCGAGCGGATACCGTCCCAGCTCCGGATGTGTGTAGGCGCGCTGCCACTGCGCGTCGGTCATCGATCGCATGATCGCGACCCACCGCTCCTGCACCGACTCGAAGAGCCGCAACGAAGTCTCCACCGCCACGGTGCGAGAATCAGGCAGCTCCGCCCAACGATCTTCCATATAGGGCGTAATCACCGGCTCATCTTCCGTGAGCGCGAGCTTCATCCTGATGTACGCATTCAGGTGACTATCCGGCACATGGTGCACCACCTGCCGAATCGTCCAGCCACCCGGACGATACGGCTGATCGAGCCGCGCCTCACTCAACCCCTTCACCGCCGCCCGCAGCGCCGCCGGCGCCGCGGCAATCTCCTCGATGTGCTTCTGCGTCTCTTCCGCCGAGATCTTCTCGGGGACGATGAAGCGGCCAATAGGATAACGAAGTGCGTCGAGCGTGTCGGAAGTAGTAGTCATCGTGCTCGTGAGGTTTCGAGTGAAGAAGCGATTAGCGTAGGGTAGTCGCTGGAAACACAAGCGTTGGCAATTTGGATGTTGATGCCTGTCGTCTTACTACTTCGGTAATACGACCTTCCCCGTCGCCGGATCGTAGCTGCTTCCCGACGGCAGCACGCTCAGGATCAGCCCCGACTCGCCGAGCACCGGTGCGCCGGCCTTCGTGATCGTCGCGTGGCGCGCATCGTAGATCGACACCACGCTCTCGCCGAGCACCGTCCAGTGGCCATCGGGATTCACGATGAGCGCGGTCGACTCGTCGATGCCGGCGCCCAAATGCGGCGCGGTTTCGAGCACGACGCTGATGAAGCGGTTATGCCGCCGGCGACGCGTGAAGTGCTGGTCGATCAGCACGCCTTTGATCATCCCGAACCCCGGCACGAGCTCCACGTTGTCGCGCGCGATCGTCATGTAATGGTCGCTCGAGTCGGACGGCGGACGAAGGCCTCCTTGATGCCGCTCCTCTCCCGTGAGCATCGGGTTCGCCATCACTGCCGCGCCCGCCGACGTACCACCAACCACCGCGCCCTTCGCGTAGAGATCGTGGATCGCCTTCTCGACGCGCGTGCCCAACAGCGCCTTCGTGAGCAGCACCTGATCGCCACCCCCAAACCAGACGCCGGTGACGCCCTCCATGTGCTTCACCATCGAATCGGAGTTCGCCTCGCTCTGATCGATGTAATATGCGTGCGCATCAGCGCCGAGCTTGCGGAGATCGTCGGCCTTCTCCTCGCCACTCTGCTTCCCCTCGCTGCTCGCCATCGCGAACACGACGATCTTCCCCTTCTTCCC
This sequence comes from Gemmatimonadaceae bacterium, assembly GCA_039918615.1. GTDB lineage: Bacteria > Gemmatimonadota > Gemmatimonadetes > Gemmatimonadales > Gemmatimonadaceae > FEN-1250. The sequence continues at coordinate 10,351 of JBDSHG010000075.1, read as the reverse complement.
GCCGGCGAGATCGAAGAAGCGCTGGATCAACTCCGGCGGCTGCGGCCCGCCCCCCACGATGAAGAGATTGCCGCGCGCGCGCGCACTCTGCGCGCCCGCGCCACCGGCCAGCACCACACTGCACAGCAGCGCGAGCGACGCTTTCATCATCGTGCCAGAGAGTCTCATCTGCAACTTCCTCGTTCGTCGTGAGTGAAGCGACCGCTGCGAATCAACCTTCGCTCAGTGCATCGATGGGATCACCAGCGTCTTCAGAATCTCGAAATGCCCCCCGTCGCCGGCAGGATCAGCCGCGATCGCGATGACCGCATCCAGCTGCGGATCGACGAAAATGTATTGCCCCCCCGCCCCGATCGCCGTGTATGCGCCCGGCACCGCCTTGCTCAGCCACCACATAAATCCATACCCCGCCACGTTCTTCCCGGGATCGCTCCACTTCTTCGTCGATTGCGCAACCCACTTGGCCGACACAATCGGTACGCCGTCCCAGCAGCCGCCGTTGAGGTAGAGATAGCCGAGCTTCGCCATCTCCCGTGCGCGAAGCTTCAACCCCGCGCCGCCGACGTTCACCCCCCGCGGATCCGTCGACCAGTCGAGCAGCGGCAGCTGGAAGCCGAGCTTGCCGAACAGCGCCTTGTTCGCGAAGGCGATCGTCGACTCGTGCGTCGCGCGCGTGATAATCGTGGACAAGAGATGCGCGCCGCCCGACGTGTAGTTGAAGCGCGTGCCAGGCTGTGAGATCATGCGCTGCGACAGAATCGCGACCGGCCAGCTGCGCTGATAGTTCAGGATCTCCGAGCCATGCCCCTCCTCCCAGTACAGCCCCGACGTCATCGTCAGCAGATGGCGCACCGTGATGTTCTTCTTCTGCGCGTCCGAGTCGCTCGCGAAAAACTCCGGAAAGTAGGTCGACACGTGCTCATCGATGCCGTGGATGGCTTTCCTGTCGATCGCGATCCCCGTGAGCATCGAGACCACGGTCTTCGTCGCCGAGCGCATGTCGAAGCGCTCGGTGGAATCGCGATCGTGGTAGTAGCGCTCGCCAACGATGTACCCGTGCCGCGTGACGACCACCGCGTACACCTCGGACGTCGTCTTTCCGAACATCGTGAGGGCCGAATCGAGCATCACCGAGTCGATACCCTGCGCGGACGGTGCGGAGCTTTTCCACCCCGCCGTCGGCCAGTATTCGCGCGCGCCCGGGCACCCCTGTGCACGGAGAGCAGACGCGGCGAAGGTCGCGAGGGCGACGGCAAGCGACATGCGGATGCGATTGCGCATCGGCGGAACTTGACTCGCGTGCGCGTACCCCGCTACTTCCACACACAACACTCACACCCGGATCGAACATATGATGTGCGGCGGGAATGCCGGACGCGCGCTCGTGGCTACGGCGATGCTCGCGGCACTGGCGTGCGGGGGCGAGAAGGAGGCTCCGAAGACGGTTGCGAAGGGGCCCGTGATCGATACCACGGCTCCCGGGCTCGCCGCGACCGCAAGCGGCTTCAAGACGCCGGAATCCGTGCGCTACGATTCCGCAAACGACGTCTTCTACGTCTCGAATATCAACGGAAGCCCCACCGATAAAAAAAAGAACAACGGCTTCATTTCGCGCATGAAGCCGGATGGCGCGATCGACTCGCTGATGCTCATCGCCGGCGGGCGCGACGGCGCGACGCTCAACTCGCCCAAGGGGCTCGCACTCATCGGCGACACGCTCTGGGTCGCCGACATCGATGTGGTACGCGCATTCAACGTTCGCACGGGCACAACGGTCGCGACGGTCGATCTCTCATCGTTCCACGCGCTCTTCCTCAACGACATCTGCGTCGGCGGCGACGGCGCGCTGTACGTCACCGACAGTGGACTGAAGGGCGACTCGATGACGCACGTCACCGGCTCCGACCGCATCTTCCGCATCGACGCCGCGCACAAGGCGACGATTGCCCTCGCGACCGACTCGCTCCAGTCGCCCAACGGCATCGTCTGGGACAAGTCGGGGAATCGCTTCATCGTCGTGCCATCCAACAAGGTGCCGCAGATTCTCGCCTGGCGCCCCGGCACCGCGCAACCGTTCATCATCGGTTATGGCTCCGGTGAGTACGATGGCGTCGAGCTTCTCGCCGACCGGCGCCTCATCGTCACCAGCTGGGCCGACTCCACCGTCTCCATCCGCGACGGCAACGTACGCTCGGCCATCCGCAATCTCCCCTCGCCCGCGGACATCGGTATCGACACCCGACGCATGCACATCGCGGTGCCGCTGCTCGAGAAGGACCGCGTCGAGATCATCACCATCCCTGCCCGCAAGGACGCCACGTGATACCGCGTACGATTGTAAGCGCGATGGCGTTCGCCATCGCTTTGAGCCCTCTCGCAGGGTGCGCGAAGGACAGGAAGCCCCGCGCGCGCGTCGATACGCTCAGCGACTCGGCTGCGACCGCCACCGCCAAAGCGATCTCGCGCGCGGCCACGGGCACGACCGTGTCGATGACCGTCACCGGCAAGGTTCACTTCGATGGCGCGCTCGCGGGGCGCGCGACGTGCTCCTATGGTGGCGATAACCGCTCGCCGACGACGAAGGTCGAGGCCATCGGGCGAAACGAGCAGGTGTCGTTCGAGATCATCAAGCCGGCCGAGGGAACGCTCCCCGTGAAGAGCGGCATCGTCGGCAGGCATGCCGGCCCGCGGATCTCGAATCTCCAGTTCGTCGTGCACAATCAGACGTACGGCGACGGACGCGGTACCGCGACGATCACAGATCCCGTCGGTCGCATCGGCTCCCTCACCGCGAGCCACTTCTCGCGCATCGGCACCGGGAAGCGGCACGGTTCCGATCTCTCGATCACCGTACGCTGGGAGTGCGAGTAGCCGCTTGGCGGAGCAGCCGTGAGCGCCAAACGCTGGATCTTCGCGATCGCCTCCTTCGTGGCGGCGATCGGAGTGTCGCTGTACATCGTTCTCTCCTCGTGGCCGAAGCAGCACGCGGCCGTCTCGATGGACGTGGGCGCGCACGGCGTGCTGCTCTGCATCGCGCTGGCCGAGCTGCTCTCACGCGGCGCGAAGGTGTGGCTGAGCGCGATCGCGATGCGCATCCCGATGTCGTATCGCCTCGCCGTGCGCGCGAGCGCGGGCGGCGACTTCGGCGCGGCGATCACGCCGAACAAGTCCGGCGCCGAGCCGGCGCGCTATCTCATCATGACGGAAGCGGGGATGCAACCGGCGCAGATCCTTCTCGTGATCTACGCTGAGCTCTTCCTCGAGATGATCTCGCTCGCGCTCGTCGCGATCGGACTCTACGTCATCTTCCGCAACGCCGGTTCGACGCTGCTCGGCGTCGTCGGCGCGGTCGGGCTTTATGCGCTCTTCGTGCTCGGGACCGGCGCGCTCGGCTGGTTCCTCTCGGCGAAGTACGGCACTACCGGCCCCGCGCCGAAGTGGGCGCGGCGATTCAAGCTGCACGGCGCGCGATGGAGGAAGGTGCAGCGCGCGCTCGCGACGTTGCGCACGGCGATCTCGGGAATTCGCCACATGCGCCTCGGCATGACCGGGCTCGCGCTGTTGGCGTCGGTGCTGCACATCTGTCTGCGGCTCGCGATCCTTCCGGCGATCGTGTACTCGCTCACCGACGTGCACGTGCCGCTCGCGCCGCTCGTGCTGTGGCCCGTCGCGCTGATGTGGGGGAGCGCGCTCGCGCCGCTCCCCGGCGGCGGCGGCGCAGTGGAGGTCGGCTTCAGAGCCACTCTCGGCCACGCGATGCCCGCCACGATCTTTGGCGCGGCGCTCGTCTGGTGGCGGTTCTACACCTTCTATTTGTTCATCCTGCTCGGCGCGCTTGCCGCGGGGAACACGGTGCTCCGCGCGCTGCGGGACGAACCCGCGGAGCTCGACGAAGAGCCGGAGCCGGCTACGGCGTAGCGCCGAAGAGCTCCGCCCTGATGCGCTCGAGCTCCGCCCGCGATACGGGACCGCGCAGCGTGCGCGTGCGACCGGTGGAGTCGGACCAGGTGATGCTGTTCATTGGAGCCGCGACGTTTCCCGGCTTCCATGGATATTGCGCAACCCCGTTCGCCGCGCGCCGCGTTTCCGTTCGCGACGTCGAGCGATCGATGAGGACGATTCGCGCACCGCGCACATTGTATTCGGTCGTCACCACTGTGTCGCCTTGAAAGGACGACGTGCTTCGCGAAACGATGCGCACGGTCGCGGTGTCGGGTTGTGCATCGAGTTTCTCGGTCGCGCTCATGACTCCCTGTCCGGTAACGACAACCTGACCCATTCGCAGCGACTGCCCCTTCGCCAGCGAGTCCGCGGGCCCAGTCGCAGGATGCGGCGCTTGCGCGACGCTCGGCGTAGCCTCGCCAACGGGCGGCGGCGGAGCCGCCTTCGCCATCGCATCGCTCGTTGTGGCTCCTGCACCGGCGGCGCGCTTCGTCACGGTATCCGCCGCGTCGACGGAAAACGTCGCGCTCTCCGCCGTCTTCTTGCGCTCGTCCTTCCGCTCCGCGAATTCACGCGATGACTTTTTGTCCGTGATCTTTCCCGTCAGAGCCGGGCGGTCCGCCGTTGGCGCCGCGGGCACGCGAACGGGAGTTGCGGCAGTAGACGACGGAGCTGTCCGCGCGAGCGCTTCGGGCTTGAGCGCTGCGGTGGGCGTCATCTCCGTCGCCTTCGCCTCCGTCGACGCATCCGCCACGCGCATCGCTGACGTCTCTCCCCGCGGTCGAATGACGATGATGGTGGCGGTGCTCAGCACGAGCACTGCCGCAGCGGCCATCCACGCGCGCGAGACCCGGAATCGCGCCGGCGCACGCTCGCCGCCACCCACGGACGACTTCGACGACGCCGGCAGCACGCCACCAGGCACCGCGTCGAGCGCCGTCAGTATCCGCGACGACGCCGCTACGAACCCTCGCGCCTCCGCGACGGCGGCCTTGCACTCATCACACGTCGCCAGGTGCGCCTCCGCTGCCTCCCGTTCTGCGGGAGAAAGCTCGCCATCGAGCCACGCGTGAATCATCCCTTCATCAAGATGCTGCATTGCCTTCCCTCCTCTGCTGCTCCTGCTGCAACCGCTCGTACTGCTCCACGAGCCGTCGCCGCGCCCGGGACAGCGTCGTCCCGATCGAGCCCACCGACAACCCGAGCGCCGACGCGATCTCCGAATAATCCAACCCCTCCTCCTTCATCAACAGCGCAAGCCTGTCACGCTCGGCGAGCCCATCCACCGCGGCACGCGCCATCGCTGCATCCTGCGCGCGCTCGATCGTCGTCTCCTCCGGCTCGACCACGCGCTCCTTCTCCTCTTCGTAGAGCATCGTGAGATGTCTGCGCCTGCGTGAATCCTTTCTGGCCTCGTCGCGCACGAGGTTGTTCGCAACCGTGAACAACCACGCGCGCTCGTTGGTCATCGTTTCCTGCCGCAGCGCGCGCACGAACGTCTCCTGCGCAACCTCTTCCGCCCAGTCGCGGTCTCCGAGCCTGCGCGTCAGATACCGCACGAGCATCTCGTTGTAGGCACGGAAGAGGCGGTCGACGTCGTGCACGCTGTTACCACTGCTCCTTGAGTGAGCGCAGCTCCGCGTCGCCGAGCTGCTCGACGCCGGCGTCGCTGATCTCTATCGCCACATGCTTCCCCGTCACGAGCACCTTGTCACCGATGGCGAGCGACGTGCGTAGCTCCGGTATCGCATCGAGCACCTTGAAGTATGCAGGTGAGAACGCCTTGATCTTCACGATCTTCGTTCCGTCCTTGAATGCGACATCGGTCCAGCGAGCGTCGCGCCTCACGAAGAGATGATTTCCGCCGCGCCGCATCACGTTCTCGGCCAACGCACTGTCGGCACCGATCGCCCAGAGCTTTGCGTTCGTCGTCGTCGTTCCTGCGCCGGTCGCCACAACCTGGCCCATCAGCAGCTCGTCCATCGCGCCAACAGACTGCGCATCCCGCTGCGACGAAGACTTCCTGGCTTCCTCGAACCGCTGCGCGGGCGCGCTCGCCGGTATCGGCGCGTTCTGTACCATCCCGCGATTCCGCATTTCCATCGGCCGCTGCATCGCGATCTGCGGCTCCTGGACGAGATATGACGTCAGCTCCGTCGGAATGCCATAGCGCTCGCCGAGCGTGCGAAGCTCGTCGTCCACTTCGCGCGAGGGGCCGTTCTGACGGCGCGCGGCACTCAGCCATCCGATTCTGCGCGTCGCCCAGAGCCGTGGGACGAATGCGTTCTCGCGAGTGTGCTCGGGAAAGACGACGTTCTGCGTCCAGTGCACATCGCCCGTCGCGCTGCGGCCGTCGAAGTGCAGCACCGCATTGCCGCTGTTCTTGTATCGCGCGAGCAGCACGAGATCCTGTCCGGCAAAGAGATCAATGGGACCATCGGGAAGCGACTGCACGAGTCGCACGCCATGCTGGCTGCACCCGAAGTATGCGTTGCACTCGACGCTCACCCGCAGGTCGCTCGCAACGGGGCTCGTGAGCCGCGACGCGACGACGCCCACCGCACGCTCGACATCCTCGTCGGGGCGCACGAACTGCGCGGTTCCGTGTCCCTCGAGCGCGAGCTGCTCGATGAGCTGCGCGTTGACATCGGCGCCGAGACCGAAGGTGAAGACGCGCTGCGATCCGCGCAGCCGCGCGGCATGCGCCGCGATGGCCGCGGGGTCGCGCTCGCCGACTGTCGGCTCGCCATCGGTGACGAAAAGCACGACTGACAGCCGCTGCGTGATCTGCCGGGCGCGTGCACTCGTGTATTCATCGTCATCGCCCTCGGCAGCGCGCGGCTGCGACAGCGCGCGGTCGAGTGCGCCGTCGATGTTCGTGCCGCCGTTCGCCTGGAGCTGATCGAGATACGTCCGGGCGGCATCGATGTTCGACGGCGTCGCGCTCACGAAGTCATCGCGAAAGGTGCGCACGTCGCTCGAGAAGTCGATCATGCGGAAGCGGTCGCTGCTCGAGAGCGTTCCGAGCAGCTGGCGCCCTGCCGCGCGCGCCTGCTCCATCTTGCGCCCGCTCATCGAGCCGGAGACGTCGAGCACGAAGGTGATGTCCCGCGGCACGGTCGTCGTACGATCCGTCGGCGGGGTCAGCGTGATGAGCGCGAAGCCATCCTCGGAGCCATCCGCGTTCGCCAGCATGGAGATCGCCGCGCGATCGGAGCGTGGCGATGGGATGAGCACCGTGACCGCCGCGCCCTCGCCGCCGACCTCGATCGTGCACTGGCTCCCGTTCGAGCGCGACTGGAGGTCCTGCGTGGGCGAGTACGCATTGCATCGCCCGTTCTTCGGATAGCGCAGCGAGAACGACGACTCGCGCACGTCGTGCGAGCCGGTGGTGGTGAAGGTGCGCCCGCTCCCACGCTGATAGTCGACGCGAATCGCATCGCCCTCGCGCGGCGCGATCACCTGAAAGCGCAGCAGCACACGCTTCGTTTCACCGGGGTTGATCGGGAAGATCCGCGCGCGCAGCAGGCCGTACCCCATCCACTCTACCAACGCCGGATCGCGCTGGCGCCGCACGATCTCCTCGTACGTCGAGCGCGCGCGCCCCGCATCCATGATCTCGCCGCTCACGAGCTGTCCGTTGATCGAGAGCTGCAGCTCCTGAAATGCCGCGCCGGAAGGAAGGGGATACATGTAGTCCGCCTCCTGCACGATGCCGCCGCGATTCGTAAAGCTCTCCTCCACCTCGTAGCGAAGCACGTGGTCGGCGAGCGTCGCGCGCACGTTACTCGACGTGCGCTCGAGCGCCACGGTCCTCGGTGCGACACATCGGTCGAAGCACACCGGCGGTGGCACCTCGGGCTGACGCGGAATGATCCATCCCTGCGCGAGCAGGGCGGCGGGAAAGGCGAGCTGCAGCAAAAGCAGGGTCGGGGCGCGCATAGGTAGTCTCCTCGGGGTCGAGAAGGAGACGTCGCCCACGCTCCGACTTGCACACCCAGCCTTAAACCGCGCGAAAAAGGGGGGGGTTGACGACAGTGATCTTCGATTATAACCTATTGGTTATGCAACCATACGGTTATGGACCGTTGCCGCTCGCGCGGCTCGACGCCACCTTCGCCGCCCTCGCCGATCCCACGCGCCGCGCCATCCTCGCGCGGCTCGCCTCCGGCAATGCGTCCGTCGCCGAGCTCGCGAAGCCCTTCACCATGAGCCAGGCCGCGATCTCCAAGCACCTCAAGGTCCTCGAACGCGCCGGGCTCATCTCGCACACCACCGCGGCCCAGCGCCGCCCGCGCAAGCTCGAGGCGGAGCCGCTCGCCGAGGCGACGAAGTGGCTCGAGCGCTATCGCGAATTCTGGGAGCAATCGTTCTTCCGGCTCGACGATCTTCTCGACGAGCTCAAGGCGAAAGCACCGAGGCCCACACGCGCCCATTCGAAGAAACGGAGGAAGAAGTAGATGCCCATGGACTGGAAGCTCGAGCTCATCCCACTCCCCGTTGCCGATGTCGATCGCGCCAAGGCGTTCTACATCGACAAGCTGGGCTTCAGACTCGACCATGACGTGTCGCCGAGCGACACGATGCGCGTGGTGCAGCTCACGCCGCCGGGATCCGCGTGCTCCATCTGCTTCGGCACGGGGATCGTGCACACGCCTCCGGGCTCCGTGCAGGGGCTGCATCTCGTCGTCTCGAGCATCGACGAGGCCCACGCGCTGCTGACCGCGCGCGGCGTCGATGTCAGCGCGATCAGAGAGCTGGGCACAGGCATCTTCTTCGCGTTCTTCAAGGATCCCGACGGCAATAGCTGGGCGGTCCAGCACATCACCCCCGAATCCCATCGCCCCAACGGAGCCGACACATGAAACACAGCGGCAAGCTCACCATCACGACGCCGGGCGATCGTGAGATCGCGATGGCACGCGTCTTCGACGCACCACGCACTCTCGTCTTCGACGCCTACACCCAGTGCCGGTACCTCAAGCGCTGGCTCGGCGTCTTCGACGGCTGGTCGCTCGACAGCTGCGAGATCGACCTCAGCGTCGGCGGGAACTACCGCTACGTATGGAAGCGCGCGCCGAGCACGGAGATGGGAATGGGCGGCACCTATCGCGAGATCGTTGCCGGCGAGCGACTGGTCGCCACCGAAAAGTTCGATGAGTCCTGGTACGAGGGCAACGCCGTCACCACGGCGACGTTCGTCGAAAGCGCTGGCAGGACGACGCTCACCCTCACCGTGCAGTACGCATCGAAGGAAGCACGCGACGGTGTGCTGAAAAGCGGGATGACGGGCGGCGTCACCGCCAGCTTCGATACACTCGAGGAGATGCTGACCTCGGAAAGGTCGACGCGATGACTTCGCGTCGCACGAGCTAGTGATGGATCGCGTCGTCCGAAATCGCGACCATCGATGCGGTCGGCGTCTTGATACGCGCGTCGCGGTCGATCTCGGTGACCTGTGACGCGAGCCGGCGCATCATCGATGTGAACGCTTGCGCGATATCCATCTCGAATTCGCGCCCCGCGCGCTCGTCGATGAACACGAGCGCGCGTTCCGGCGAGTACGGCGCGCGGTGCGCACGCTCGATGCGCAGTGCATTGTACACGCTGCACACGCGCACGAGCTTGCTCGCGTAGTGCGTTGGCCTGCGGAAGAGGCGGGTCGGATAGCCGGAGCCATCGGGACGCAGGTGATGTTCGTACGCGACGCACGCCGCGAGCTCCTGCCGCCGGTCGCTCGAGAGGATGATCCGCGCCCCCTCGATCGTGTGCCGCTCGATCACCGTGCGCTCCTCCACCGTGAGCTCGATCGGCTTGAGCAACAGCTCGCGCGGGATGCGCGCCATGCCGAGGTCGTGTAGCAGCGCGGCCATCCCGAACTCGTGGACGTCCCGGCTGCCGAGCCCGAGCTGTTCGGCCAGCGCCATCGTGAGCACGGCGACGTTGATCGAGTGAATCGCGTTGTACGGGTCGGAGGCCTTGAGCCGCAGCAGCGGGATGATCATCGAGCTGGAGCCCTTCATCGCGACGGTGAGCGAGCGCACGACTGCGTCCGCCTCGACGAGCGGCACGGCGTCGGACGACGCGATCTGCTCGTACATCCACGTGACGGCGCCCGCTTCCTCATCGAGCCCGAACGGGATGCCGATCTCGCCCGTCGGCGTGCGCGCGCCGGCGCCGCGTCGGCCGCGCCCACGTCCGCGCCCGGTGCCGGTGCCCGTGCCCCCACCTCCGCCCGAACCGCCGCCGCCACCCCCGCCGCCACCACCACTCCCGCCACCACTCCCGCCACCACTCGCTCCGTGCCCGCCGTCGCTATACCCGCCCCCTCCACCCTCGCTCGGCCCTTCTCCCTCTCCGCCCGACCCATCCCCATCCCCTTCCACCCACTCTTCCTCTTCCTCCCCCC
>JBDSHG010000074.1:0-6911 GCA_039918615.1 Gemmatimonadaceae bacterium | reverse complement strand
TTCGTCGTGCGAAAGCTGGGACTGCCATGGGAGGAGGAGGTCGCCATGGGTGCGATCGCCAGCGGTGGTGTCCGTGTGCTCGACTCCGACCTGATCCGCGCGGCGCGGGTGAGTGAAGCGGAGGTCGAGCGGGTGACCGCAATTGAACGCGCCGAGCTGGCCCGGCGCGAACGGAAATATCGCGGCGAGCGGCCCTTCCCCGATCTCAGCGGCAAGACCGTCATTCTCGTCGATGACGGATTGGCAACCGGCTCGACCATGCGCGCCGGCGTCGCGGCGCTACGGCAAGAAGGCCCGTCGCGCGTCGTCGTCGCCGTGCCCGTGGCGGCGCCCGCGACGTGCAACGCGCTTCGCGAGATCGCCGACGAGATCGTGTGCGCCATGACCCCGGAACCGTTCCGGGCGGTCGGCTACTGGTACCACGACTTCTCGCAGACGAGCGACGAGGAAGTGCAGGAGCTGCTGGACCGCGCGCGATGGAGCACCCATGCCACGGCGTGAACAGCGCGATCTGCCATTCGGCGACGATGCCCTCGAGCGCACCGTATCGCTTCCCATCGACCACGTGACGCTCGAAGGCACCCTCGGCGTTCCCGAGCGCGCCATCGGCGTCGTCCTCTTCGCGCACGGCAGCGGCAGCAGCCGCTTCAGTCCGCGGAATCGGTTCGTCGCGCGTGTGCTGCGCGACGCCGGGCTCGGTACGCTGTTGCTCGACTTGCTATCGCCCTCCGAAGAGGAGGTGGACGAGTTGACGCGCCACCATCGGTTCGACATCCCGATGCTCGCCGGCCGTCTCGTGGTGGCGATCGACTGGCTCGGTGCTCAGACGGACACGGCGAATCTCCCCGTCGGACTGTTCGGCGCCAGCACCGGAGGTGGTGCGGCGCTCGTGGCGGCGGCGGAACGTCCGTGGCGCATTGGCGCCGTGGTCTCGCGCGGCGGCCGTCCGGATCTTGCCGCGGCGGCACTGCCGCTCGTCGTGGCCCCCACGCTCCTTCTGGTCGGCGGACGCGACGCCGTCGTGATCACGCTCAACGAGGGTGCGCGCGACCAGATGCGCGCCGATGTTCGGCTCGAGATCATTCCTGGTGCGACGCATTTATTCGAGGAACCCGGCGCGCTCGAGCACGTGGCGACGTCCGCTCGGGAGTGGTTCCTCAGTCACATCACCTCGACACGGGCGGAGTCAGCAGCACGGGTGAATGGCCCGATGAGCGGCTGGAAGGACCGATGATTCTATCTCGCCGGGCCAGGAGTCACGCCACGGACGATGCGCAGCCGCTCATTGAGCGGCTGCGCGGCGCCGCGAAGCCACTCGAATCTGCCGCCGATCTCGATCCATTGCTCGACGCCATTGGCGATGCCCGCTTCGTTCTCCTGGGCGAAGCGACGCACGGCACCTCGGAGTTTTACACCTGGCGTACGGAAATTTCCAAGCGCCTCATTCGCGAAAAAGGCTTCTCGTTCATCGCCGTGGAAGGCGATTGGCCGGACTGCTATCGCGTCAATCGGTACGTGAAATGGATGGACGGCGCCGGTACGAGCGCCGAGGGCGTGCTGCACGCGTTTGCGCGCTGGCCGACGTGGATGTGGGCCAACCGGGAAGTCGTAAAGCTCACGGAATGGATGCGCACACACAATCACCGCCGTCCGGCGATGCAGCAGGTCGGCTTCTACGGGCTGGATGTCTACTCGCTCTGGGAATCGATGGCCGCGGTGGTCGACTATCTCGAGCGGGTCGATCCGGCAGCAGCGCGCGTGGCTCGGCGCGCGTACGCGTGCTTCGATCCGTATTATGAGGACGCGCAAGCCTACGCGCGCGCGACCGCGCTCGTGCCGACGTCATGCGAGGATGAAACGGTGAGGATGCTCCGTGCGCTGCGCACCAGCGCAGCAGAGTTTCCCGATGATGGGCCCGATTCGTATTTCAACGCCGAGCAGAACGCGCTCATCGCCCGGAACGCCGAGCGATACTACCGGACGATGATCCGTGGCGGCGCGACCTCCTGGAACGTGCGCGATCATCACATGGTCGAGACACTCGACCGGCTCATGGTCCACCATGGCCCGGTGTCGAAGGCAATCGTGTGGGAACACAACACCCACGTTGGCGACGCGCGATTCACCGACATGGCGCGGGAAGGTATGGTCAACGTGGGCCAACTCGTGCGACAAGCGCACGGTGAGCGGCCGGCGGACCGTGACGGCGTCGTGCTCGTTGGTTTCGGCACGCACCGCGGCACCGTCGTCGCCGGAGCTGAGTGGGGCGCCCCGATGCAGCGCATGCGCATGCCGCTCGCGCGGCCGGATAGCTGGGAAGATCTGCTGCACCAGGCCGTCACCGGCGATGCGCTGTTGCTGTTCGATGGAACGGAGAATGGCGGTATTCCAGGGCTCGAGCGCCCGGCCGATCACCGCGCGATTGGCGTCGTCTACAATCCGCAGGCGGAGCGATGGGGCAACTACGTGCCGACGATCGTACCGCGGCGGTACGACGCCTTCCTGTTCATCGACGAGACGCGTGGGGTCGATCCGCTACACATGCCGGTCACGGTCGATGCCGAAGTTCCCGAGACGTACCCCACCGGGATGTAGGGGATCATTGCCGCGACGCATGAAGCCCATATGCGACTGCTAGACCGTGAGTCTACGTGCCAGTTGGCCGAATCCTGCCAACCGCACGCCAGTTTTCCTCCACCTCGTCGCCGAGATGCGGACCCTGCTTGCACGAGGTTGTGGGCAGCGTGACCACGGCGGTCCTGCGCGGTGCGACGTGCTCCGTTCTGGTCTCTCACGCGCCGCGTTCGCGGACATCGATCGCTTCGGACCCATCTGGCAAGCGACCGCCACGCCAAAGCGTCCGCGATGACATTGCGAACCGGCATGTCGCTCCTTTTCCGAGCCTTCTGGAATATGAGGCGTGTGGGGCCACGAGTTTGTCGGGGAAACGGGGCCTGCTCGGGGAAGTTACCGATGATCGGTGCCTGAATGCTTGCGCTCACGTCACCGACGGAGACCGTCATCACCAACGCGATCATCGGGGAGTCCATGACGACTTCCTTCCGCGACCCACTCACACCCACAAACATGCCAGCCCTACAGGATCTCTATCCCGACGACTTCGCGTACTGCTATGGGTGCGGCAGGCTCAACGCGCACGGACTGCATGTCAAGAGCGAGTGGCACGGGGGGGAATCAGTCGCGCGGTTTCAGCCGGCGCCGTATCACATGGCGCTTCCGGGCTTCGTTTATGGCGGCTTGATCGCCTCGCTCGCCGACTGCCACGCGATGGCAACCGCGGCCGGTGCCGCGATGGTTGCGGCAGGCGCGGAGCCCGGCCGTGATCCGACGCCGCGCTTTGTAACGGCCGCGCTGCACGTCGACTTTCTTCGTCCCACTGCGTTGGGGCCGGAGCTCCTCTTGCGAGCGCACGCTGTCGAGATCGGCGAGCGCAAGGTGACGGTGGAGATCAGCGTTTTGGTCGATGGCGCGGAGTGCGCGCGTGCCCGCGTGGTCGCCGTGCGAGCCCCGACCACGATGCGGTACGCGCGCGGCGCTTAACCTCGGCGCCGAGCGATCGGACCTCGCTGAAGAATGGCGTGGCGCCGCCACCGAGCCAGTCGCGCTCGATGGCGGCGAAGGCGCGCAGCCGGCGTCGGCGAAGGCGCCGCGCGATTCCCAGCATGCCAGGGCTCAGATCGGCAGCAGCGTGATGCGACCGCAACCCCGTCTCGTCGTCGCGTATCGTTTCTGATAGCCGGCGTGCACTCGGCACCGCGATCCTCGCCGTGGCGCTCACGACGATGAGCGCTAACGCATGAGCGTCGTGCATGTCTCCGAGCGTGTCCTGCAACTGTTTCAACTGTTTGATGAGGTGCGCCGCGTCTGTCCCGAGGTGGTCGTCGTGAGCGCGAGCGATCGGCTCCATGAGATAGCGGAGTCGCTTCGCTGCGATGCGCGCTTCGTGCGCCTCCTTGTCGTCCGACGCGTTGCGCACGGACGCGAGTCGGTTCTGCAGGGCGTGGCTCTCTTCGCGGACGAGTTTCGCGACCGCGACGCCAAATCGGTCGTGATCCGCCGCACTCCGCGCCGGCTTCGCTTCGTCACTGAGATCCAGGCGTCTTCCGAGTCTCGCGGCCAGCGCATGGAAGTCGCGCGCGGCGGTCAGGGCGTGCGCCGCGTGCGCGGGCTGCCGCGCGTTCAGCCACGCAATGAGCCACGCGACGCCCGGCTTCTGTCGCACGCTCAACGTGCGCCGCTGCTGATTGAGCCACGACAGTTGTACCGCCCCGTCACGAGTCGCGCCGGTCGCGTGCGCAATACCGCTGATCCGCCGCTTCATCTTGTGCGTCGCGGCCTCCCCGAGCCATGGTGTGAAGGCTTGTTGCCAACTGCGCAAGCGACGCACGGCGACGCGGAAGGCGTGAAGCTCGTCGTCGGCGACGGCACGTCCGTGCCGTTCGGAATCGCGCAGCGACGCGCTTGCCGCGCTCGCGTCGTCGAGTAGCGACTGGGCGATTTCGCGCGCCGCGCGCGCCACCGGGTCTCGCAACGTCGTCTGTTGCGCCATGACTCTCCTCGCGGCCGCCCCGCCTACGCCAGCCGCGGGCCGAACGTATGCCGCGCGCTCGAGGCCGTCCAGCAGTGCTTCGTCGTGGTTGCTCAGAATGATCTCAATGAGCCTTGTGGGCGATGATTGGCAGGGTGCCGCAAGCATTTACGGATTTATTCGCGGAGACGCATCGATAGCAGCGTAACGTCGTAATCCGGAATTCTATCTACTCGCCTGAAAAGCGAGAGGTCCGAGGTTCAACTCCGCGCTGGCTCATGCTTCACAACTTCGTGCCACGCGTGCACCGAGAGTGCTCTGTGGCGCGTCGTGCAGCTATGGCTTCGTGTGCTGCTCTCCACTCGTGCTCTCCATTCGCTCTTCTGGTAAGCGCCGCGATAGCCGTCGCCGTCAGCGGCGTCACGTGCGCGGTGTCCTGCTTGTCAGTCTCAGCTCGCCAGCGAATTGTTTCCTTGCTCCATCGAATGTCGGACCACCATATCTGTCGAATGCTCGAGCATCCGTGCCCGGTCTCACATACGAGAATGAGCGTAAGCTCGAACTGCGGATCGACGGTGCGCGCGATCGCCGGCATCGCCTGATCGCGCGACGCTGACATGCGCGGCCGCTTGGGACTCTCGCCGGCGCGCTCCTGCTCGTCGAATCATTTCACGCGCGACAGCGGCCTCAGTACCGCCAGCTCACCGTGTCCGCCCCCGCCGGGGCGGTCCGGATGATGTGCTGCGCCATGACCGGGATGAAGCGCTGATACACGGTCATGTCCCCAACGGCCAGCGAGTGCTGGGAGTCGCCGGTCCAGCAATGCTCGTAGCGATCTCCGTACTCAATCGATCCGGCATAGTGGGGATCGGTTGTCGAGTCAAGGAAGTCCTGCATGAGATAGACGGCATTGTTCAGGTGCCAGCTGTCCATCGTGCCGGCATAGATGTGGATCTTTCCCACCAACTTTGGCCCAACGGTTTTCCAGTCGCGCTGGAGGATGTACCGGAGATCGTAGTGCTCCTTCCAGTATTCAGCGACTGCCGGATTGATGTGGCCGGTGACCTTGTCGTACAAACGCGCCGGATATCCATCGCTGCCCACGGGTCCGAACACCGTCTCCCAGATGTCCCACTGCTCGCTCGACCGGTCCTTGCGACCCTGCACGTACTCCCAGTGGTTGTCGTTCTCCACCGTCGTCAGCAGGTGGCCAAGGTGGTCGCGTCCTGACGGCTGCGGCGTTTTCTTCCACTGGCTGTTGAAGACGAACGCGCTCGTATCGTGGTAGATGTCGATCGTCTCGTACTGCCGGAAATCCACCGGGTCGGGGCAGAACGCCCACGTGCCGTTGAAGTCGTCGGGATAGAAGATCTGCTCGCCTAACGATTCCCAGCCGCCGGTGGACCCGCCGAACTGGGTCCGCGCCCAGCCCGCTGCGATACCGCGGAACCGTTTCTCCACGTACGGAATGAGCTCGTGGACGATCGCATCGCCGTACGGACCCACGTTGGCCGAGTTCACGGCGTACGAATCATCGTAGTACTGATTGGCGTGCTGGATCGATATCACCAGCATCCGCGGGAAGTTGGGTCCCGTCCACTGCTTGAACAGATCGTATCCATACGCAGTGCGCGTGCTGTCGCGCGCGCTCATCCCGGGCGCCGGCGGGTGCGGACTGAAGTTAGGGAACCCACGATCGGGAAAGTGTCCCTGCTCTACCGCCAGCGGATAATGGGCCGTGGGGTGATCATCGAAGCCCGCCGGCAGCAGCACGAACGCACCGAGATAGGTCGGCCGCCCCCAGAACTTCGATAGCAGGTCGCTCTTGATGCGCACGAACTTCACCCACTTGGTGTCTTTCGGTTCGGGGATTGGCGGGATCACCTGGTCCAGGCTGAGCTCTACCGTCTGGCCGGCGGCCGGATCGAGATGCACTCGTCGCGGCGTGCTGTAGAAATTCCCCGGCTTGGAGTACCAGTGCTGCCCCTCCCCTTTCTCCGGCGGCAGCTCCACCGTGTGGCCATCCGCGCGATGAAACGTCTCGTAGCGGTTGAGTATCGCCTGCACCTGGTAGTCGCCAGCCGGCAGGTCGTTCACGCTCTTGAGCGGCCAGCCAAACACCGTCCCGTCGATCACTGCCGGCTGGCTCGGGGCCAGATTATTCACATCCAGCCCGAACCCCGGCTGTACGTCAGGCGAATAGACTTGGTATTGGAACCGCGGCTCGGCGCTCGTGTCCTTCGAGACGATCAGGATGATGTGTCCGATCTGCGCAGTGGTAGAAACCGACGCCGGAAACGAGATGCGGAATCGCAACCCGGGTGCGGCGGCCTTCGACCGATGCGTCGCAGTCGTCCTCGCC
>JBDSHG010000073.1:0-4596 GCA_039918615.1 Gemmatimonadaceae bacterium | reverse complement strand
TCACCGGCGACCGCACGCGGCGCGGCCCGACGCGCGGGGGCGGCTGGGAATGTCTGCACATCGCGATCGACGACGCGTCGCGCGTCGCCTACGCCGAGCTCCTGCCCGACGAATCGGCCGCGAGCGCGGTGCAGTTTCTCCAGCACGCGGTCGCCTGGCTCGCAACACTCGGCGTCCAGGTCGAAGCGGTGATGACCGACAACGCCTTCTGCTACGTGCGGCGCCAGTATGCCGAGGCGATGACCACGCTCGGCCTGCGCCATCTCCGCACGCGCCCCTATACGCCGCGCACCAACGGCAAAGCGGAGCGCTTCATCCAGACCGCGCTCCGCGAATGGGCCTATGTCAAACCGTACCGGTCCTCACGCGCGCGCGCTGGCGCGCTCGGCCCCTTTCTCACATTCTACAACACCATGCGACCCCACACCGCCCACGGCCGCAAACCACCGATCAGTCGCCTCTCGGCCTAGAAACAACCACTCCGGTAGCGACAACTAGCTCTTCGAGAGCGGTGGCACTCGAGCTCGCCCGCGGGTCGCAGCATATTGGTGCCCCCGATGAAAAAACGGGGTGACGCTTTCGCGCCACCCCGTTTTCTTCGCAGCGTGCCGCTACATCTCGATCATCACGGAGTCGAAACGCTGATCTTTGCGTCAACGTAGTTCACGATTCCTCGATCGCGCGCACGAATCGCGAGTGTGTTCGATCCGCCAGGATTCAGGAACGTCGTCGGGACCGAAAACGTCAGTGATCCCTTCGTCGCACAATTCTCGTGAGTCACGAAGCCGGTTTCCGAATCGTAGGAGTAGTTCGCGTCACCCGAGAACGAGAAGGTGGTCAGCGGATGACCGTTCACGAACACCTTGATATCATTATCGATTGCGGCGCTCACCGTGAGTGGCGTAGACCACCCCGTCGGCAGGGGGAAAGACTTCAGCAACAGCAGATCCGTACCAAGCGGCCACTTCTGGTTCGGGACGAAGTTGGCGTCGCTGTTGATCGGGCACGATGTACCGTCCACATCGCCAGTGCCGAACGGACCGTTGGCGGCCGCAAAGCCCGCGGTCGTCAGGTCCGTCGTCCCGAAGCTTGGGTTGAAATCCTGCGCTCCACTCATGTATTGATACGACGAGCCGTACGGTACGACATCGCCGCCAATCGCGGAGAACGTGATTCCAGCCGTCGGATCGACCGTCACCGCCTGTGGGAAGCCCGAACCCGCCGGCGCCGGTGCGAAGGTCACTGCTGGATCTGCATACGTTCCCACTGCCTGTACCGTGTTCGCACCGGCGTTGATCACCCAGTCGCTCACCGTTGCGACGCCCGTCGCATCGGACGTAACCGTGGAGCTCGATCCCTCAGCGACCGTCCCCCCGCCACTCGTTACCGAGAAGAGCACGTTCACCTTCGCGAGCAAGGTGCCCAGCTGCGTCTTCACCAGCGTCGATGGCGGACTCGCGACCGCCGATCCTGCCGGCGCCGTTTGGCTCACAGGCGAATGCGCTGTCATATACACCTTAATATCCACGCCGCCGAACGGGCTGAAACTCTTCGTCGTGCCGGTGATGCCGCCGCCCGTCGCGTTCGCGTTTGTGGGAAGAAGCAGGTTGGCGACCGCCGAGCCAACCAGTTTGGCTGCGCTTGCAAAGTCACCATTCTTCCCAAGATCGAATACTTGGCGCAGGCTGGTAGGAGGCACGGTAATTCCGCATAGCCCACTGATGAAGTTGCCCCGAGGCAGCACCTCGATGGTGGTTGCGGTGTTGTTGTGAGCGAGATACACCGTCGCAGGAACGACTGCAGCAACGGGACAGATTCCGACGGAGACATTTCCGCCGAGGTTCGTTTCGGGCGACACCTTCACGTCGGAGAAGGGGCCGTACTGATCGAGGTTCGTGTTGAGCGGGTTCCCCGATAGAGGGGTGATCGTGACGAGGACCGGGCCCGTTATCGTACCCCCCGGAAACTGCACACCGGCATTGCCATTTGAGGTTACGATGTTCTGCGTCGTGGTGCTCGGGAACACGACTTTGTCGACGGTTCCGCCGTCGGTCGGATCACCGGGCAGCACGAGTCCCGTAGCTGGTAGGCCCACCGTGCAGTACAGTCCTATCTCAAATGCGAGCACTTGCTGCTGCGTCGTCAGCGAGTAGCCGCCGATGAGCTTCCCGGCATTGTACTGCTGCAGTGTGAAGTCGAGCAGGCGGAACATGAGTGCCTGGGCATCCGCCTGACGGCCGGAATTGATGTACACCACGATGGTCGCGTACTTCAGCGCCGCGTTCACCCGACTCGAGCCCTTCGGAAACAACGCGATGATCATGTCCGCCGTCTGCGTCACCGAGGGGCATCCGGCCGGGACCAGGTTTGCGGATACCGGAGGAGACATCGGCTCGGTGCTATTCCTGCTTTCATTGGAGCACGCGCTTACGAGGACTGCGCTCACCACTACGGCCGCGCATCCTCTCACCCATGATCGCAACATTCTCGCTTTCCCCCAAAAAGAGTAGTCCAGCTCATTCACCTTCGATTGCCCAGCATTTCCCTCGTGGCTTCGCTTCCCTTCTTCCTCCGCTTCCTACTGCTTGCTCGTCACGACGAGCCGCTCGAACCGCGGATCGTCCGCGATGCTTCGCCAGCGCCAGTTGTTGTCCGAATTGAATCCAACCGCAGCGTTCGGATTCGCCGAGAGATAGACCGCGAGCGATTTTATAGCCGCGCTCTTGTCGCCGAGCAGCGTCCACGCAAAGGCGCGGGAATATTCCAGATTGCGAGTTGGATCTACTTCCACCGGAGCGCTCGCGCGAGTGACGACGTGCTTTGCGCTGTCGGCGAGCCCCGCGCGTGCGATCACCGCCGCCACCGCGAGCTGCGTGCTCGCCGCAGCAAAGCGCTGTGACGATTCCGGGGTCAGCTTCACCACGGAATCCGCGAGCTTCCACGCCATCGCAGGATCCGGCGTGACGGCCTTCGTGCCCATTAGGTCGAGCCGGCACTCGACGAAACGCGGATCGGTCGTGAAGCGCTTACCACCGACCTCGCACCAGTGCGCCGCTTCCGTGAACTGCGCATCGTCCAGCGATAGCGTGAACAGCCGCCACACGATGATGTCGATGTTGCTCAGGTAGGCATCCTGATCGTACGCGCGCCGCGCCGCGAGCTTGGCGCCCGTGACATCATCGGTGTTCACGAGTAGTGAGCTCAGCACGCCCCACGCACCTGCCTGCGCGGGGTTGATCTTGACCGCCTGCTCCAGATCCGCCTGCGCACCATCGAGGAGCTGTTTCGCCGCGGTGGCACCAGGCTCGAGGCCGAGGAGGTAGCGCCAGTAGCGGAGCGTTCCGCGAAGCTCCAGCGCGTCCGCGTTTTCAGGCGACAGCGAAAGCGCGGTATCCGCATGCGCGAGCCCGATGTCGATCCAGTGCGACGCTTTCGTCTGATCGTCGCCGAAAAACCGGGAGGCACGATACGCGAGCGTCCCGCGCAACACCAACACCGCCGCCCACGTGGGATCGAGCGCCCGCGCCTGCTCGAGCAGCGTATCTCCGCTCTGCACCGCGCGCAGCACCCCCGTCGTGTCGCTCTGCTTCATTGCGCTTTGCTCGCCGCGGAAGTGCTGCTCCGCCTGCTGCAGCAGCGCCCACGCGTCCGCGTTCGTCGTGCCCTGGCGCTGTTGGCGCAGTAGCACCTCGGTGCCGAGCCGGCGTCGCAGGAACTCTGCGACGCGCATGGCGAGCGTGTCCCGCAGCGCGAGCGGATTCCCCTTCGGCTGCTCAAAGCTCGCGCGCTCGAAGTCCGTGCCGGTGCCATCCTTCAGGCGCACGTTCACGCGGAGCTTGTCCTTGTCCGGCTCGATCGATCCGACCACGAGCGTCCCCGCGCTCAGCGCGCGCGCGATGCTGTCCGGCGCCACACCGCTCTCGCGAAAGAGCGCGGAGCCGTTCGCCGACACGACATCCAGCCCGGGCACCGCGGCGAGTCGCGCGATGAGCGTTTCCGTGAGCCCGTCCGCGAGATACGACAGCTCGTGTCCCTTGCTGTCGTCCTCGAAGTACATCACGGCGATGCGCCGCGGGTCGAGCCCCGTGCTCCTTCCGGCATTCCGGATGTGCGCCCCGCGCGTAAAGTGCCACGCCCCAAAGCCGGCAATCGCAAGCACGAGCGCCGCCGCCCCCACCAACTTCAGCATCCGGTTTCGCTTCGCCTTCGGATCGACGGCGCGCATCGACTCCGTCGCGCTGCGCGCCGCCATCACCCGGCGCGAGTACGTCGCCCCCGAGGGGCGCTGCAGCGCCGCGGCGAACGCCCCCGCCGTCTTGAAGCGATCCGCAGGCACCTTCGCAAGCGCCTGCAGCACCACGTCCTCGAGCTCGTCGGGAACGTTCTCCCTCACGATCGCCAGCGACGGCACCCGGTCCATCGTGTGTCGGGCGATGATGGAGGCGGCGGTGGGCCCGACGAACGGCGGTGTCCCCGCGATCATCTCGTAGAGCACGCAGCCGAGCGCGTAGATGTCGCTCCGGCCATCGATGTCCTTCTCGCCCATCGCCTGCTCGGGACTCATGTACGTGGGAGTACCGAGCGTGATACCGGTCT
>JBDSHG010000072.1:0-5023 GCA_039918615.1 Gemmatimonadaceae bacterium | reverse complement strand
GGATTCACTGCGCGCTGCCTCGCGCGTCGCCGCACTCGACAATGCGATGCGCCGCTGGCCGCCGCTCCGCACGCCCTCGGGTCGCGCGCGTAAGACGCCGCTCGTCATCCCCTTCCTGATCGATTAGGAGCCTAGAAGATGATGCCTGCGCTTATCGGCACGAACTGCAACGACTTCACTCGTGGGCTTCGAACGGCGTAATCGCCGATGTCGGAGCCGTGGATTACGTTGTGGTAGCGCGCCTCCACGAATCCGTCGATCGATCCGAGCTGAACTTTGACGCCCGCGCCCGCATTCACCCCGAACTTCGTCACCGACTGGTGTGAGTTGCCGCCATCCATCGTGTGGGCGCGCTCGCCGTACGCACCCGCACCGCCGATCAGATAGAAGTGAAGTGGAACCGCGCTCGGAAACGTGTAGACGAGATTCGCGGTGCCATCGACGATGCGCATCTCGATTGGCTCCGGACAGAAACTGTCGCCTCCGGGTGCCAGCG
This sequence comes from Gemmatimonadaceae bacterium, assembly GCA_039918615.1. Taxonomy (GTDB): domain Bacteria; phylum Gemmatimonadota; class Gemmatimonadetes; order Gemmatimonadales; family Gemmatimonadaceae; genus FEN-1250. Next base: position 4,527 of record JBDSHG010000072.1, on the reverse strand, counting down.
TGCACCCGATCGCAGTCCCGTTTCCGCTCATGTGATGCCATTGCGCTTCGAGCCGAAAGCTCACGGGCACGAGCGGCACCCCGATGTTGACGAATGCTCCGGCGTTCCACCCCGCTGAGGTAGCATCGGTCAGCAGCCCGATCGGAGCGGTTACGCCTCCCATTATGCCGAACTGAATAGGCCGGCTGATGATCTGTGCCTTCAATGGAGCCGCCATCGTCGCTGCGGCGAGGGCGATCACGATCGTTTTGACAAATGGAGTTTTCATTCGGCCCCTCCTGTGTGCGACTGGAGATCCCGCAGTATATGCATCGCACCGCCCTGGCGATAGCTTCCACACTGGCAGGATGCACCGCGAGCAGGAGAGAGGGAATGAACATCCGCGACAACGTCGACGCCCTCGTGCGCGAGGTAAAGGCGGGCGAGCAGTACGTCCTCTTCCCGCCCGGAAGCACGCCGCCACCGGAGACGAAAAAAGCGGGGTGACGCTCTCGCGCCACCCCGCCCCCTTCAGATCGTATTTGCTACCACTGCATCATGGAGCCGGCGGCGCCGGCGGTGCCGTCGTCGCCGAAAGCTTCACGTCGACGTAGTTCACCGACCCGCGATCGCGCGCACGGATCGCCAGCGTGTTGTCTCCACCGAGATTGAGGAACGACGCGGGCACCGTGAAGGTCAGCGATCCCTTCGTAGCGCAGTTCTCGTGCGACACCAGCCCCGACGTCGAATTGAACGAGTAGTTCCCCGCGTCCTGACCGACGAACTGATAGAGCGGACTTCCATTCAGCGTCGTCAGCGGATTGCCGTTCACGTACACGGCGATATCGTTGTCGATCGCCGCCGTAACCGTGAGCGGCGCGCTCCAGTTCGCCGGAAGCGGGAACGTCTTGCGCAACAGCATGTCCGTGCCGACGGCCCACGCCTGATTCAGCGTGAAGCCGGGCTCACTGTTGATCGCGCACACCGTTCCGCCGAAGTCACCGCTGCCGAACGGACCGTTGCCGGTGAGCCAGCTCGCGGTGGTGTAGCCGGGCGCCTCGAAGCCGACGCCGTGCCCCTGCGCGCCATCGAGGTAGAGATACGACGCGCCGTACGGCACGACGTCGCCGCCCGTCGCGTTGTACGAAACGCCGTTCGCCGGATCGACCGACACGTTCGTGGGGAAGCCGGGCGCACCAACCGCGAATGTCACCGACGGATCCGCGAACGTCCCGACCGCCTGCACCGAATTGGCGCCGGCGCTCACCACCCAGTTGCCCACCGTCGCGATTCCGTTCGCGCCCGTCGCAACCGTCGAGCTCGATCCACCGCTGACCGTCCCGCCGCCGCCGGTGACCGAGAAGAGCACGTTCGTCGTCGCGACCGGAGTGCCGAGCTTCGTCGAGACGAGCGCCGACGGTGCATTCGCGACCGCCGATCCCGCCGGGGCCGTCTGCACCGGGAACGGCGTCGGGTTCGTGCTCAGATACACCTTCGTGTCCACGCCGCCGAACGGGCTGAACGACTTCGTCGTCCCCGTCTTTCCGCCACTTCCCGCGTACGCATTCTCGGGGAGGACGAACTTCGCGATGGCCGAGCCGAGCTCGGAGCCCGCGCGACGAACCTCGCCGTGCATCGCGAGCTGGAGCATGTCGTGCGCGCTCATCGATGCCGTCTGCGTCGTGCAGAGCCCCGGGATCGTGCCGCCCGGAGGAAGCACTTCGATCGTCGTCGGCGACGTGTTGTGCGTTAGGAAGACCGTCGGGATCTCGGCGCCATCGGACAGGCAGAGCCCGACGTTGAGCCCCGTAGTGATCGCCGACTCCGGCGTCACCTTCACGTCGTAGAACGGCCCGTACTGATCAAGCGACGTATTGAGCGGGTGCGTGTTGCCCGTGATCACGCTGATCGTGACGACGACCGCGGGCGTGTTGAACGAATTCGGCGGAAGCTGCACGCCGGCGTTTCCGTCGCTGGTCACGACGTTCTGCGTGGTGCTGCTCGGGTAGACCACCTTGTTCACCGTGCCGCTGTCCCCCGGATCACCCGGTAGCGTGAGCCCCGTGGTCGGGAGCCCGACGGTGCAATAGAGCCCCATCTCGAATGCGAGCAACGCCTGCCGCGTCGCGAGCGATCCGCCACCGACGAGCTTCCCCGCGTTGAACTGCGTGAAGGTGTAGTCGAGCAGGCGGAAGACGAGCGTGCGCGCATCGGCCTGATGCCTGGTGTTGATGTAGAGCAGCACGACCACGTACGATGCCGCCGCGACGAGACGCTCGCGGCCACGGGGATAAAGCGTCGTGATCATGTTGGCCGTCTGCGCGACGGTCGGGCAGCCGGATGGGACAATGCTCTCCTGCACCGGCGGAGCCACCGGCTCGGTCGGACTATTGCTGTCGGGCGAGCACGCGGAGATGAACAGTGCTCCAGCCACGACCGCCACGCACCCTGCGATCCAATTACGCCACATTCGTTCGTTCCCCCAAAGGTTCTGATTGAACAGCGGTCCCACACTAGTAAAGCGTATTTCCTACTGCTTACCGGTCGCGACGAGCCGCTGAAAGCGCGGATCGTCCGCGATACTGCGCCAGCGCCAGTTGTTGTCCGAATTGAAGCCCGCAGCCGTATTCGGATTGGCTGCCAGATAGACAGCAAGTGCCTTGATCGCCGCGTCCTTGTCCCCGATGAGTGTCCACACGTAGGCGCGGTCATACTCCAGATCGCGTGTGGGATCGCTGTCCGCCGGTGCGCGCGCGGAGGTGAGCACATGCTTCGCACTGTCCCCGAGACTGGCGCGCGTGAGAACTGCCGCGACGCCCATCCGCGTGCTCGCCGTCGCGTAGCCGCGCGTCGCTTCGGGGTTCAGCTTCACGATCGAGTCCGCGAGCCGCCATGCGCCCGGGACATCCGGCTCCATCGCCTTCGTCGCCATGAGGCTGAGTCGGCATTCGATGAAGCGCGGGTTGAGCGGGAAGCGCCTGTTGCCGACATCGCACCAGTGCACCGCCTCGGTGAACTGCGCATCATCGAAGGCGAGGTTGAACAGCCGCCACACGATGACGTCGATGTTGCTGAGATACGAATCCTGCTCGTACGCGCGCCGTGCGGCGAGTCGCGCGCTCGTCACGTCGTCCGTGTGCGTGAGCAGAGAGCTCAATACTCCCCACGCGCCCGCCTGCGCGGGGTTGATCTTCACCGCCTGCTCGAGATCTGCCTGCGCGTCCGCGAGGAGCTTCTTCGCCGCGGCGGCGCCGGGCTCGAGGCCGAGCAGGTAGCGCCAGTAGCGCAGCGTGCCGCGGAGCTCGAGCGCGTCGGCGCTCGTCGCCGACAGCGTGAGCGCGCTGTCGGCGTATGCGAGCCCGGTGCTCACCCACTTCGACGCCATCGTCTGGTCGTCGCCGAAGAAACGCGACGCGCGATACGCGAGCGACCCGCGCAGCACTGGTATCGCCGCCCACGCAGGATCGAGTGCCGCTGCCTGCGCCAGCAGCGTGTCCCCCCGCTGCACCTCGCGCAGCACCCCCGCCGTGTCGCTCTGCTTCATCGCGGTCTGCTCGCCGCGAAAATGCTGTTCCGCCTGCTGCAGTAGCGCCCACGCGTCCGCGTTCGTCGTCCCCTCGCGCTGCTCGCGCAGCAGCACCTCGGTGCCAAGTCGGCGCCGGAGGAACTCGGCGACTCGAATCGCGAGCGTATCTCGGAGCGCGAGCGGATTGCCCCTCGCCTGCTCGAAGCTCGCGCGCTCGAAGTCCGTGCCGGTGCCATCCTTGAGCCGCACGCTCACCCGCACCTTATCCTTGTCGGGCTCGATTGTGCCCATGACCAGCGTCCCCGCGCTCAACGCACGCGCGATGCTGTCGGGCGCAACACCCCCCTCACGAAAGAGCGCGGCTCCGTTCGCGGAGACGACATCCAGCCCCGGCACCGACGTCAGTCGCGCAATCAGCGTCTCCGTGAGACCGTCGGCGAGATACGAGAGCTCGTGCGTCTTGCTGTCGTCCTCGAAGTACATCACCGCGATGCGGCGCGGATCGAGCCCGGTGCTCTTCCCGGCGTTCCGGATGTGCGCACCGCGCGTGAGGCGCCACGCGCCAAAGCCCACGACCACCACTCCCAGCACCGCCCCGCCAATGATCTTCGCGAGCTTCCTGCGCTTCGCCTTCGGATCGAAGGCGCGCATCGACTCCGTCGCGCTGCGCGCAGCCATCACCCGGCGCGAGTACGTCGCCCCCGAGGGACGCTGCAGCGCCGCGGCGAAAGCCCCCGCCGTCTTGAAGCGATCCGCAGGCACCTTCGCAAGCGCCTGCAGCACCACGTCCTCGAGCTCGTCGGGAACGTTCTCCCTCACGATCGCGAGCGACGGCACCCGGTCCATCGTGTGTCGGGCGATGATGGAGGCGGCAGTCGGCCCGACGAACGGCGGCGTCCCCGCGATCATCTCGTAGAGCACGCAGCCGAGCGCGTAGATGTCGCTCCGGCCATCGATGTCCTTCTCGCCCATCGCCTGCTCGGGACTCATGTACGTGGGAGTACCGAGCGTGATACCGGTCT
>JBDSHG010000071.1:0-3386 GCA_039918615.1 Gemmatimonadaceae bacterium | reverse complement strand
TACCGCGGCCGTGCACTTCGAAAAGAAGCTAGTGGCGCGGCGCCATGTTCGGGCGATACACCACACCGACTCCGAACGATGTGCGGCTGGGCGCGGCGCCGAGTCCACCGACGGTGAGCGCAGCGGTGACGCCAATGGTCTTCGTCACATCGAGACGCGCGCCGATGTCGAAGTTGAGCTTCAGATCGGTGCCTTCGTTGCCGCAATTACTCGCGCACACGTCGACGGACAGGCGCGGCGACACGAACGGCGTGACGGCAAGCCCGCCGGAGAGCGGAAAGTAGTGGCCCGCAACGACGCCGACCGGAATGCGAATGAGCGAGTGATTGCCGAACGCACCGTAGAGACCGCCGGTGAGCATCAGGTCGATCGGCACTTCCTGCGTCGACTTCATCAGCGTGTAGCCGAGTCCGGCGCCCGCAAGAAAGAGCGTTCGGTTGCCTGGCGTCGCGAGACCGACATCGAAGTTGACCATCACATCCGACGCGATCCCCTCGCGCCACTGGCCGACGAAGCTCGTGCCGTAGTCGCCGCCGCCGGCGACGAGAACCTGAAAGTCGCGCGACGTGATCGTCGGCACCTGCATCGTGGGATAGTGCCAGGCCTGCGCGGATGCCGAGCCGGCAGCGAGAACGACGGTAGCGCAGGCGAAGGTGAACGTCTTCGCGAAGAGGGAACGAGTGCTCATTGATCTTCCTCGAATTCTATGAGTGAAAAGTGCTAGGGTTCTGCAGCTGTTGTCGAATCGGTTGCTGCTCGCCGCGGACGGCGCGGAATGGTGTCCTGCGGCGACGCGCGATGCAGAGCGTACGACACCCCGATCCCGAAAATTCCGCCGGTCGCGCCGATCTCGCCCTCGCCGGCATTCTTGCCCACTTCGTATCCGACCGTGACGCCTATCTGCGGAAGTACTGCGGCGTCGACGCCAACCGATACGCGAAACAGACCATGGCCATCTGTGGAGCCGTTCTCGCGAACGCGGTTCCACGTATAGAATGGCGAAACATAGGCGGAAATGCCACGTCCATTCTCGCCGATCGCCCTGCGATAGCCCGCCGAAATTCCGAGTGGAATCTGCCAGACGTTCACGCCATCGAAGTTCGCGCCACCCATCCCGACGAATGGCGCCACACCGAACGCGGAAGTTCGATTGAGCACCGGCACCATCAGTCGCGCTCCGTACGTCGCCGTCCCCGAACCATTCTTCGGATCGAGATACCCGACGCCGCCCGCAAGCTGGAGAATACCGTTGCTCGGCGCCCACGCCACCGCGCCGCCGTACGAGCTGAAGTCGCTACTCGTGCCGAAATCGAGGCCGAGCGTGAAGCCGGGATTCGTGAATGCATTCTGCAGCACGGGTGCGCCCAGCATCTGCGCGCGCGCCGGTGCTGCGAGCGAGAGCGCGGATGCGAGCATGACTGCGACAGCCGACAGCGAGCGAGGTGCTTTCACGAGAGGCTCCAAAAAAAACGCGGACCCAGCAGTGCGGCCCGCGCTCCTTCAATGCAATGTGCGTGCGAGGCTAGACGGTCGTCGCTTTTTCCGTGACGACGCGCACCTGATCGTCGACCACCTGCAGGAAGCCGCCCTCGACAGCGAAGCGCTGAGTCCCTGCCGCGCCCTCCACGCGGAGCGTACCGGTACCGAGCGCCGTGATCATCGGCGCGTGCCCCGAGAGGATGCCGAGCTCGCCGTCGAAGCCGGGCGCGACTACGGAGGTCGCGTCGCCCTCGAAGAGCACCTTTTCCGGCGAGATGACCTGGACTTTCAGCACGGGCTCAGCTCTTCAGCGTCTTGGCCTTCTCGACGGCTTCGTCGATCGAGCCAACCATGTAGAACGCCTGCTCGGGAAGCTCGTCGAACTCGCCCGCGACGACTCGCTCGAACGACTCCACCGTATCCTCGAGCTTGACGTACTTACCATCGATGCCGGTGAACTGCTTGGCGACCGCGAACGGCTGAGACAGGAAGCGCTGCACACGACGCGCGCGGCCGACGATGCGCTTGTCGTCTTCGCCCAGCTCGTCCATGCCGAGGATCGCGATGATGTCCTGCAGCTCCTTGTAGCGCTGGAGAATGCGCTGCACGCCGTTCGCCGCGTTGTAGTGGCGCTCACCGACGTACTGCGCGGCGAGAATGCGCGAGCCCGACGCGAGCGGATCCACGGCGGGATAGATGCCGATCTCCGTGAGGGCACGGCTGAGCACGACCGTCGCATCGAGGTGCGCGAACGCGGCCGCCGGCGCGGGATCCGTGATGTCGTCCGCCGGAACGTAGATCGCCTGCACCGACGTGATCGAGCCGTTCTTCGTCGACGTGATGCGCTCCTGCAGATCGCCCATCTCCGTCGCGAGCGTCGGCTGATATCCGACGGCGCTCGGCATGCGGCCGAGCAGCGCCGACACTTCGGAGCCTGCCTGCGTGAAGCGGAAGATGTTGTCGATGAAGAGCAGCACGTCCTGGTTCTCGACGTCGCGGAAGTATTCGGCGATCGTGAGCCCCGACAGCCCGACGCGCAGACGCGCGCCCGGCGGCTCGTTCATCTGGCCGTACACGAGCGCCACCGAGTCGAGGATGTTCGCTTCCTTGAACTCGAGATAGAGATCGTTGCCTTCGCGCGTGCGCTCGCCCACGCCGCAAAACACCGACCGGCCGCCGTGCCCCTTCTGCACGTTGTTGATCAGCTCCTGGATGATGACCGTCTTGCCGACGCCGGCGCCACCGAAGAGACCGATCTTTCCACCCTTCACGAACGGGGCGATGAGATCGATGACCTTGATCCCCGTCTCGAAGATCTCCGTCTTGGGCTCGAGATCGACGAAGTCCGGACTCGGACGGTGAATCGACCAGCGCAGCGCGTCCTTCGGAATGGCCGGCCCGTTATCGACGGGCTCGCCGAGCACGTTGAGAATGCGGCCGAGAGCGGGCGCGCCCACCGGAACGGTGATCGGCGAGCCCGTGTCGGTGACGCGCATGCCGCGCTCGACACCGTCGGTCGTCGACATCGCGACCGCGCGCACCTGATTGCGGCCGATGTGCTGCTGCACTTCGGCAGCGAGCTTCACCTGCGTGCCGCCCTCGGCGAGCTGGTCGATCGTGATCTCGTTGAAGATCTCGGGAAGGTTCTCGGACTCGAACTCGACGTCGAGCACCGGACCGATGACCTGCACGACCTTTCCGATATTGTGGTCAGCCATGATTGATTTCCAAAAGGTCAGACCGAAGCACGCGCTCCGGCGTTTGAAGCGTGGGTCGTGGGTGCGTCAACCGCTCAGTGCCTCTGCACCGCCGACGATCTCGGCGATCTCCTGCGTGATCTGCGCCTGACGTGCGCGGTTGTACGTGCGACGAAGATCGTTGAGAATGTCGCCCGCATTGTCCGTCGC
>JBDSHG010000070.1:0-6481 GCA_039918615.1 Gemmatimonadaceae bacterium | reverse complement strand
ATATCACAAAGGGGCACTCCATTGGGGTGCCCCTTTGTACTGCCACATCCGCGGTTTTGCTTAAGCCAGGGAAAATGGTCGCACCGTATCCCATGCGATCGCAGCTCCCGCATTGCCGGCGGAAACGGCCTCAATGTACCGATGCGCGCGAAGCACGTGATCCGATGCCTCGACGTGTGACGCGGTAAGTGGCGAAGCTGCCCAGCCAATGGCCCCCAGCGTAGTGCTCTCCTGTAACCGCAGCGAGGCCGCTCGCGGCATGAATGTCTGCGGCAGAGAGTAGCGCGCGAATCCGTCGATCGTTCGCCGGCAAGCCCGCAGCGATCCCCTGAAGCATCCACGCGCGACTCAAATTCAGCCCGTCAAGGTGGGCAAGCTTTCCGTCGGTCTTATCGGTAACAATTCCGATGCGCAGCCACACGCCTGAACCATTCGTGGGAATTTGTGGAAGAAACTTCGTCAGCCACGCGGCGAATTCTGCAGGTGGCACTACGCGGCGTACTACGTCGGCCTCCGCGATACAAGGCGACAAGAAGTCCTGTCCGGATGGCTCGTAGTTGATCGGACAATCACGGTCCTTGAGATAAAATTCACGAATCTTCCGTGTTACCACCCGAGCCAGTACGGAATCTGTTCCTCGCGCGTAGTCGAGAATTAATCCAAAAGCGAAGGCGGTTTGCGCATGTTCGCCTTCGCGTATAGGGTACGCGAGCTTCGGAAGCCACGACTCGAGCTGCGCGACAACCGCGGTTTCCAACGGCGCGAGTGCGAGAGACAACGCTGTTGCATCAGGTGTCTGCGAATCACGCAGTTCAGCGGCGAGCTGCAGAAGCCAAGCGAGACCATATGGGCGCTCGAACGACTCGCGCCCAGGCCCCTCGATGTAAGCGACCTCACCCGCGATGTGCGCTGGTGTGATGTTTGACTTTAGGGCCGTCATCGCATCGGTCGCAAAAGGCGCCTGCGGGAACTCACGAACGAGTTTCGCGAGTAGCCAGTGTCCGTGCACTGAGGAATGCCAATCGAAGCACCCGTAAAAAGCCGGCGTCAGCTCATGCGGTGGCTTTACATCATTGGGCGAATTCAGGACGTGCGCAATTTTGTTCGGGTATTCCTTCTGTACGCACGCAAGTGCTAGCGCGGCGAACCGCCCCGCTGTCGCGGCATCGAGTCTTGCAGCGGTTTTCTGCGCTGACAAAGGGGTGGCCGCGAAGGCGACGGCTAAGGCTGCGATTCTCACGCAAGAATTCATACGTGACAAAATATCACGCAAACGAGCGAGAAAATGCGCGGCTGGTAAAAGTCCGAGTACAAGCTGATGGCGAAATCTGCGATTTTGCAATTCGAGGACTGCAAGACCACGCGCTCGCGCCGCACCGGCACGATCCCTGGGAATGTCGTCGAAGCACTCAAGACCCATGGAAAAGTGGTCATTGCCGAACGCCAGCTGCGCGGTGCACGGTGGCAGGATCACGACCTCATCTTCCCGAGCGGGGCAGGCGCGCCACCGGATATGCGCTCGCTGGTGCGACGCCACTTCGATCCTAACCGAAAGGCAGCGAAGCTCGATAAGTGCTCACCCTATGTACTGAGGCACTCCCACAACAGCGACCTGCTCGCGCAGGGGCTGCCAGTGGCAGAGGTCAGTGCGCGAGTATCTCGCGCACACGATCCCCGGCGCCGAGCTGGTGATTCTGAATGGTGTGTCCCACTTCGCGCCGCTACAGCGGCCGGCGTTGTTCAATCGCGCAGTGCTCGACTTTCTCAGCGGCCTGCCCACCATCTGACACGTCGTCAACCCGACTTCGGCCGCCGAATGAATCTCCCGGGCGTGAATGGCGGGTCCGGAGGCCGCGGAGGCAGAATCGAATCGAGCTCGCCGAGTTGGGCGAGGGGCACGCCGTCGCGATCGCAGTGCCATGCATCGTCATGGAACCAGAGCGGATGATTCGGATGCCGCGGGCACGCGGGCCACGTCGTATCGATATGGCAATCCATGAACCCCTGCTGCACATCCGAGACGTATTGTTCCGTCAGCGACGCGAGATCGCGCTCAGTCCACCAATAGGAGTCGCGCAGCTCGTCAACTGTATCCGGAACGACCTCTCGCACGCGCGCGCTGATCGTGTGTTCGACGTCACGTGTGATGAGCCCGATGACGCGGGCGAGCTCCGCATCCGTGATGGACATGGTCGAATCATAATCATTCCCCGATTCGACGATCACCACCGCACTACAGCGTGATCCCGATATCCAGCGGGATGAAGTGCAGCGCCTTTGTGCTCGACGATCCGTCGACCGAGTGCCCGCCACTCACCGAGTGGTACCGCGCCTCGATGAACAGGCCGTAGGTGGCCATCCGGAAGCGGAAGCCCGCACCCGCGTTCCATCCGAACTTCGTTGCGCTTTCGGTGACCGTCGACTCTGTTCCGCCGGGCACGTTTCCAGGCGTCACGAGCGTCTTGCCTCGGAGTCCGTAGATGCCACCGCCGCCAATGAGGTAAAAGTTCGACGCCGATGCTCCGCCGACGGCCCACTCGAAGTCGGCCGTGCCATCGATAATGCGCAAATCAGTTTGGTATCCCCCGACATCCGGCCTCACTGTCGACTTGCCCGCGAACTGGTGCCATTGCCCATCGATGCGAAAGCTCAGCGGGTAACTCGGCACGCCGAGTCGAATGAGCGCCCCCGCGTTCCATCCGGTTTTCGAGATGGCCGTGAAGTCCGAGCCGCGTGGAAACGAGACGCCGCCCATGATTCCGATCGACCCGGACTTGGCCGCCGGCTTCTGTGCCGCCATTCGTGGCGCGCCCGCCATGAGCGCAACCATCGCTGCACACCGGGTCATTGCTTGGAGAGTCATCGCTGGGTCCGCTGGGGTATCTATCGAACATAGCGCGTGTACCGGACTCCGCGAATAAAATCTCCTCTGCGCATCAAAGGCCCTATTTTCGCTTCGACGCCGTCTTCTTTCGCCCACCCGTCGTCTTTCGCTTCGCGGGCACCTTTGCACCCTTCTTCCGCGCCTCGGACAGCCCGATCGCGATCGCCTGCTTCCTGCTCTTCACCTTCCCGCCCTTTCCTCCTTTCCCGCTACGCAGCGTCCCCTTGCTGCGCTTCTTCATGGCGCGTTCCACACTCTTGCCCGCCGCCTTCCCGTATTTCCGAGTGCTCTTCTTTCGCGTGCTCTTCTTCCGCGTTGCCATGAGTGAACACCCTCGCTCGCAATGGTTGAACGTGCATGCAATCCGGAAGTACGCACACTTTCGCAAGCAAGGGGCACGCCAGCCGTGACACGCCGCGTCGTCTTGCTTGCCGGACCGCGGTCGGGGGTGCAACGTTCCGTCGTCAAATTGGGCGCCCGCCCAATGGCCGACGAGCCGCTCCATCCGCTCGTCCATTTCCTGTCGTCCCGAGGTTTGCATGGCCGCCCTCTCTCGTTCGCTTGCGCGAGCAATCGTCATCGCCGGTGCGTTCACCGCCGCGACCGCCTGCTCGGACTCCACGCACAATTCGTCGCGCAGTATCTCAGGACACGTGACGATCAATCCGGGTGAAGCACGCATCCCCGCGCAGAGCTTCGTTGGCGCGCACGGGCGCGCGCCGCTCGCGAATCTCACCACTCTCCGCGGCAAGAACCCACGCATCAACGTGATCTTTCGCAATGAGGCGCTGAGCGGCGGACGCGCGAGCGCGATGTCCGTTCGCTCGATCGCCGATGCACGTGAAGTCGGCACGACCATCCGCGCGCGGCTCGCCGCGCATCCAGCCGCATCCATGTTCGTGGTCACCGATGTCTCGCCGACGATCGGCGCCGCGCGACTTCGCGTGCGCGACGAAGCGACGCGTGACGCGGTCATGAGCGCGCTTCGCGCCGACCCCGCCATCGCGTCGGTGAGCCTCGATCGTCTGATGAGCCGCGGACCAGAGTCAAGGGTCAAGCTCACGCAGGCGATGCTGAGCCAGCTCCGCGACGCGCGCGCATCCACGACGCCGGGCGCCGAGGGACTGCGCTTCGCCGGCGCGGGAGCGAGCCGGATTCAATACTGGCACTACAACATGATCGACGCGCCGCGCACATGGGCCATCCCCGACACCGGCGCTGCCGCGGTCACCGTCGCCGTCATCGATGACGGGATCAATCAACACCCCGATCTCGTGCCGAATCTCGACATGGCGGGCGGCTACGACTTCGTCGAGGACGATTCCGCGACCGCCGGTGGTCCGTACCCGCGCTGCGACGGCGGCCCCGACATCTATCGCTTCGACGGTGATGCGACGCCAGGCCCCGATCCCGATCCGACGATGCCGATCGCCGTCGTCGCCGACAATGCGAACGGTTGCTACGCGCCCGAGAACATCGCGAATCATGGGCTGCACGTTTCCGGCACCATCGGCGCGACGAACAACGCCGGCAACAACGTCACCGGCGTGAACTGGAACGTGCGCATCCGCATGATCCGCGCGCTCGGCATCGACGGCTCCGGCTACGACTTCGACATCGCGCAGGCAATTCTCTACGCGGCCGGTCTTCCCGCGGAAGGCGCCGGCGGCAATCCCGTCGTCGCGCCCAATCGCGCACCTATCATCAACATGAGCCTCGGCGGCCCCAGCGACTCCACGCTCGGCGCCGCAGTCGCAGCCGCGATCAACGCCGGCTCCGTGATCATCGCCTCGGCGGGCAACGATGCGACGTCGCAGCCGAACTTCCCGGCATCGTATCCGAGCGTGATCTCGGTCGCCGCACTCGGCCCCGATGGCCAGCTCACGAGCTACTCATCGACGAATGCGTTCGTCTCGCTCTCCGCGCCCGGTGGCGATTTTCGTTTCGACGTACCGGGAACCGCTGCGGGCGGCACGAGCGGCATTCTGTCGACCGTCTGGAACTTCTTCGACGATCCGCTCTACGGCGAAGTCATCGGTCCCGCCTATGCGTTCTACACGGGCACGTCGATGGCGGCGCCGCACGTCTCTGGTGTCGCGGCGCTCGTGCTCGCGGCGAATCCGGGGATGACCGGCCCGCAGCTGCGCGACCGTCTCACGAGCACCGCAGTCGACATCGGGCCGCCGGGCTTCGACACGCGCACCGGCTACGGACGCGTCGATGCGTACAACGCAGTCACCGGCACGCATGGACCGACGATGGATGTGTACGTCGAAGCGATCGATGCGACGACGGGGGCGGTAGTGAAGACGGTGAAGGCCGACGCGGATCTCTCCTACAAGCTCGACGGCCTCTCCGCCGGCTCGTACTACGTCGTCGCCGGACAGGATGAGAATGGCGATGGCATCATTGGGTTCCCGGGGCGCCGGTACGGATGGGCGACCGGCGGCGGTGTGCCGACCGCCGTCACGGTGGCGTCGAACGGCTCCGTCGACGCGTCGATTCCGATCGGCCTTCCTGCGGAGCAGGTGGGGGTGACGGGGCGCGTGTTCGTGAACGGCTGGGTGTACGGGCAGAGCGCGACGCAGAACAACGTCATCTCGTATCAGGTGGCGATCCCCACCGCCGGCGTGTACACGTTCGAGACCTCGGGGGCGATCGGCTCGTGCGGCTTTGCGCTCGAGATGAACACGCTCATTACGGTGCTCAATTCTGCGAGCTCGGTGGTGGGCACCAACGACAACACCTCATCCGCGACCGGGCTGATGACGTTCCCGGGCTCACGCTGCTCGTACATCTCGACGACGTTGCAGCCGGGGACGTATACGGTGAATGTGACGGGCGGCTTCTCGACGGGTCCGTCGGTGGCGGACTTCAATCCGGGCACATTCAGGTTGCACGTGCGGAGCGGCGCCTGATCGGCAAACTTTCCACCGTTCGCGGAGGCAGCAGACCGGGGCACTCGAGTCGAGTGTCCTGGTTTTTTTCAGCGAGCGTGCGGAGGCGGGGTGGGGCGGACGGTCTAGGTGTACGGATAGAAGAGACGGATGCGAGCGGTGCGAGGGCGTAGGAGTTTTCTGTGCTCTTGCCTTGACACACGTGTGCGCATCCGCTAGATTGGGTGGCTGTCGCTGAATACGCGGAGGTTATGGCGACCAGAGAGTGAATTGGCTATGTAGACGCGCCCAACAGCGCGTTCCTTCGTGGTCAGGAACTTGGTTGGTGCATGGTCTGGCACGCGGTGCGTGACAGGGTGTGTGCGGCGAATGAGTGGTTCGCTCGAGTGACTGTTGGCAGGGCGACAAAAATGTGAAGTCTGCTGTTTGACAATTGAGATCGAAGAGTGAGGTTGTGCGAGGCGAACTCGTTGATCCTGCGCCGTTCAGGGTGTGGGGGAGAGTTCAAATCTGAACAATTTCGTGATTCGGATACGCTGTCATAGAACAGCGTGACAGTGTTCTGATGAGCAAGTTCAAACTAGTTATTGGAGAGTTTGATCCTGGCTCAGGACGAACGCTGGCGGCGTGCTTAACACATGCAAGTCGAGGGCACTTTGGGGGCAACTCTGGAGTGACCGGCGAACGGGTGCGTAACACG
>JBDSHG010000069.1:0-15911 GCA_039918615.1 Gemmatimonadaceae bacterium | reverse complement strand
GCGCGGCCGAGACGTTCAGCCACTGGCCGCGCGACACGCTGCTCGCGGATGTGGTGACGGTGATCCGCGCGTTCAAGCCGCAGATCGTGATCAGTGTCTTCTCGGGGACGCCGCGCGATGGACACGGACATCACCAGGTGGCGGGAATTCTCGCGCGCGAGGCGTACGACTCGGCAGGCAACCACGCTTATCCGGCGAGCAAAACATCCGAACTCCCGCCGTGGACGCCACTCAAGTTCTATCGCACGACTTCGTACTGGTCGGGCGAGGGCGCGACTTTCCATTACAACGCCGGCGAATACAGCCCGCTGCTCGGACGCAGCTATGCCGAGATCGCGGGCGAGAGCCGCTCGCAGCATCTCTCGCAAGGCTTCGGCCAGCTGCAGCGCAAGGGATTCGTCGCGGGCTCGGTGCGCCGCGAGGACTCGCGCGCGCCGGCGCCGAAGGATGCGAGCGCCGAGCGTTCGATCTTCGATGGCATCGATACGACGTATGGTCGCGTGAGGGCCGAGGTGTCTGCGGCGCAGCGACCGCGCGCGGACTCGCTGGTGAAGGCGCTGGCGGCGATCGGTGTGCGATACGATCCCGCGCATCCGGCGGCACTGGTTCCGGCGCTGGAGCGTATCGACCGGCTCGCGCGGGCGATCGACGGCTCGGCGTCGCACGACGCTGCGGAATCACTCGCGATCCTTCGCGGGACGGCCGCACACGCGATCGAGCTCGCGAGTGGCATCGGGATCGAGGCGACGGTTCCGCGCGACGCGCTCGCGCTTGGCGACTCGATGCGGGTGAGTGTCGTCGTCTACGATCGCGGTCTCCCGAAGCTCACGATTGATTCCGTCACCCTTGACGGAAGTGCGATCGCGTGGCAGCCGGTTGGCGGTGCGCCGGCGCGCGCGCGGACGATCGCGCACGACAGCTCGGCCGCGTGGACGTTTGCGGTGCGGGGTGCGGCGCTCACGGCGCCCTGGTGGCTCACCCCTCCGCGCACGACGGATCTCTTCGCCTCGGCGGTGAGCACCCGCACGGCGGAGTCGAGTGCTTCGGGCACGGCCTTCGCGACCATCCATCTCGCTGGCGGGGCGATCGTTCGGGCGCCGCTCGTGCTGCGCGTCGCGAATCCCGCGCGCGGCGAGGAGGAGCGCCCACTCGCGGTGGTCCCCGCGATCTCGGTGACGCTCGACGGCGCGGTGGCCTACGCGCGTGCCAACGCGCCGCTGGACCGTGAGCTACGCGTCACAGTTCGCTCGGCGTTCGCAACAGCACGCGATGCGACTGTGCGCCTCGAGCTGCCGCTCGGGCTCGATGCGGATACGCTCGCGCGCAAAGTGTCGCTCGGCGGCATGGGTGCGGAGCAGACCGTCGTATTTCGTGTGCGCGGGACGCTGCCGGCGGGACGGCACGTTATCACGGCGGTCGCGGAGAGCGGTGGCCAGAAATTCGAGAGTGGCTACGTCGCGATCCGGTATGATCACATCCGTCCGCAGACGATCGTGCGCGCGGCGACGATGGCGATCGAAGCGGTGGAGGTGCAGCTGCCGCACGGCGTCAACGTCGCGTACGTGCAGGGCGTGGGCGACAACAGCGCGCCGATGCTCGCCGAGCTCGGCGTGCCGGTGAGGCTGCTCGATGCGCGCGGGCTCGCGGCGGCGGATCTCTCGCGCTTCACGACGGTGGTGATCGGCACGCGCGCGTACCAGGCGGATCCGTCGCTCGCGGCGCAGAACCCGCGGCTGTTCGAATGGGTGAGCCAGGGCGGCACGATGGTCGTGCAGTACGGACAGGGGGAGATGGCGCAGGCGGGGATGATGCCGTATCCGATCACACTCTCGTCACCGGCGGCGCGCGTGACGGACGAGGCATCGCCGATCACTGTGCTCGCGCCCGACGATCCGCTACTCTCGGTGCCGAATCGGATCACCGATGCGGACTGGCGTGGCTGGGTGCAGGACCGTGCGCTCTACATGCCGTCGACGATCGACTCGCACTACACGACCGTGATTTCGACGAACGATCCCGGCGAGCCGGCGAACCCCGGCGGCATTCTGCGCGCGGCCGTGGGGCGCGGGAGCTACATCTATACGACGCTTGCGTTCTTCCGCCAGCTTCCGGCTGGCGTTCCAGGTGCGGCGAGGATCTTCGTGAATCTGCTCGGCCCTCCGATCGTGAGTCCGACACCCGCGGCGCACGCGGTGTCGCCATGATGCGTGCGCGTGCGGCATTGGTCGCGCTTGTCGCATTCGCCGCATGCAAGGGCGACGGGCGCACCGTGCTCACCGTGTATTCTCCTCACGGGAAGGATCTCCTCGAGTACTACGAGGCCGGCTTCGAGAAGGCGAATCCGACCGTCGACGTGCAGTGGGTCGACATGGGCTCGCAGGATGTGCTCGATCGGCTGCGCAGCGAGGCGGCGAACCCGCAGGCCGACGTCTGGTTCGGCGCGCCGACGGAGGTGTTCGATCGCGCGGCTGCTGCGGGACTGCTGAGCGCGTACAAGCCGTCGTGGGCTGGCGTCGTTCCGCCTGAGGCGAAGGGCGACTCCGATTTCTGGTATGGCACCTATCTCACTCCCGAGGTCATCGCGTACAACAGCGACGCGATCTCCGCGGCCGACGCGCCGAAGGATTGGGACGACGTGCTGGATCCGAAGTGGAAGGGGAAGGTCATCATTCGGGATCCGCTGCCGAGTGGGAGCATGCGCGCGATTTTCGGCGCGATGATCGTGCGGGGGATGGGCGCGTCGGGCTCGCCGGATTCCGGCTACGCGTGGCTCCGTCATCTCGATGCGAACACGAAGGAGTACGCGCTCGATCCCGGAGTCCTCTACCAGAAGCTCGGCCGCCAGGAAGGGCTCATCTCGCTCTACGACATGCCGGACATCGCGTCGCTGCGCGGGCGCTTCAAGATTCCCGTGCAGTACGTGATTCCGTCGAGCGGCACGCCGGTGCTCGTGGACGCGATCGCGATCGTGAAGGGGACGAAGCATCCGGAGCTCGCGAGGAAGTTCTACGAGTTCGTGTCGACGCCGGCCGCGCTCGAGGCGGCATCGCGGAAGTTCTACCGCATCCCCGCGCGAACGGACATTCCGCTCGACTCGCTCCCAGAGTGGGTGCGCGACGCGAAGACGAAGATCAAGCCGATGCCGCTGGACCGCGCGTTACTCGCGAAGCATCTCGACGAGTGGATGCGCTACTGGGACTCCAACATCCGCAATCGGAGCAAGAAGAGCTGATGGGCGGCGCCGCGCGGCTGTCCCTCGACAAGCTCACGCGCCGCTTCCAGGACAAGCTCGCGGTCGATTCTCTCTCGCTCGAGATCGCGAGCGGCGAGCTCGTCGCGCTGATGGGCGCGAGCGGCTCCGGGAAAACGACGACGCTGCGCATGGTCGCGGGCTACGAGCCACCTGATTCGGGGAAGGTGTGGCTCGAGGGGAAGGACATCACAGCGCGCGCGCCGCGCGTGCGCGGCTTCGGGATGGTCTTCCAGCATTACGCGCTCTTCCCGCACATGACCGTCGGTCAGAACGTCGCCTTCGGGCTCGAGGCGCGTGGCGTCTCGAAGTCGGTGCGAAGCGCCCGCGCGGCGGAAGCGCTCGCGAATGTGGGGTTGGGGGGCGCCGCGCCGCGCGCGATCCAGTCGCTCTCCGGCGGCGAGCAGCAGCGCGTCGCCCTCGCGCGCGCGCTGGTGATCGAGCCGCCGGTACTTCTGCTCGACGAACCGCTCTCGAACCTCGATCCGAATCTCCGCCGCAGCACGCGCGACGAGCTCCGCGCGACGCTGCGACGGCTCGGACTGACCGCGCTCTTCGTCACGCACGATCAGGAGGACGCTTTTGCGGTAGCGGATCGCGTCGCGCTGATGGAGAATGGTCGGCTGCTGCAAGTGGGCGCGCCAGAGGAGCTGCACGACAATCCGGTGTCGCGCTCGGTGGCGGAGTTCATCGGGCGGGCGACGTTCGTGCCGGGGGAGTTCGATGGCGCGAAGGTGACGGTGCACGTCGCGGGCGCGGCGACGACGTTTGCGGCGCACGCATCCGCATCGCTCAACGGTGTGCGCGATGTCTTGGCGGTGCTGCGGCCCGATGCGCTCGCCTTCGTGAAGGACGGTACCGGTTGGGCGGGCATCGTCACAGACCGGCGCTTCGCCGGTACGCAGCTCGTCTATCGCGTGCGCGTCGATGAGAGCACCGAGGTCGAGCTGCAGAGTACCGATCGCGACGTGCGCGAGGGCGACAAGGTATCGGTGCGCGTCGTGCGCGAGCCTGTGTCCGTGGTGGCGTCGTGAGAAATTCGCGATGAAGATCAAGGCAGACCAGCGCCTCTCGTGGGCGCTCGCGATACCGGTGCTGGCGCTCCTGCTCTGGTCCGTCGTGTACCCGAACATCACGACAGTCGTCGGCTCCTTCGCGCACGGCCTCGGCTACTGGCGCGAGTTCGCCAACAGTCCGAGCGACCGCGAGGCGCTGTGGACGACGTTGGTGATCTCGGTCGGATCGGTGATCGGCGCGGCGGCGGTGGGGCTGCCGCTCGCATTCGTGCTGAGCCGAGTGGAATTTCGCGGGCGGCGATTCCTGCAGGGAGTCGCGACGCTGCCGGCCGCATTGCCGCCGCTGGTCGGCGTCATCGCCTTCCTCTTTCTGTACGGCGAGAGCGGTGTCGTCACGCGAGCCGTTCAGCGGGTGCTGCACCTGTCCGATCCGCCGTGGCGGCTCACGGGGATCTGGGCGATTATTTTCGTCCATGCCTACACGATGTACGTCTACGTCTTCCTCTTCGTCTCGGCCGGCCTCGAGCGACTCGACAGCAGTCTCGACGAGGCGGCCGCCGGACTCGGTGCGTCGACGACGTTTCGCCTGCGCAAGGTGACGCTGCCGCTCGTCACGCCAGCGCTCGCGGGATCGATGCTCCTCGTCTTCATGAGCGCGCTTGGTTCATTCTCGGCGCCGTACATCTTCGGCGGCGGGCTCCGCGTGTTGTCGACGCAGATCGTGGCGTCGAAGCTCAACGGCGCGATGGGAATGGTCTACGTCGAGACGACGGTGATGGCGCTCGCCGCCGTCAGCGCGCTGTTCCTGCTGCGCTGGTTCGAGCGCCGCCGCTCGTACGCGCTCACAGGGAAGGGGAGCAGCACGCGCATTACGCTGCGCGGGCCGATCGCCCGGCTCGCGCCGCTCATCGCCGTGGCCTTCGTATTCGTGCTCGTGCTTCCGCACGCGATGATCCTCCTCGTCGCCTTCGCGCGCGATGGCGCGTGGACCACGCAGGTGCTTCCGCCCGAGTACACGCTCGACAACTTCAAGCGCCTGGCAACCGATCCGCAGCTCTGGCTGCCGGTGCGCAACAGCATCTCGATGGCGTTGCTCGCGACTGTCGCGAATATCGTCGTGTGCTTCGTCGCCGCCTATCTGCTGGTGCGGAGGCGCTTCGCGGCGCGCGGCGCGCTGCAGCTGCTCGTCGTGCTCCCGTGGGCGATTCCGGCGACCGCGATCGCGATCGGCCTCGCCTCGACCTTCGACCGCAATGCGCCGTCGCAGCTCCGGCTGCTGCTCGTCGGCACCTTCTGGATCTTGCCGCTCGCGTACTTCGTGCGCGGGATCCCGCTCGTGACGAGCGCCGTCGAGAGCTCGCTTCGCCAGATGGATCCGTCGCTCGAGGACGCCGCGCGCGGGCTCGGCGCGAGCTGGTGGCTCACGATGCGCCGCGTCGTGATTCCTGCCGCACGCCCCGGGCTCGCGGCGGGTGCGACGCTCGCTGCGATCACCGCCGTCGGCGAGTTTGTTGCCTCGATCGTGCTCTACACGCATGCCAACCGCCCGATTTCGATGGAGATTCTGGCGCAGCTTCGCAACCTCTCCTTTGGAACTGCGGCGGCTTACAGCGTGTTACTCATCATACTCGTTCTGCTCATTTCCGTCGCGGCGCGCCTGCTCGGCGGACGCCCCGAACGTGTGGAGACGATACCAACCGCATGACCAAAGCTCGAGTCGTGATCATCGGCGGTGGCTTCGCTGGCCTCACCGCTGCGCGCGGACTGCGCAAGGCGGACGTGGACATCACGCTCGTCGATCGGACGAACCACCACCTCTTCCAGCCGCTGCTCTACCAGGTGGCGACGGCGGTGCTTGCTCCGAGCGACATCACGTCGCCGATACGGTGGCTGCTGCGCAAGAACACCAATACGACCGTGCTCATGGCCGAGGTCGACTCGATCGACGTCGAGAAGCAGATCGTGTTCGCGGACGAGGGAAAGGTCGCGCTGCCGTACGACTACCTCGTGATCGCGTCGGGAGCGCGCCACGCGTACTTCGGGCACGACGAGTGGGAGTCACTGGCGCCGGGGCTCAAGAGCCTCGAGGATGCGCTCAAGGTGCGGCATCGTTTTCTGATCGCATTCGAGGAGGCGGAGAAGGCCGCGCCGGAAGATCGTGAGTCGTGGCTGCGCTTCGTGATCGTCGGCGGTGGCCCGACGGGTGTCGAGCTCTCGGGGATTTTGCCGGACATTGCGCACCACTCGATGCTCGACGATTTTCGGAACTTCGATCCGCGCGACACGAAGATCCTGCTGCTCGAGGGCGGACCGCGGCTGCTCACGGCGTTCGAGCCGGATCTCGCCGCGCGCGCTCTCAAGGATCTGCAGGGGCTCGGGGTCGAGGTTCATCTGAATGCCGTCGTCACTCGCATCGAGAAGGATGCGGTGTACGTGGGGGACCAGCGGATCCCGACGCGGACGGTGCTGTGGGCCGCCGGGAATCAGGCTTCGCCGCTGGCGCGCACGCTCGACGCGCCGATGGACCACGCGGGGCGTGTGCTCGTTGCGCCGGATCTCTCGGTGCCGGGGCATCCGACCATCTTCGTCGCGGGCGATCTCGCCGCCATCAACCAGGATAACGGCCAGCTGGTGCCCGCCGTGGCGCCTGCGGCGAATCAGATGGGGAAGCTCGCGGCGCAGAACATCAAGCGGCGGCTCGCCGATCTGCCGACGGAGAAGTTCAAGTATCGCGACAAGGGGAATCTTGCCACGATCGGACGCTATCGTGCGATCGCCGAGATCGGGCCGGTGAAGTTGCGCGGGCAGATCGCGTGGTGGTTCTGGCTGTTCATCCACCTCATGTATCTCGCGACCTTCCGCAATCGCGTGATCGTGCTCATCGAGTGGGCGTACTCGTACCTCACGTACCAGCGCGGATCGCGGCTGCTCACGGAGCGCGAGGGCGATGGGGTGTCGGGTGCGGGGGAGAACAAGATGGGGTCGGTCGGCTAGCTTTGCACGGAGACCCTCTTCCCGCTGCAAGGAGATGCACGCCATGATCGACGCCACCGCACCGAAATCGACGCAGCGCGCTCCCGCGCATCGACTGCTGGATGTCTGGGCGGGCTCGTGGCGAGCAAGAGGCGAGTCGTTCGGCGGGCCGGAGCAGAATCCGGCCGATTCGCGCGCCAATCCCGCAGTCTGGACGAGCGAAGAGAGCTACGAGTGGCTTCCAGGCGGCTTCTTCATGCTGCACAAGTGGGATGCGCTCATCGACAAGCATCCATTCAAGGGCACCGAGATCCTCGGATACGATGACGCCGTGGGCGGCTTTTTCACGTGCATGTTCGACAACGCGGGGAATCATCCGAGCTACCGTGCGACCGTGTCGGGCCATGTGTGGAGATTCGCGGAGTCCCAGACGCGTGCGACGATCACTTTCAGCAGTGATGGAAACCGGATGGACGTGTCCTGGGAATGGCGACAGGGCGAGGGCGAGTGGCTGCCGCTGTGCGATAGGACCGCGAACCGGGTGCGTTGAGGGAGCGTTACGACTCGAGAAGGCGAGTTATCTTAGTACTAAGATAATTGCACGCTGGGATGCTTTCTGGCCGAGGCGCATCCGTTGTGACCGGTACCAACTGTGTTGGAACCTCCGCTGTTGTGATCGGCGGAATCTTCACGCTGTCGCGAACGGCCTTGTAAGGATCCTTGGTGGCCGTCGCGTACATCATGAGGTGCGCACAAATTCCCTTTGCCGTGTTATCAACCGGCAAGCACGTCGTGTGTGCATTGACGGTGAAGACGGTCCCGACCAGGAATGAAACAGCTTGAGCGGTGAGCATGGGAAATGTCCACGTCATGACGACCTCCTCTCTCCGCAGAGTCTTGCTTTTCAGTATCGTGACCCGGGCTCCACGATCACTCGATTCCGAATCGGCGCGCCAGTGGAGTCGAGCTGCACGAGCACTCGGTGCTCATCGTCGAACAGATACGGAACACGCGCCCGATCGAGCCGCATCAGCCGCACGTTGTCGGCGCCCCGATCGTACATCGTCCACGCACGCGCCTCGTTCAAGTCTGGCTCATTGTGAATGAGACTCTCGTGCGCGCTGTGATTGGGTGCGTATCGAACGAACACCATGATGTGCTTTTGGGGAGCCATGGCGAGGAGCGTGCGGAAATCGCTCTGGTACTCCCGGCGATCGATCTTCTTGCTGGCGATGTACGGTGCGGAACGAGTGATGTAGGGGAACAGGATCAGGCCACTCACCATCATGCCGAAGACCGTTCCCGCAGTCACGGGCCGTAGCACCTTGAGGGGCCACGCGAGGGTTCGTTCCGCAATCAGGCTCGTGAGCCGCCACCAGCCCATCACCGTGAGTATCGCCAACACCGGCTGGAATTCGACGTAGTACGCAGTCCAGTGCGCCCCGTGGCCCACGGAGAGATACGCGAGCACGAGCAGCATTGCAGTTCCGATGCCCACCCAGACAAACGCCCCTGTGGTGATTAGCCCAAGCGCGGCGATCGGAAGAAAGGCAGCGCGCGTTGCCCACATGTTCGCGGCAATCGAGACTACCCGCTCGCGGAGCTGCACCGGTAGCGTCGCCATCGTGTAGTCGCGGTGCAGAATCTTCACGTACTCGTTGAACTGCTGCATGTCCGGATTGAGTTCGCGCAGCGGCTGCAACCCCGTGAGACCGAAGCCCATCACGTCGTCGGGAAAGTAGTAACGCGAGTACAGTCCGTACGGCGCCTGCAGCGGGTTTCCCGTCGTCCGCTGACACCAGAGCGCCCACACGGCGACCGTCGCGCATGCGAGCGCGATCGGCGTCCTCAGCTCTCGCCACCCTCGGCGCTTCGAGATGCGGGCAAGGATAATCACAGCAATCGGCAACGCAAACACGACCATCGTCACCGGCCGATCGAGGATCCCAAATCCGATCGCGGCCGCGAGCACATTCAACCAGAGTTGTCCATCGTCGTCGAGCCATCTGATGAGTGCATACCATCCGAGCATCCACAATGCGCTCGTCGACGATTCCGACATGTAGCTCGGCGCGTAGTCCAGCACGGATGTGCACGTCAGCCAGAATATCCAGCTGAACAATCCGACCCAGGGATTCGTAAGTCGACGCGAGACCTCGAAGACGAGCGCGCCGCACAGGCCGAGCATCAGCACGGGCATCAGCCCGGGGAGTCCCAGCCAAATGCCAGGCACGAGCAGCATCGCGTGCCCCGGTGGATATTTGGGGAAGAGCTTCGGCGTGACGAAGACGTGGTACTGCTCGAAGAATTCCGGCAGAGGCAACCCTGGCGCCGTCCAATGCCCGGTCGCATAGATCTTCGCCTGCAGCAGAATCGCCCACTCGTCATGGATGACGGGAACCTGGTCGAGCCCGCCCCACAGCCATGCGACGAAGACGCTCGTGATCGCGCCGAGCACGAGCGGCAGCCAACGCCACGCGAGCGCGCGAGTGGCGCCCATAGTCAGCGACGGCAACGTGATAAAGCGCCCGAGCAGTGCGGCGAGCGCGATCACCACCACCGCTTGCAGGTCCGTCATCGTGCGCTCGCCGGCAGGCGCCAGCGATCGAGCGGGGAGGTCACCGCTTTCGCGCGAGCACGAGATACTGTCCGCCGAGCGGCAGCTGAGCGAGGAGTCTCTCGAGCGGCCGCAGCGCGCGCAGCGCATGCGGGAAGTAAAACAGATAGTCGGTCGTCACGATGTCGAAGCCGGCATCGCACAGCAGCTTGCGCGTCTCAGGCGGCGTCAGCGTGATCGCGTCACGATCGAACGGAACTCGGCTCATGATGTAGCGGGTCCCGGGATTCCACGGGTTGTTCTCCCACAGCGCGAAGTAACCGCCGGGCAGCAGCGCGTCGCGCACGTACGCCGCCGCGCCAGGACGATCCGCCACCGGAACGTGGTGGAAGACGCCGTTGCAGAAGGCGAGATCGAAGGTGGGCCCGATGCGCTCCTCGATGAGCGCAAACGTCGCACCGTCCCGCGCGTGCGTCGCGCGCGCGATGTCGAGCGACGGCGCGGACACGTCGACGCCGTGCACCATGCGCGCGCCGAGTCCGTCGAAGAGAAACGGGACGCCCGAGCCGGTGCCGCAGCCGAAGTCCATCACGCTGCGCACCACGTGCTTGCGCGCCGCGAGCCGCTTCGCGAGCCACGCGACGCGCCCCGATGCGTAGTAGTCCTTCGTCTCGCCGGTGAAGGACAACCCCATCGCCAGCGCCTCATCGTAATTCTCTGCGTACGCATCGAACTCGGCGTTCGTAGTCGGCTCCATAGCGGGCGCGCTCACCGGCGGCGCATTCCCATGAGGCTGGCGAAGAAGCTCGAGAGTATCGTCTGAAAGCCGAGCGCGGTGAGCATGACGCCGGGGATCACCCAGCGCATCGTGTGCTCGTAGTTCAGTGCACCGAAGTCGACGCTCGACCACTGATGCACGGAGGCGCCTAACAGGCCGAGCCCGACGAGCATGCTGAGCCCACCGACCACGAGCCCGCTCTCGAGATTGACGACTGCGAAAAACTTGTTGAGCCGCGGATCCTCGGGGAGCAGCCCTTCCACGATCGCGAACACCTTCGTCATCAACGCGAAGGCGATCGACTGGTAGCCGCAGATGATCGCGAGGCTCGCGAACAGCAGCGTGTGGACGTCGAACGTCATCTTGCCGATGCTCAAACGCGGCATTGCGAGCGCGTAGCCGACCGTCCCCGCGAGGACAAGCGCGATACCCGGCATCAGGAACAGCCAGCGCGGGCTGAAGAGCAAAAAGAAGCGGAGATGCCGCCATCCATCGCGGAAGGTCTTGAGATGCGGCGGATGCGACGTGCGACCGTCAGGCGAGAGCGTGATCGGAATCTCGGCCGTCTTCGCCTGGAAGAGGCTCGCCTTGATCACCATCTCGCTCGCAAACTCCATCCCGGTGCAGCGCTGGTCGAGCGTCAGCCACATGTCGCGACGAAAGGCGCGCATGCCGCAATGGATGTCGTGGATCGGCGTGCGGAACCACCAGCGCGCGAGGGCGCTGAACATCGGATTTCCCCACCAGCGATGCAGAAATGGCATCGCACCGGGCTTGACGATGCCGCCGCCGGTCTCGAGGCGGCATCCCTGTACAAGATCGAATCCCTCGCGCAGCTTCGCGAGGAAGCGCGGAATCTCGGCCCAGTCGTAGCTGTCGTCCGCGTCGCCCATCATCACGAAGGTGCCGCGCGCGGCGTTGATCCCGCCCATGAGCGCCGCGCCGTAGCCACGCTGATCGACCGCGATGACGCGAGCGCCGAGCTTGCGCGCGATCTCCTGCGAGCCGTCGGTGCTCCCGTTGTCCGCAATCACGATCTCGGCGTTGATCCCGTTCTCCGTGATCGCGCGCTGCGCCTTCTCGATCACGATCGCGATCGTGTCCGCCTCATTGAGGCACGGCATCACGACGGAGAGCTCCGGCGTCGCGGCGCCGAGTGGCGGAGCGAAGCGGGTGAATGACGCGGTGGTGGTGGTCATCGGCCCCCCTTGCATTCATCGATCGGCGTGGCGCGCATGTAACGCCAGAGATAGCCGAAGTAGCTGCTACGCCACTCGAGCGCCGAGGAGCCGGGATGCTCGCGCATCAGCCGGTCGGCGTGCGGCAGGTTGTAGTACGGAACGCCGACCCAGAGGTGATGCGCGGCGTGGAAGTTCATGTTCATCGGCGCGACGAAGAGCCGCTCGAGCACATTGCTCGTGTACGTGACGAGGCGATGCATGTCCGCCTTCACGTCGGCCTCGGGGTGCGAGTGCTCGACGAAGGAGCGGAGATTGTCGCCGAGGTATGTGAAGACGAACACCGGCAGCAGCCAGAGTACGGGATACGCCCACCATCCGATCGCCCACGACAGTCCGCCGATGAGCACGGCCTGCCAGGCGAGGAGGATGAGCATGTCGCGCACGTTGTACGACTCCGGCTTCGAGAGGAGCGAGGTTCCAGGCTCGCCCTGCACCTCGATCGAGTCGGACGGATTATCGTGCTTGATGCCGGCCGTCGGGAAGAAGACGTTCTTCACCGACGTGAAGACGCTCGTGATGCCGGTGAGGAAGGCGACGACCTCGACGATCTCCGACTTGTTGAAGCACGCGTGGCGATGGCGGTCGGGATCATCATGCGTCGCGAGAAGCTGGTGGTGACGCAGATGATTGCGGTTGTTGATCCGCGTGATCGCGCCGAGGGCGCCGAGGATGAACACATCGTTGAACAGGTCGTTGCGATCGCGATTGTGGAAGAGCCGGCGATGCAGCCCGTCGTGGCCGATGATGAAGAGCGCGTAGTAGCGCGTGCCGATCACCGGGATCGCGAGCGCGACCGTCCACCAGAGCGTCCAGTGCGCGACGACGGCCCAGGCGCCGATGATCCAGAGCCAGCACCACAGCGTGGCGGCGACGACCCGCGCGGGGCGCAACGCGCTGAGCGTCCGTACCTGCTCCGGCGTGAGGAGGGTGCGGCGAAACGGGTGGTATGGATCGAAGCGTGGCGACGCCGCGGGAGGCGCGAGAGGCGTCTCCGAAGCGGCGTTGCTGGCGAGCTGAAGCGTCATCTCGTTGGGCCCCAGGGGTCTACGTCTAAGACGAGGACTCGGCCCGCACCGTCACGCCGTTTCGGGCTTCCTCGCGAGCATCAAGACCGCCGACGTTCGGAAGCCAAACAGCCCGCGGAGCTTGTCCCATAGGGTGAAGCCTGCCAGGAAGGCCAGACTGCCGATCGGGTCGAAAAGCTTGGCCAGGCGGGGATGCGGGTTGCCCTCGAACCGCATCCAGTGGTGCACCGAGTACATCCAGAACGAATGACCTGTCTGATACATGGTCGCCACCGGCTCCAGGCCAGCATCCTTCAGTTGCCGGGCGAGCGTCGAGGCGGTGTACAGATTCCAGTGGCGGGGAATGTGGTAGCCTCCCCAGTAGCTGTCGTGGAAGAGCCGCTGGTCGAGCGCGTCGAGATTCGGCGTCTCGATAGCGAGCACGCCGCCCGGCGCCATCCACGTCGCGAGCTTCCGGATGACCGGCCCGGGATCATCGACGTGCTCGATGACGTGAAACATCGTGACGAGATCGAGCGTGCCCTCGGGAACGAGCGTCGAATCCTCAATGCGCTCGCACGCGACCTGGTAGCCGGCTGCTTTGAGTGGTTGTAGAACATTGTCATCGAGCTCGAGACCGTAGTCCTGCGCGAGTGGCACGCCCTTCTTGCGCATCACCTTCAGGAATCGCCCGTCGCCGCAGCCGACATCGAGAAACGATCTCGGCGCGCGCTTCAGATGCGCGAGGATCGCCTTCATCTTCGCGACGTCGAGCATCTCCTTCGCCTTCACCGCGATCGGATTGATCTTCGCGGCATAGTTGTAGGCGTAGTACGTAGTGGGGTAGATGAGGCCGAGCGTGGAGATCGCGGGGCGAGGATTGAGCCAGACGTGCTTGCACGCCTCGCACTCGACGAAGCGCCACTTGTTGCGCGAGGTCTGAAGCTCGTAGTCGTAGCCTTCGGCGAACGTGTGGAAGTCGCCCTGGCCGCAGAGAGGGCAGAGGGGCACATCGGTCGTCTCGATCTCGGGGATCGACGGGTTGTCGAACTCGGCGGGGCGAGGGGGTGAGGCGGGGGGCATGCGGTGGGGCGAGGGTGGAGATTGAAGCCGAGAGCGTGTGGGTGTTCGACGAATGAACCTGTGGTCTCGCAATTCGGCTTAAGCGGTCGCAGGATTCAGGTAGCTTCGGTCTCGACCGATGAATACGCCGGGCGCGATTGTCGTATACCGTGAAGTAGTAATTGCTATTCTCCTTTCTACCGAGGAAAAAGGTCGTGGCTGGGTTGCTTATCCCCCACGGGCTCGCCTTCGGCGTGACTGACGTCGACCCAGACTACGTGCGGTTGGACGTCACCGCTGCAGACGGCCGCTTTGCGGGATCCGTGGAGGTATATGGAGGACTCGGCCTGGTCACAGACATTGCTGATCGACTGGACGGTTTCCCCTCGAGTCCCACCGATCGGCGTGAGATACTCATTGGCTCGCTCGATCCACGCGTCGCTGGTGGCTGGGTCAAATTGCTATGCGTCTGTGTGGATCGCGCCGGCCATCCTGTCATAGAGGTCGAGATGCGGAGCAAGTACGAAGCTCACGGCCTGGCGGCACAGGCGGCACAGGCGGCCGTTGTTCGCTTGCGTGTCGAAGCGCCGGCGATCGACGAATTTGTTCAGTCGCTGAGACAGTGGGACGGCGCGCTTGGCACCAGCGTCGCGTTGCGCGGCGCGACCTAGCGGTCGGGCGATCGGCGCGCCGAACACCTACTCCGCCGCCCGCGCCTCGTCCGTCGCCTCGTCAGCCAACGCCTCGATCTCGAACTCACTCGTTCGACTCGAATACTTCCCCAGCTGCGACCCCATCACGATCGTGCTCAACACGAACCCCGCCGAGATCCAGAACGGCGACGCCTCGCCGAAGTGGTCGGAGGCGATGCCTGCGATGAGCGGATAGATCACACGCGCGATTCCGCCGTACGTCTGCTGCACGCCCATGTATAATCCGCGTTCGTTCTCGCCGACCACGCGCGACAGCAGCGCAGTCACGCTCGGGAAGTTCAGCGAGGCGCCGAGCGGGACGAGCGCGATCACGACCGCAAATGGCAGCCAGCTGATCGCGGGGAGCGAGGTGAGCTTCACGTACGCGGTGAGCGGAACGAGCCCGAGCCCGCATCCCAGCGCGAGCGCACCGAGGCGCGCGGTGCGCACCTCGCCGAGCTTGTCGACCGCAGGGCCGAGCAGGAAGAGACGGAAGACGATGCTCAGCCCGCCGATGTACATGAAGAAGAAGCCGATCGAATTTTCGGTAACGTCGAAGTGTCGGCTCAGATACAGAATGATGAGCGCGTTGACGCCATAGTACGCGCCCAGTCCTACGGAATACATCCAGATCAGCCGAGCGTACGGCTGCCTGAAGTCCGTCCAGGCGACGCGCGCGACGGCATCGAATGGCGCGCGCCCGCCGCGCGTGCGCAGGCGCGCATTCGCGTCGTGTGACTCGGGGAGATATCGTAACGCGAACAGGATGTTGAGCGCGCACAGGAGCGCCGCAATCATCCCCGGCCAATGCGGGCCGAGATTGTGCGAGAATGACGCGATCGCGGGGCCGATGACGACGCCGGCGTTCGTCGCCGCCGAGAGCCAGCCGAGCGCCTTGGCGCGCTCGTTGGGCTTGGTCGCGTCGGCGACGTACGCCTGGATCACGCTCACCGTTCCGCCCCCAGCGCCCTGCACGATGCGCGAGAGAAAGAGAAAGAACAGTGGATGCGGCAGCGAGAGCGCGAAGGCGAAGACGATGTACGCGATGCCCGATGCGCCGAGTCCCACGAGCATCGCCGGACGTCTGCCGTACGCGTCGGAGAAGCGGCCCCACATCGGCGCGCTGATCAGCTGCGCCACTGCAAAGGAGCTGATGAGCGTGCCCACCACCAACCCGCCCGCGCCCAACGTCTTGGCGTAGAAGGGCAGCAGTGGGATGACCATCAACAGCCCCACCATGTCGATGAAGGCCGTGATCATCAGGATCCAGAGCTTGCCGCTGCTGCTCGCCCGCTCGCTCGGGGCCGCCGGGGCCGTCGGGTGCGTCACGCTGTCACG
>JBDSHG010000068.1:0-5935 GCA_039918615.1 Gemmatimonadaceae bacterium | reverse complement strand
CCAGCGCGATGGACGATCCCGCAATGGCGGCGCTATATCGTTCCTCGAAGATTTCTCCGCTCCGCCCCTCCCCCTCACGAATCGCAGAACGCAGTGCGTGGCGTCGCTCGCCCAGGTATACGCGGTGCTCCGGATCGAGACGGCCCAGCCGAAGCGCGCGCAGGGGATTGAGTCGACTCTGCTGTGCGATCCGCCAGCCGTATCCCCAAACGGCGACACCGGGCGTCGCCGATAGTGCGCGCTCCATAAGCCGCTCGCGCCGAGGCTCCCAGCCGCCCACGAATACCACCTGCTGATCGGGCCTCCGCTCCACCACTGTGGGCGGCGCATGTCCGACGGGATCATAGCCGAGCGGCGAGTAGATGATCCTTCCGGATGCCTGTTGGCGATAGCGATCGAGCTCGTATCGCTTGGTCACCACCATCACATCGTACACGCGAAGACACGCATCGGCGAGCGGTGTCCGCTTCCACTCAACTGAGAAATACGGATCCGGATTGTAGTGGATGGTTACCGCGCCCGATTGCTGCAGGCGGCGAACCGTTTCCGGATAGAGGTATTCCTGCTTTTCGGCCCATACGATATCCGGCGTCTGCCGCAGAGCGGCGGCGATCACGGCAGCGTTCAGACTCTCGACCCGGGCGCTGTGCGCCATGCGGGTGCCGAATTGACGCTCCAGATAGCCGGCGTTCTGCCACAGCGTACCGGCGTCCACGGAGTCGACGTCGTATCCGAGGCGCTGCAGCGCCGCGCACCGCATTCCCGAAGTCTGCCCTCTGCCCAGATACCCTACGAACAGGACGCGCATCAGCTGGAAACCGTTCGCATCTCCGCTGCCATTCGGTCTCCCACGAGCCCCCAGGTAAAATGTGCAAGCGCATGTGCACGAGCGGAATCGCGAAGCTTTCGATATGCAGCGGGGTCGTCGAAGAGCTGCATCATTTTCTCGGCGACTTCAGCCACGGTCGGAGGAGCGTTCACGAGGCAACCCGAAACACCGTCGAGCACAAGTTCGGGAATGCCGAAGCTTCGCGGCGCGATCGCCGGACAACCAAAGTATTGTGCTTCGATGATCACCTGCGGAGTTGCATCCCGAACCGTTGGATGCACGAGGGCAAATGCAGAGGACAGGAGCTCCTGAAGGCGAGCCAGGTCTGCGGGCACGGACTTTCGGAGAAGACCTTCGTATGCAATCCCGTCCATCGTGAGCACGGTTGCCGGCGGTCGTTCACCGATGATGCGCAGCGTGGCGTTGGCATGCTGCTGCCTGATCTGTCGGAACGCGTCAACACACAGCTGCCCACCTTTGCCCTCGAAGTCGAGGGCGATGAAGAGAAACTCATTCCCGCCCGAATACCGATCCGCCTTGGGGATCGGAAGATGGCCACCCATGCCAACGACGCGAAGCGTGCTTCGGGCGAGACCGTATGCTGCCACGGCGCTCTCCATCGCCCATTTCGAGGAAAAAAATACGCGGTGCGCTGCTCGGAGCCACGTTCGCTCCTTCTTTTCAATACGAGCGAGGTCTTGCGGGTCGAACTCATTGCGATCGTGATAGACCGTTACGTAGGTCGCGAAGCAGACATCGAGAAAGCACGCGTACGGGACGTCAGGGTGGTACGCAATCCACGGTGTCGAGCCATGGAAAAAACTCAGCCGCGCACTGTCGTCGACACCTTGCGCCACTAACAGCGCCGTCGACGCCAGGCGTCGTGGAGAAAAGAACGCGAATGATCCTCGTCGCCCAACGGATCGATTGAGTTTCGAGAATACCTTCGCGCGCAAATCATCCTGTGGTGAAACAGGGCCGACGTATGCGAGTGAAAAATGCCGCTCGAGGCTCTCGAAAATCGCGGCGTTAAAGCCGCTCCATCCGCCGCTCGTTTCGGTTAGTGCGAGATTCGAAACGTAGTTCGCCCGAGTCAGGGAGCTCGCGTGGCTCACACGCTGCCAGGGATCGAACGGAGGCGTCGCACGATCTTTCCCGCCACTCGACCACCCCGTGAATACCACCGCTCGATCTCCGTACGCAGGATGCGTGAACGTCGCCTGGTAAATCCGTTCGAGACCTTTGCGTAGTACGCGCCTTCGAAATGGCGCAGAATGTCGGCGCGGAGCATCTGCCCGAGGCGTGCCTTCTTCAAGCCGGCCCAATGAATAACGAATGGATACGGCGATGCCTCGCCTAGCATTGCGACGGCGAACTCGGACATCTCCTCGCGACTCCACTTCATGAACGGCGTCCGCGCAACGGTGATCGCCCCCGCCGCGGCGCGCTGGTTGACGACGTAGTTCAGCACACCCTGATCGCCCGCATTGAACATGTCCGGATAGCGAACTCGGCGCGGTTCCGACCAGACGACGAGGTCTCCAAAATCTTCCCGGCTCACTAATCCCGCCGTCGCTACGTACTGACCGGAATTGAAGGTGAACGAAGGTCCGGGGAAGACAGGATTGATCGAAGCACGTATCCGTGCTGAATCGAAGTAGAGGGGAGCAACATCGCGTTCCGGCTGCAGCTCCTGCTGCACGACGAAGTCGGTGTCGAATTTCTCCAGTGCATCGATCACGCGGCCGAGAAAGACGATATCCGAATCGAGGATCAGATAGCGAATTCGCTCTGCGCCGAACAACGGCTCGAGCTTGATGAATCCCCACCCGAACGACCGCTCGGCCGTTGGCCAGAGCTGAACGTTCCATACATCCTCGATCTCGCGCGTACAGAACGGCCCGCTGACGTCATCCTTCAGAAGAAAGATGGGAATCTCGGGATACCATTGCCGTATGCTGGCCACGCAGATTCGAGTGAGCCGAAGATCGGCACGGTGCGCAGCAATGTAGATCCGCTCGATACGCGACATGCTCGCTATATCCGGTGCAGCGCCGTCAGGCCGCGGAACCCCGCCTCGAGCGAGAACTCCGATCGCTCGATCGCTTCGAGTGCTCTCTCCGGGTCGGCTTGCGGTCGTGCCAGGATCGCTCGAACTGCGCTGGCCCATGCGTCGCTGCCGGCGCTCAGCGGAAGGGTATCGCAGCTCTCCCGGAGCACAATTGCATCGTCGGGAATTCCTCGTGACAAGAGCGAACGCAAGGCCGCCGCCTGCGCTTCGACGACCACGAGACCGAGTCCTTCGATTCCGACCTCGGAATCGTCTTCAACCCTGGGAAAGATGAACGCATCCGAGGCCTGCATGAGACCAACGGTATCGTCGCGCCAGCCGAGCACACGAACGCGATCTTCGATCCCGGCGGCTCGTGCACGCAACCGGATCTCCTCCATCAGTGGTCCGCTTCCCGCAAACACCGCGAAGACATTCGCGTGGTCGCCGGCGAGTCGCGTCAGAATGTCCACCACGAACGCCGGATTCTTGTAGTTGACCATTCGGCCGACGAACAGGAGAATTCTGGCGTCGTCCGGAAGACCGATCGATCTCCGCAGCTCCGTGCGGTCGGGACGCGTCGCTCGAAATGCCGCCGTGTCTATACCATAGTAGAGCACCAGGTCGCGAGGCGGCGAGGGAGGCTGGCCGTGGAGGAACGTCTCGAGCGTGTGCCGCGAGATTCCCACGATCCGGTCCGCCGTCTCGAGACATAGTCGCCGCATGGGCTCGCGAAGCAACGCCGCCTTTCGAGGGCTGCCCGTCGGCACATGCATGTCGGCGTTGTGCACGTGAACGATCGTGCGCGGAATGCCCAGCCCTGTTCCCGCCGCGAGGTAGACGGCGCTCACCAGATCATGATGGCAGTGCATGACATCGTATCGTTCTGCACGAAGCGCTCGTCGCATGCTTCTGACGAAGGCCCATGTATCATCGAGCTCCACTGGAGAGTGAAGGACCGTAGCGCCGAGCTCGCGAGCGACATCATCGTACCGGCCCGGCCGCGAGAGCACGGAGTAAAAGGTCCAATCCAGATCAGTTCCAAAGGTTCGCCCAGCGCGAAGCATACGTAGCAGCCAATTCTCTACGGCACCCACGTCCAGACTCTCCACCACGTGGAATACGCGCGGGGGGCGTTGGCGTTTGTCCGGAGCCGTCACAATTCTGGGGGAGAATTGAAGCCGTAGGCATCGAGCATGGATCGCGCGGAGCTCGCGATAGCGAACGGCGAGTTGCCGACTGCCTCATACGCGGCCTGGTGCGGAGGCGCGGGTGTGTCGAGCAACGATTGCGCAACGTCAGCCCCCGCGCGCGGTGATGCCGCAAGCGATGTGAAGGTGACCATACCTTTCACGACTTCACACTCGCGAGGGGTGGTGTCGGACGCGAGTACTCGGAGCCCTGCTGCCTGCGCCTCGACCGCGACCATCCCCAGGCCTTCTGCGATCGAAGGAAAGAGAAGTAGGTCAGCCGCCAGCATAAGCCGCGGCACGTCGAATCGGACGCCCGGCAAGCGGACCGCGTTAGTGAGACCCATACGCTCGATCTCCAGCTCCATCTCATGCCTCGCCACGTCGCCTGCGCCTACGAAGAGTCCCTTCACGCGACTATCTCTTGCGATGCACTCAAGAATGATATCGAGCGCGAGCCTCGGATTCTTCTGATTGAAGTGCGACTCGAGGCGTCCAACGAAGAGCAAAATGATCGCGTCCGGACTCCAGCCGAATTCAGTGCGCACATCCATTCGAGCTTGATGCCTGTCTGCTCCGTACGAACTCAGATCGAATCCGCAGTGCATTGCGACGCGGCGTTGCTTCGCCTGCGGGTGAGGTGCCAGCCCGTAATCGTGCAAAATGCGCATCGATGTGCCGGCCACCGTGGTCGCAAGATTGGAGACAGCCAGACGGCCGATCACGCGTGTCATCCGCTTTGAAAGTGATTTATTGAAGGTGGCGACTGGATTGTGAACGTGAACCACGCGAGCGCGCGGCAACTCACCGGCGCCGATCAGCAGGTGCAGGCCAGCCGCGTAATCCGCGTGATCGTGAATCGCGTCGAAACGCCCCTTGGCCAGGAGACGCCGAAACTCCGTGGCGAAGCGGCGAAGATGTTGTCGCCCGTACTTGATGTAGTGCAGCTTCGCGCCAAGTCTCTCCGCGCGATCGTCCAGCGCCGCGCGCCGGCCACCTGTGAGACAGACCTCGACTTCCAGCTCGAATGGAAGGCTCTCGCCGTTTTTCTCCAACCACTCGAGAAATGCGATGAACCACATTTCTGCGCCGCCAACGCCGAGTGAGTCGAAAACGTGGAGCACCCGTCGCTTCGGTCGCGCGCCGTGTCGAGCGCGCACGATCGGAGCCGCGATCGGCGAAGACGCCGGGGTCATGATTCTGCCGGGCGCGAGCGGGTCATCGTGGCGAGCTGTTCGCGCGCACGGCGCTCACCGCGGCGCACGGCGCGGAAAATACGACGTTCGCGCGCGCTCATGAGTGCCGACCGCAGCGAATCCGCGACTCGGCGCTTGAGCGAGGGAGAGTCGAGGCTTGCTGGGGATGAACGAAACGAGCGCAGAATCACCGTGGAGAGCGCAATATTCTCGGCCAGCGTGAGCAGATAGGACTCACGCAGCCGTTCCGACGGAATGAGATGGATCAGTCGCAGCGCCTTGAACACGCCGACACCGAGCCCAAGGTCGCACGCACATGCGGCAAGATCGTTGTCCCCACCGGACAGCAGAGAGGTACCGTTGCGGTCGAGAGCAAATGGCCTTCGTCCATTCGCGTGCAGCTCTGCGTAGAAAGCGGCAACGGCACGTCTCACACACAAGCCGGCTCCGCAAGGCATGGTGTCGGGCAGCATGGGGAGATTCGACCACATGTCTGTGGACACCTCGCGAATGACGAGGTTTCCCCAATGACGTCGGGTCCAGTCTGGCGGGGGCGTCTCGAATTCGGGGCGCGACGCACCGCTGCACGCGCCGATGTCGGGGCGACTCGCGAAGATGCTCGCGGCGTGAGCGAGGAAGTCGGGATCGAGCACATTGTCATCGTCGACGA
>JBDSHG010000067.1:0-47013 GCA_039918615.1 Gemmatimonadaceae bacterium | reverse complement strand
CGCGGGACTTCAGCTCGAGCACGGGTCGCATGCGCGGTGAGTCGGCGATGATCTCGGGCGCACCCTCGCCACGCAAAATCTCGTTCTCACCTTCGAGCCGCTGCGAGCGACGCAGCGCGCGCGAGAGCTCGAGTTGCGAGTTCACCGTCGTGAGGAGCCGCGCGTTGTCCCACGGCTTCTCGATGTAGTCCCAGGCGCCGCGCCGCATCGCCTCCACGGCACTGTCGACGCTTCCCCACGCCGTCATGACGATGACGGCCATCGTGTGATCGGCGGCCTGCAGGCGCGGAAGAATATCGAGCCCCTCCGTGCCGGACGTGGTGTCGCGCGAGTAGTTGAGATCCATCAGCACCGCATCGAGCGCGCGCGTCTCCACCGCCGTGATGATCTCGGCCACCGAGCGCGCCGTCTCGATTTCGAAACCGCGCCCCTTCAGCATCAGGCGCAGCGCCTCGAGCACGTCGGACTGATCGTCGGCGATCAGAATGCGCGACGGCCGCTCCTTTCCGGAATCCCCGTTGGTTGCGATCACGGAGCTTCTCCTCCTCCCACCGCGTTCGTGAGTCCCACCCGGCTACTCCTCCCGCAGCGTGATGATCGGGTCGAGCCGCGTGGCGCGCCGAGCAGGAATGTAGCACGCGACCAGCGCGACCGCCGCGAGCAACAGGGACACGCCCAGAAGGGTGGCCGGATCGCTCGCCTTCACGTTGTAGAGCATTCCCGCAACGACACGAGACAGCGCGAACGCGCCGAACAAGCCGATCGCGATCCCGATTCCCGCAAGCGCGGCTCCGTGCGACATCACGAGCTGGAGCACCTTCCGCGGATGCGCGCCAAGCGCGAGGCGCACGGCGAGCTCGCGAGTGCGCTGCGTGACCATCGCCGTCATCACACCGAAGATGCCGACGGCGGAGAGCGCGAGCGCGATCATCGCGAAGATGCCAAGGAGCGAGGCGCTGAACCGTTGGCGCGAGAGCGAGGCATCAAGCACCGTCTCCATCGAGCGAATCGGACCGAGCGTCTGATCGGGATCGAGCGCTGCGAGGTCGCGCGGAAGCGCTGCGGTAACGCCCGCGGCATTACTCCGTGTGCGCACGAGCAGCGAGAGATTCGGCTGGCCCCACTGACGATTCGACAGATAGAAGGCCGGCGCGGCTTCCCGATCGAGCGCGTCGCGGCGTACGTCACCGACGACACCGACTACTGCGCGCAGCGAATCCCCTGGATAAATGCGCTTCCCGAGCGGATTCTCGCCGGGCCAGTACTTCTTCGCGAACGCCTCGTTGACGATCACCACCTTCGGACCGGCGGAGTCATCCTGCGCGGTGAAGAAGCGTCCGGCCTTGAGTGGAATTTTCATCACCGAGAAGAAATCCGTCGTGACCGCGTCTGAAGCTTCGCCATGTGCCGGCGGATCGTTGGGTCCGCGTGGCTCACTCTCGAGGGCGAATCCGCTGATCGACGCGTCGCCGGCCATCGGCACGATGCTCACGCCGGCCACCGCCTCGACGCCCGGCGTCGCACGGACCTTCTCGAACATCCGATCGTAGAAGGCGGCCTGACTCCCATCGGTCTTGTATCTTGACGATGGCAGCGACATCCGCGTTGTGAGTATGTTGTGCGCGTCGAATCCGGGATCGACATTCTCCAATTTCAGCAACGTTGCGCTGAGCAGCCCCGCGCCCGCGAGCAGGATCAGGGAGAGGGCGACCTCTGCGATCACGAGCGCGGATCGCGTGCGATTCCCGCTGCCGGAGCCTGTGACCGAGCGCCCGCCATCCTTGAGCGTGCCGTTGAGATCCGACGTGCTGAGCTGTAGCGCCGGCGCTGCACCGAAGAGCAGACCCGTGCCGATGGTCACGAGCGCCGTGAACATCACGACGCGCCAATCGAGCGTGATGTCGTGCACACGTGGAATCGCGCGCGGGGCAATGTCGAGGAGCAAGTCGGTGCCCCACACCGCGAGCAGCAGTCCGAGCGCGCCGCCGACGATCGCGAGGAGCACGCTCTCCGTCAGCACCTGGCGAAGGATCACCGAGCGAGTCGCACCAACCGCGGTGCGCACGGCTACCTCCTTCGCGCGAAGCGACGAGCGCGCGAGCATCAGATTCGCGACGTTCGCGCAGGCGATGAGCAGCAGGCACCCCACCGCGCCCGCCAGCAGCAGGAGCGAGCTCTTTGAGCCCCTGACGATAATGTCCTGAAGATTTTGAATTCCTGCCTGTCGCTCCGCGCCGAACGCGGGATAGAGTTCTCGCAGATGCGCGGTGACCGTCTGCAACTCGGAGAGTAGCTCGCCGCTCGTGGCCCCGGGAGCGAGACGGCCGACACCCGAGAGATAGTGCATGCCGCGCTGCTGCTCGAACGTCGAGTCGCCCGCGAGCTCGAGCGGCACCCACGCGTCCATGTCCACGGCGCGACTCGGGTAGCTGAACCCCTTCGGCATCACGCCAATCACCGTGTAATCGTTCGCGTCGAGGCGGACGATCTTGCCGATCACCTTCGGATCGCCGTTGAACTGGCGCTTCCATTCGCCGTAGCTGATCACTACCACCCGCCCGCGCTTCGGAAGCTCTTCCTCCATCGTCGGCGAGCGTCCGAGTATCGGCGCGACGCCGAGCACCCGGAAGAGATTCGAGGAGATTTGCGCGCCACGCAGCTGCAGCGCAGCGTCGTTGCTTCTAAGGCTGAAGGCGTCGTCGGTATAGACGGCAAGATCGGCGCGCTTGGTCGCCGCACGCATGTCGACGAAGTCCGGCCCGGAGAGTGCACCCGCCTCCGCCTTTCCTCGGCTCGAGCCATACGCCACCAGACGCTCGGCCTCGGGAAAGGGGAGCGGCTTGAGCAGCACTCCATTCACGACGCTGAAGATCGCGGCGCTCGCGCCGATGCCGAGTGCGAGACAGACGACGGCGAGCGCCGTGAAGCCGGGACGCGAGATGAGCATCCGCTGCGCCAAGCGCAGATCGCGAACAAAGGACTCCATGGTCAGCTGACCTCGAAACCGGACTCACGCAGCTGCTGCTCATCGTGGCGAGCCTGCTCCTGATTCAGATCCTCGACGATCAGTCCATCGAACAGATGGATCGAGCGATCCGCGTGACGCGCATAGCGCGGATCATGGGTGACCATGATGATCGTCGCGCCCTGCCGGTGGAGATCGCGGAGCAGCTCCATCACCGCCTCGCCGTTCGTCGAGTCGAGGTTCCCGGTCGGTTCATCTGCAAGCAGGATCAGTGGCTCGCCCGCGACCGCACGCGCGACGGCGACGCGCTGCTGCTGACCACCCGACAGCTGCGACGGATAGTGCTTCATGCGGTGCGACATCCCGACCTTCTCGAGCGCATCGTGCACGCGCTTCTTCCGCTCGCTCCCTTCCATGCCGCGATAGGTGAGCGGGAGCTCGACGTTCTCGTAGACGGTGAGATCGCCGATCAGGTTGAACGCCTGGAAGATGAATCCGATCTGCCGGTTGCGCACCCGCGCACGCTCGGCCGCGCTCAGCTTGCCGACCGGCTCGCCGTCGAGCAAGTAGGTGCCGCCGGACGGCGTGTCGAGCAGGCCGAGAATCGACAGCAGCGTCGTCTTGCCGCAGCCGGAGGGCCCCGCGATGGCGAGATAGCCGCCCCGCTTCACCTCGAGATGGATCCCGGACAGCGCGTGCGTCTCGACCTCGTCCGTGTAGTAGACCTTCGTGATCCCGTCGAGGCGCAGCAGCGGTGAATCGAGCGTCGTCGTACCGGCGGAGAATGGCTGTGGAGTCGTCATTGTGCTCGCGGGGGTGAGGGCTGCGGTGTTGGAAGCGAGGCTGCGGAGGCGGAACGCGCTATCGTTTTTGAGTGATCGTCACTGCACGCGCACTTTCTCGTGCGCATCCATCGCCGACATGTCGGAGATGATCACGCGATCGTGCACGTTGAGTCCTTGCTTGATCTCGATGGTGTTCACGGAGCTGCGTCCCAGCTTGACGTTCACGCGCGACGCCTCGGTGCCATCGGGCGACAGCCTGAACATCCCAACCGTGCTCTCGGCCTGTCCGTACGA
Source organism: Gemmatimonadaceae bacterium (assembly GCA_039918615.1). Lineage (GTDB taxonomy): Bacteria > Gemmatimonadota > Gemmatimonadetes > Gemmatimonadales > Gemmatimonadaceae > FEN-1250. Next base: position 42,969 of record JBDSHG010000067.1, on the reverse strand, counting down.
CGGACGTCCGACGTAGAGCACGTCCTTCAGCCGCTCGATTTCGATCGTTCCGTCGACGGAGAGGTCGGGGCGCGCGCCCGGGAGCGTGCCGTCGAGCGAGACCTCGACACCGACGGTTCCGTTTTGCGCCGACGGATCGATGCGAAATACGTGGCCAGCGATGATCCCGTTTCGCGTATCGATCTGCGCGGGCTGGTTGATCTGGATGTCCTTCGCCTGCGTCTCCGGGATGCGCAGCACGGCCTTGAGCTTCCCCGGCTGTGCGACCTTCGCGAGCAGCGTCCCCGGCTGCAGCCACTGTCCCGGCTGGAGCTCCATGTCCTGCACGATGCCGTCGGCGCCGGCGAGCACCTTCATCGACTGCACGCGCGCTTCCTGGTAGCGCACGATGTCGCGCAGCTTCGCGACCTGATCCTGCTGCAGCGAGATCTGCTGCTTGATGTTGTCCGACATCACGGTGAGGCGCTGCTGCTCGATGCGCATGCGCGTCGCGAGCTCGACGCTCTTGTCTCGCGCCTTTCCGGCGTCGTTCTTCGACAGGAGGCTATCGAGTCCGCTCGCGACCTCGGCGTTGCGCTGAGCCTCGTTGTAGTCGGTGCGCGTCGTCGCGACGACGCCTTCCTGGTTGAGGCGCGCGGTCTCGAGGTTCGTCTTGAGCGTCACGAGCGCGCCTTCCGCACCATTGAGCTGTTGCTCCGCCGTGAGCGCCTCGAGCTGCACATCCGGATTCGAGAGCTCGACGAGCACGGTCCCCGCGTCGACTTTCGCACCGGGGCGCACGAGCACGCGCTCGACGCGGCCGGCGGTGACGGTGGAGACGAAGCGGATCTGCTCGGGCTGGAGCGTTCCCGGGCCACGCACCTGGCGCACCATCTCGCCGCGGCGAACGGTGTCGATCCAGAGCGTGCCGCGCTCGACAGTCGGGGGCGCGGCCTCCAGGCGGCTGAGGGCGACGGTGACGCCGATGAGTGCGACGATGGCGGCGCCGATGTAGACGACGCGCTTTCCCTTCTTGGGCGGCTCGCGCTGGATATCCAAATCGTTTCCCGTGGGCGTGAAATCGAACCATCAGCGAGCTCGACCCAGGAAAATGCGGGGCGAGCTCGAAGCCGTGCTAATGGAATGATCGTGCCACGGGTTGCTTTTTATAACCCATTGTATCTCAACAACTTACACTGCCGGACGAAGCGCATCACTAAGCGGAACGCGTCCGGAATCGAGAATTGCCGTCCCAAAAACGGATAGCTGGTCCAAGGCGAGCTCAACATTTGGCCGCAGCAAATCGCTGCGAACACATTTGGCCGCAGCAAATCGCTGCGACCACATTTGGCCGCAGCAAATCGCTGCGACCACGCTGCCATGCTCCTATTGATCCTTCCCGTTCCCAACGTTCTTCTGCAGGCTCTCCACGAACACCTTCAGATCGGACGGCGCCGACGATCCGTCCGTCGTGAGCAGCGCCGCAACGCTCTTGGAATCGGCGCCATTCGGCAGATTCGGTGACGTCGCGTACTCCTTCTTGTTCGCATCGTAGTCGCTCTCCCACTTCGTTCCTGAGAGGCTGACGCCGGCGAAGAGTCCTTTCGTCTTGGAGTACGAATAGATCTCGGCCTTCGCCTTGTAGTCCGTTTCGGCCGAGAGATTCCTGCCGACGGGTCCTGCCGCAACCGACGCGCCCGCTCCGATGTCGAACGTCGACGACGCAAGCCGCTGCGCATCCTTGTTCACGAACACCAGCACGACGTCCGCCGACTGTCCGCCGATCTGGAAGCCGAAGCTCCCGCCCTTGAGACCGACGAAGACGGGTGTGCTCCATCCGTCGCCCGTGCGGCAGCTCGCAACGCCGAAGCCGAAGCGTCCGCCGACGCCGAATCCCGCCTGCACGACGCCCGGAACCACGGCGATGCAGGTCGCGGAGTTGAGCAGCGATTTCGGTGGTGACTTGTCCGGCAGCGACACGAGCTCGCTCAGCACTTCCGCAGCGCGCTCGGCGCGTTTGCCGAGCTTCTCATCGTCTTTCTCGTCCTGCGCGCGAAGCGATGAGACGACCAGCACCGACATCATGCACGCAGTGAGCGCGATGCGGTTGAATGAAGAACTATTCATGCGTTGAACCTCTCTTGTGGACGGAGCCTGGCTGACGTCATGCAATGTTCGCCTCCGCCAGTCCAGGAACCGGAGGTCGTCATGCGTAGCAATGTAGCCGGCAATCGTCGGACCGAGCCGAGCGTCGCTCGTCACAGACGAACCCGATGTGGTTTTCGGAGTGAGGCATCGTAGGGGATTCCCCTATGAAATTTCCTCCGGCCCCTGACTGATTGTTCCGCAGAGAACGGTACCTTCCGAGCATGAGCCGGTTGGCTGCACCCCTTCGGAGCACAATTGATGTCAGAACACGGAAGCTCGACGATCATTCCCACTGCACGAATTCAGGAAGAGTCGACCTTTCTCTCGAGCACGGGCTCGAGGCGCGCGTTTCTGCGGAACGGAACACTCGCGACACTGGCCACTGCTGCTCTCGCAGCCTGTAAGCCGGGAGGGAAGAACGGCGACACGACGGCAGCGTCGACGCCGACAGCCGCCGGCGCAGCAACCGGTGGGACGATGCCGACGGTGGCCGCACCGACGCCGCGCGAGTCCGCCGATGCCATGGACGCGATGCACGAGAAGGGGATCAAGGCCTTTCCGGCCAAGACCGAGGGGGTTGGCAACGTCCTCCTCACGCCGCGCATCGAGAAGGGAGTGAAGGTCTTCGACATCGTGGCGAAGAAGACTCCGTGGGAAGTAACGCCTGGCGTGAAGGTCGAGGCGTGGGCGTATAATGGAATGGTTCCGGGACCGCAGTTCCGGGTGCGCGAAGGTGACCGTGTGCGGATCAACTTCCGGAACGAGCTTCCCGAATCCACCTCGATTCATTTCCACGGCCTCGAGCTTCCGAACGATCAGGATGGCGTCCCCTTCATGACACAGCAGCCGATCAAGCCGGACACATCGTACACGTACGAGTTCACTGCGCCGAATCCGGGCTCGCACATGTACCACTCGCATCACAACTCGACGAAGCAGGTTGGCCTCGGACTGCTCGGCGCCTTCATCATCGAGCCGAAGAATCGCGCGAACGAGCCGCACTCCGATTTCGATCACATCCTGATCCTGAACGACGGCCTGGGTGGCTACACGCTGAACGGAAAGGGCTTCCCGGCGACGGAGCCGCTGGTGGCGAAGCTCGGACAGACCGTGCGCATCCGCTTCATGAACGAGGGGATGATGATTCACCCGATGCATCTGCACGGCATGCACATGACGGTGATCACGAAGGACGGCTGGCCGCTTCCCGCTCCGTACCGCTGTGACACGCTGAACATCGCGCCAGGCGAGCGATGGGACGTGCTGGTGAAGTGCACGAATCCGGGAACGTGGGCCTTCCACTGCCACATCCTGCCGCACGCCGAAGCGGAGACGGGGATGTTCGGCATGGTGACGGCTCTCATCGTGAATGCCTAGCTGGACGCGACGGTCGGGCGCGCCTGGGCGCGGGAGTAATCGGGAATGACGCCGGACCGTCGCCCGCTGCCATCCATGTTCACGTGGATGCTGCCGCTCCTGCGCGTGCCGCTCGTTGCGAAGGTGGCGGGGGCGAACGTGATCATTGTGCTGGCCGCGATCGCAGCCGCGGTGCTGATGCGACGCGGCGCGCACGCGACGGAGCCCGTCAGTGTGGAGCTGGTGCTGATCGTCGCGCTCGCCCTCGCGGGGAGCTTCGTGCTGAATACCGGGCTGGTCGTGCTGGCGCTGCGGCCGCTGCAGCATCTCGAGTCGGCGGCGATCAGCGTGTCGCAGGGCGATTTCGACTCACGCGTGCAGCCGTCGGTGCTCGCGGACCGCGATGTCGCGCACGTGGGGAGCACGATCAATCTGCTGCTGAACGGACTGGCCGAGGATCGCGCGCGGACGCGAGCGCTCGCGGCGACGGTAATCGGCGCGGGCGATCGGGAGCGCGCGTACGTCGCGCGCGAGCTGCACGACTCCATCGCGCAGACGCTCGCGGCGCTCGTGATGCAGCTCGGTGCTGCTGCGCGCGACTGCCCGCTACCAGAGCTGGCGACGCGGCTGGAAACGATCAAAGCGCTCGGGAGCGATTCGCTCGAAGAGGTGCGGATGCTCGCACACACGATGCATCCGCGTGTGCTCGACGACTTCGGGATCGCCTCGGCGCTGGAGCATCTCGCGCGCGAGGTTGGCGATCGAGCCGGCATCGCGATGCTCGTCGACGTTACGGCGGCAGACGGGCTCGATGGACTCAGCACCGCGGGAGCATCGGTACTCTATCGCGTGGCGCAGGAGGCGATCGGCAACGCGGTGCGCCACGCACATCCGCGCACCGTGCGGGTGCGCATCGCGCGCGAGGCCGTGAGCGCGACGCTCGAGATCGCGGATGACGGCGACGGCTTCGATGTGGCCGAGTCCGCGGCACGACGTCCCGGCATGGGGATGTTCACCATGCGCGAGCGCGTCGCGTTGATCGGCGGTCGCTTCTCGATCGACAGCGTCGCCGGCGCCGGCACGATGGTGGTCGCCAGCGTTCCGCTCAACTCTTCATGATCGATCGGACCTCGACGAACTCGATGCCGTTCCCGGAGATCGGTGAGCGGCTCACCACGCGTCGGGCGCGATCATCCCGGAATGCCACATCGGGTCCCACACGAGGTTCGTTGTGACGGTCGCTGCGCCGGGCACAGCGCTCGCCGCATTCACGATCGCGCTGGTGATGATCTGCTCCATTGGGCATCCGCGGGTGGTCAACGTGTGCGTGACACGCACGGTCGAGCCTTGCGCTGGCGGCGACGCCGCGCCGATCTCGACCTCGTAGACGAGGCCCAGCGTGACAATGTCGAGTCCAATCTCGGGGTCGATCACCGTGCGTAGCGCACGCCAGATGTCTTCGACCGCACATGCCGTCTGCGTCATCTCCAATCTCCTCGATGGTCCATCGATCGCGCGCGCGGCCGAATTCCGCGTCTTGCCGTACCATGAGTTTCGCAGGATTGTTCACGTTCCGGAGTGACGCGTGTCACTACCTCCGTCATTGCCTGCACCGATCTCACGAGGAGCGCACTCCCATCGATCCCATCTCGCGGCTGCGCGCACTCCCGATCTTTGCGGAGCTCGACGACTTGGCGATTCAGCGCCTCGGGGCGCGCTGCGTCGTGCGGAGCGTGAGCTCCGGCCATTTGCTCTTCAGCGACGGCGAACCGTGCAGGGGATTGTACGTGATCGATAGCGGCCGCGTTCGGATCTATCGCACGACCCCTGATGGCAGGGAGCAGGTACTGCACGTCGAAGGTCCGGGACAGCCGGTAGCGGAGCTGCCGCTCTTCGACGGCGGCACCTATCCCGCCGCGGCGATCACGCTCGAGCCGACGCGTCTCGTTTTTCTGGCGCGGGCGGATTTCGAGGCGATGTATCGCGAGCACCCGGATGTCGCGCACGCAATCATCCGCGCGCTTGGGAAACGGCTTCGCCATCTGGTGCACGTGACCGAAACACTCGCCTTCCGCGACGTCGCCGCGCGCCTCGCGTTACTCCTCGCAGGATACGCCGAGCAACTGGGCACGATGACGGACGAGGGGATCGTGCTCTTGCTCGACCGGACGCAGGAGGAGCTTTCGCTCGAGATCGGCACGGCGCGGGAATCCGTATCACGCGCCATGCGCGAACTGCGGAAGAATGGTTTGATCGAGTCGCTCCCTGGTGCTCGGATGCGCATCCCCGACCTCGCGCGCCTGCGTGCGCGCGCACAGACCAAACCCGCATAGCTGAGACATCCGTCACGCCGTCGTTGGCACGCGTGAGATAGCCTTCGCTCATGCAGGGAGAAGAGCGCGCGCATACGCACGAAATGCTGACGGGGTCGAATCGCGACGACGCCGCGCTGAACGTCGAACGTGTGCGAAGTGCGCTGGCGCGCGTCGCATACCCCGGTCTCGCGCGCGATCTCGTTTCGTTCGGAATGATCCAGCACGTCGATGTCATCGGGCGCGACGTACGCGTGCAGCTCGCGCTGCGTCCGGGCGCAGACACGACAGCTGCACGATTGCGCGCCGATGTGACCGCGTCCCTGCGCGCCATCGGCGCGGCGGAGGTGATCGTCGAGATCGTAAAGCCGGAGCCCGTGCTGCGCGCACTGCCGCATATTCCACGCGCCGATGCGCCGCGCGCCACCGTTCCCGATCCCTGGGCAGAACGCGTACGACTTGGCCAGGTCCGTCACGTCGTGGCGGTGGGCGCAGGAAAAGGAGGCGTTGGCAAGAGCACTGTCGCGGTGAGCCTCGCGCTCGCGTTGCAGCGTGGCGGGCTCGTGGTGGGACTGCTCGACGCGGATATCTACGGTCCGAGTGTGCCGACGCTGCTCGGCATCGAGTCCGCCAAACACCACGTACGGATGACGGCCGACAAACACATCATTCCGGTTTGCGCGCACGACCTCGCCATCATCAGCTTCGGATTTTTTCTCGGCGAGGGCTCGCCGGCGATCTGGCGTGGCCCGATGGTCTCGAAAGCCGTGAAGCAGTTCGCGCGCGGAGTCGAGTGGCCGGATCTCGATGTGCTCGTGGTCGATCTGCCGCCGGGTACGGGAGATATCCCGCTCAGTCTCGTGCAGTCCATCGAGCTGTCGGGAGCGATCGTGGTGACCCAGCCCTCGCGCCTCTCGGGATTGGAGGCGCAGAAGGCCGGCGAGATGTTCGCGACACTCGGGGTTCGCGTGCTCGGCGTAGTCGAGAACATGACGGGCGCCTTTGGTGCTGGCGGAGGTGCAAAGGTCGGGCGTGCGCTCGGGGTGCCATTCCTCGGCGCAATCCCCTTCGACGCGGAGGTCGCTGGCGAGGGTGATGGCGGAACTCCCACTCTGCTCGCGCGCGCGGAAAGCGCGTTCTCGCTCGCCTTCGGCGACATCGCGAGATCAGTCGCGGAAGCACTCGGATGGAGCGAGGAGGCGCGCCGGTGAGCGCGCCGGCGATAGCGGAGTCGCCCGCGCTGCGACTGCCGGGACAACACTTCGTCGTGGCGCTTGTCTTTCTGGCGCTGGGATCTGTGGGCTTGATCTGGATCGCGCCGGAGCTCGCCGCGGGGCTCTACTTGTCTCCCCACGTAGCCGGTGTAACCCACTGCTTCACACTCGGCTGGCTCACGACGACCATCTTCGGCGCGCTCTACCAACTCCTTCCAGTCGCCCTCGGCGCTCGCATACGCTGGAAGTTTCTCGGATACGTGAGCCTCTGGTGCCATGGCCCCGGCGTCGCGCTGTTCGCAACCGGGGTCGCTGCACAGTCGCTGATGCTGCGCGATGCCGGGATCGCGCTCATTACCGTCGGCATCCTGTGCGTCATCATCAATGTGGCAAGCTCACTGTGGGTTGCCACGAAGCGGGATGAGGTCTGGGCCGCAATCGCGATTGCGCTGTTCTTTCTGTCGTCTACGCTCGCGCTGGGGATGGTGCTTGCCCGAAATCTCCACACCGGCTTTCTCGCCGCAACGCGAGTGCGCGTGCTCGGTGTGCACATGCATGTCGCGATGATCGGCTGGGTGCTGCTAATGATTGTAGGGATCTCGCATCGGCTCCTCCCCATGTTCCTTCTCGCACACAGCGCCAGCATGCGTCTCACTCGTTATGCCATCGGTCTGCTCGTCGCCGGTGTGTTGACGCTTGCAGCAGGCGTGTTGTGTGGGCTGGCGCACCTGCCTGCTGCGGCGAGCACATGGATCACGTGGGCGGGGCTCGCGATGATCGAGGGCGGTATCCTTTGCTACCTCCTGCAGGTGAGACGGGTGTTCGCGGCACGGATGCGGCCGAAGCTCGACGCCGGCCTTCTTCATGTCCCCGTTTCACTCTCGTTTCTCGCCGCCAGCGCACTGCTCGGCCCCTTCGTCTTGCACGGTGGAATCGCACTTCCGCGCCTGGACATCGCGTACGTAATGCTTGGCTTGCTCGGCGGTCTCACACTCTTCGCGATCGGGCAGTTCTATAAAATCGTTCCTTTCCTCATTTGGATAGCGCGCTATCGGCACGAGATGGGGCGAAAGCGAGTACCCGCGCTGGCCGAGCTGTATTCGTCGAATGCGGCGCATCACGGACTCGTGGCATTCACGGTCGCCGTTTCCGCACTGGTGGCCGGCGAAGCGTTCGGATCGACGCTCGTGCTTCGCGCGGCTGCGTGCCTTTTCAGTTTCGGCGTCCTGCTCTTTGCGGGTCAGATGGTGCGAGTCGCCTTCGGCACTCCGATTCATGCTGCGGGCGCGGAGACCACCGAAACGAGGGCGGCGGTGGCCCGATGACCGCCCCCACACGAATACTCCAATCCGAACGGCTCCAGAGCGTGTTCGAGCGAGACGAGCGGTTGATCGACATTATCGCCAGCCACTCGCCGGCGCTCGCAAAGCTGAGGAACTCGCCGATGCGCCGAATCATGGCGCGAGTGACCACGGTTGCGCAGGCGGCGCGACTCTGCGGCATTCCCGCGACGCAGTTGGTGGACGAGCTCAATGCAGCATTGGGATTCGAGATGTCTGACGTTTCGATCGCAGTTGCGGGCGAATCGCAGTCCACGCCGGGAATCGCCGATCAGGCAACCGCGCCCGATTGGACGCGCCAGCTGGCGGTAGAGCTCGATGTGCGAGACGACCTTCGCAACGGACGCGAGCCGTTTTCGCGAATCATGGCGGCGGTCGCGCTGCTCCGGCCCTCCAACGTGCTTCTGCTCCGTACGACATTCGAGCCAGTGCCACTGTTCGCCGTCCTCGCGAAGCGCGGATTCGAGCATCATGCGGAGCAACGCGGAGCGGAAGACTGGCTCGTATGGTTTCGACAATCGGGCTCACCGGAACCGGTGACTGAAGTTTCCGCGCGCCCGACGCCGGAGTCGCGCGATTCGGGGAGCGAGGCCGGGCTCGCCGATGTCGTTCTCGACGTCCGTGGACTCGAGCCACCCGAGCCGATGGTGCGAACGCTCGAGGCACTCGAGGTGCTTCCGCAGACACGCACGCTGCTGCACGTCAACGTGCGCGTCCCGCAGCTCCTGCTTCCGATCCTTCGCGAGCGGGGGTTCGGCTTCGAGATCGACGACACGCGAGTGGGCGAGGTGCACGTCCGGATCTGGCACGCGCAGGCACCGACTGTAGAGGCTTGACGAACGCAAACGACAACGCGCATCGCGCGAACGATTACACGGCCACACGCAAGCCGCGCGCGGCCTCACCATGCGAGGTTCCCAATGAATGACCAATCCCGCTCCACTGCTTCAAAGTCGCAGCCCCGCGAGCTCGACGTGCGGCCAATTCCGCCTCGCGACAAGCATTCGACGATTTTCCGCACGTTCGAAAGCCTGCAGCCGGGCGAAGCGATGCTGCTGATCAACGATCACGATCCGAAGCCGCTGCGCTATCAGCTCGAAGCCGAGCAGGCGGGGAAATTCGAATGGACGTATCGGGAAGAGGGGCCCGAGTGTTGGCGAGTTCTCATCACTCACACATGATCGCGGCGCCGCCCACTGAGACTCGAGGCGAACCTCATCTACACTGAGGTGTTCGACACCCAGCTTTGCAGGGACATCCCCGGGCATATTTGATGTTCGGCATGGTGACCGCACTCGTGGTTCAGGCGTAGCGGGACGGAGGGTGACGCAATCGTGTTACTCGGCTCTCAGCGCGATGCTCGGGTCGAGTCGCACGGCGTGCAGAGCGGGAATCGCGCTGGCGGCGATCGCGACGATCGCGAGCACCGCCGCCACCGCGACGAAGACGAGCGGGTCGTGCGCCGACACACCGTAAAGGAGTGGCTGCACCCAGTGACCCGCCGCCAGCGCGATCAGCGCGCCCACGACGATCCCCGCAAGGCCGAAACGCAGCCCCTCGCCGAGAATCATGCGCAGCACATCGCGCGCGGGGGCGCCGAGCGCGATGCGGAGGCCGAGCTCCTGCGTGCGTTGTGCGACATTGTAGGCGATGACGCTGTAGAGACCGATGGCTGCGAGGACGAGTGCGAGGACGCCGAACACGAGGAACATCGTGGCGCCCATGCGCCACGAGCTGAGGTGCGGATCGAGGATGCGCCGCATAGGGGTCACGATCACAAACGACGTCCCTGGCATCAATGGCTGCAGTCGCTTTCGAACCATCTCGGTGTAGTGTTCGGCGTCGTCGTTCATGCGCACGAACAGTGTGGTGCCCGACGGCTGGCGCTGTTCGATCGAGAGATAGTACTGCAGCCCCTCGTCGACGACGACATCGTTCATCTTCACGTTTTCCGCGATGCCAATGACATTCGTGCACGGCATCGTATCATCTCCGAACTTGATGCACTTCCCGAGCGCGTCTGCCTGAGGCCACAGCTTCTTCGCCATCCCCTCCGAGATCACGACCACTTTTTCGGAGTGCGGCCGATCGGTCGAATCGAACCCCCGTCCACGAAGGATTCGAGTTCCCATCGTCCGGAAGTAATCACGCTCTCCCATCTGGAGCGCGAAGTGCCCGAGCTGGTCGGCTGAATCGACGCCAGGGACGGAGAACGACCACATCATCATCCCGTAAAGAGGAACCGTCATGGCCAGCGCCGCCGATCGCACTTCGGGGAGAGCACGAGCTTCCTCGGCTAATCTTGTGCTTAGCTGGTATTGCGCGCTGTCAGAGAGCTTGGTGTCACGAAGATCCGTTTCGACGTAGAGAACAGGATCTACATCGTACCCGAGCTTGATCGACGCGACCTTGTACAGGCTTCGCACGAAAAGGCCTGCGCCGACGAGAAGAATGACCGACAGCGCGGCCTGCGCGACGAGGAGCGTGTTACGTGTTCGCGTGCGACGGCCGCCGCCTTCGCGCACGCCCGACTTGAGTGCGGACGTCAGCTCGGACCGACCCGACTGAAGTGCAGGCGCCAAGCCCGTAAGTATGCCAGCCAGAAGAGCGACGGAGATTGCGAACAGCAGCGAGCGGGAATCGCCGAGCACTGCGGTCGAAGTGGTATCCGGTAGGAAGAGAGATCTGAGGATCGATTGTCCTGCTTCCCCGATCGCCACTCCTGCGAGGCCCGCGAGCAGTGCCAGGAGTAGAGTCTCGATCAGCAGCTGCAACACGAGGTGGGATCGCGAAACTCCCAACGCCAGTCGCACCGCGATCTCACGACGACGGCCAAAGGCGCGCCCAAGAAGCAGATTCGCGACGTTCGCGCAGGCGATGAGGAGAACGATGCCGGCGACGCCGAGAATCCACAGCACGATCGAAGGACTTCGGACACCCCCAACTGCACGATACGCCTGTATCGGTAGCACCGTTGCGTGAGGACGAGCTATCTTCACCGATTCGCGCTGCGGATCCATTGCACGCTCTGATTCCCAGCTCAGCTCGAATGCGTGGGACAGGTCGGCGGCGGCGGCGGCCGCTCCGACATCAGGTTTGCGTCGAATGAGCATGTATAACCACTGCCAGCCGTAGTCCTTTAACGCTTCCCGCGGGAAGTCGGCCGCAGCGAACGCGGTTGCAGGAATGAAAGCCACCGCTGGCTCAGAGGGCTCGATGCCAACAAACCCATCGGGTGCAACCCCGATAATCGTTGCGTTGAGCGATCCCACTTGCAGTTGCTTCCCGAGAATATCCCGCCGACTGCCGAATCGCGTCCTCCAAAGCGTGTTGCCCAACACGACGACTGGCGTTGGTGATGTTCGCGAGTCATCTGCTTCATTAAAGAAACGGCCGATAACCGGGTGAGCGTCGAAGAGATTGAAGTAGGACGCACTCACAACCGCCACGCCCATCACCCGTGCATCGTCGCCGGTGCCGATCGCGAGCTGCCTGTTCTGAAATACCGCGCTCTGAGTGATCGTGTGTGCGTCGCGTGCAAGATCGAGGTAGCGCTGGTACTGAATCGATCCCATCTCGATCTCGTCGTGATGGAACGTGTACTCGAGATCCACACGATTCACGCTCGCCGGATCCGGCATGAACGCCGGCGGACGGAACATCAGCCGGTCGACCACCCCAAACATCGCCGTATTGGCGCCGATCCCCAGCCCGAGCGTCGCGACGACCGCGAGCGTAAATCCGGGATGCGCGCGCAGTCCGCGAATCGCGTAGCGTAAATCGCGCAGCATGGTCTCGACTATCCGTACTCCTCTCGCGTCCCGGACTTCCTCCTTCACGCGATCGACGCCGCCAAACTCGAGACGCGCGCGGCGCGTCGCGGCGGCGGCGGCGACACCGCGGCGCGCGTGCTTCTCCGATTCGCGCTCGAGATGGTAGCGGAGCTCCTCGTCGAGCTCGCGCTCGACCTCGGTGCGGTGGAAGATCGCGCGAAGACGATAGCGAATATCGCTCGCGATGCCGGCCAGCAGATCGCCGACGCTCATTGCATCTCCAGCACGAGACGCACCGCGATGGTGAGGCGGCGCCAGGCGGCGGTCTCGGTCTCGAGCTGATGGCGGCCGGTGCGCGTGAGCTCATAGAACTTGGCGCGGCGATTGTTGTCGGACTCGCCCCACTTCGCCTTGATCCAGCCACGGCGCTCGAGCCGGTGGAGCGCGGGATAGAGTGAGCCCTGGGGAATCTGCAGCGCGGCGCTCGACACCTGCCGGATGCGCTCCGAGATCGCCCAGCCGTGCTGCGCCTCGAGCGAAAGCGCCTTGAGAATGAGGAGATCGAGCGTGCCTTGGGGGAGCTCGAGCTTTGCGGTGTCTGGTGCGTCGGTCATGTCGTTCCCTGTTGGCTTCTACAGGAGAGGTTAACGCCGACACCTGTAGAAGTGCAAGGGGAGCTAAACGAGCGGGCTATTTCCAACGATTTGCGCGAGCGATAGGTTGGGCCATGCATTCACACTCCTATGGAATTTCGAGGCGCGGAGCGGTTTCATCCGTGCTCGCCGCAGTACTCGCATTCGGCAGCGCTACTCCCGCGTTCGCGCAGACACCGGACATCGCCGCCGCCATGCACTGGCGCTCGATCGGTCCCACGCGCGCCGGACGCGCGCGCGCACTCGCCGGCGTGCCGTCCCAGCCAAACGTCTTCTACGCCGGTTACGACAACGGCGGCGTCTGGCGCTCGACGGACTATGGCTCCACATGGGTGCCCCTCTTCGACGAGCAGCCCACCGGATCGATCGGCGCGATCGCCATCGCACCGTCCGATCCGAACATCATCTACGTGGGGAGTGGCGCGGGGATCATCAGACCCGACCTCGCTGTTGGCAACGGCGTCTACAAATCGACCGATGCCGGGAAGACGTGGACGCACCTCGGGCTGCGCGATAGTCAGATGATCGCGATGATCGACGTCGATCCACGCGATCCGAACCGGCTCTTCGTTGCCGCGCTCGGACATCCGTACGGGCCGAACGAGGAGCGCGGCATCTTCCGCTCGATCGACGGCGGCAAGACGTTCGAGAAGGTGCTGTACAAGGATGCCTACACGAGCGCGAACGACGTGCGCATCGATCCCAACGATCCGAACACGGTATACGCGGCGCTCTGGCAACAGCAGCAGAGCTTCATCGAGGGCGCGCAGTTCGACGGCGCGTCCGGCGGCATCTTCAAGTCGACCGACGGCGGCAGCAGCTGGAAGGCGCTCGGCGACGGACTCCCCGGAGTGTTGCAGGCGAATCTCGCGATTGCGCCATCGAACACGAAGGTGCTGTACGCGATGGTCGCGGGTGCGCCCACCGGGCAGGACTCGGCGCGCGGCGCCGACGAAGTGCTCGCGCTGTACAAGTCCGTCGACGCAGGCGAGCACTGGTATCTCGCGGTGCACGATCCCAAGTCCAGTGATGGAGGCGCGAATGCGAAGCCCGACGGTCGCCCGCTCCTGCGCATCGGCGGCGGCGATCTCGCAACGCTCGCCGTCGATCCGAAGGATGAGAACGTCGTCTACAGCGCTTCGATCGTGTTCTGGCGATCTGAGAACGGCGGTGTAACCTGGTCCGCCATCCGCGGCGCTCCGGGCGGCGACGATTATCAGAAGGTGTGGATCAATCCGAACAATCCAAACATCCTGCTCCTCGTGTCGGACCAGGGCGCGGTCGTGTCATCCAACCGTGGCGCGTCGTGGAGCAACTGGTACACGCAGTCGACGGCCGCGATGTATCACGTGTCGACGGATGCATCGTTCGTGTATCGCGTGTGCGGAGGACAGCAGGACTCCGGCTCGGCGTGCGTCGACAGCAGGTCGATGGATGGCGAGATCACCTTCCACGACTGGCATCCGGTCGACATCCAGGAGTACGGCATCGCCGCACCAGATCCGAAGGATCCGGACAAGGTGTACGGCAGCATGAGATCCAACGTGTCGCTGTTCAATCGAAAGACGGGACAGATCACGCACGTCGGCCCCGATGCGACCGAGCGCGGCGCGAAGTTCAACCGCAACGTGCGCACGATGCCGATCAACTGGTCGCCTCTCGATCCGAACGTGCTCTTCTACACGTCCAACGCCGTGTGGAAATCCGTCGACCACGCGCACAGCTGGACGCGCATCAGCCCCGATCTGACGCGGCAGAGTTGGGCCGTCCCTGCAAATGCGGGGAAGTACGCGAGCACGGTCACGCCGGCTCCGAAGGGCGCGATCACCGCGCTCTCCCCTTCGCCCCGCAACATTGGCGTGATCTGGGCGGGCGCCGATGACGGCACGATACAGGTCACGGCGAACGGCGGCACGACGTGGAGCAACGTCACGCCCGCGGAGATCAAACCGTGGACGCGCATCTTCAACATCGAGGCGGGGCACTTCGACGACCGCACCGCGTACGCGGCGGCGAACACGCTGCGCCTCGACGACATGAATCCGCACTTCTGGCGCACGCATGACAGCGGAAAGAGCTGGACCGAGATCGACGCCGGGATCGCGCCGGGTGCCGTCGCGAACTCCATTCGCGAGGACCCCCGACGCAAGGGACTGCTCTACGCGGCCACCGATGCACAGGTGTGGGTCTCCTTCGACGACGGCGAGCACTGGCAGTCGCTGAAGCGCGACATGCCTGCGATCTCCGTACGCGATCTCGAGGTGAAGGACGACAGCGTGTGCATGTGCTCCGACCTCATTGCCGCCACCCATGGACGCGGCTTCTGGATTCTCGACGACATCACGCCGTTGCGGCAGGCGGCCTCCGTGGGCGCGGCGCGTGCTCTCTACCTGCTCAAGCCCGCCACCGCGGTGCGCGTCCGCGGCGCGACGAACGATCCGACGCCGTGGCCGCCGGAGCTTCCCGCCGGCGAAAATCCCTCGGCCGGCGCAATCATCGACTATTACCTCGCGAGCGCGGTACACGACACGATCGCGATCGAGATCGTCGACGCCGCTGGGAAGGTCATCCGGCACTACTCGAGCGCCGACCGCGTGCTCGATCCCGATCCTGCGCGCAATCCGGAGGCGTACAACCTCGTGTGTCAGCGGGATCCGAAGGCGCCCGACTGCAACCAGCCGCTCTACTGGCCAGCGCCGACGGTCGCGCTCTCTACCGCGCCCGGCATGCACCGCATGACGTGGGACCTGCGGTATGATCCGATCATCAACGAGCGAGAGGATGTGGAAGAGGATGAGAGCGGAAACGGCGCGGTGCCACATCGTACCTTCCCGGCAATGGATGCGCCGTGGGCGCCACCGGGCAAGTACACGGTGCGCCTCATCGGAATGGGGACGCGCTTGGAGCAGCCGCTGACGCTGCGCCTCGACCCCCGTGTGACGACACCAGCCATCGGCCTCGCGCAGCTCGCGTCGCTATCGAAGGAGATGTACGACGACGCGGTCATCGTGCGCGCGGCGAGTGCGCGCGCCCGTGCGCTCAGGAGCCGACTCGAGGGCGCAGGTGGATCAGCTACAGGCGATATCGCGGAAAGGCTCGACGCGATCGCGCCCGCGAAGAGCGCCGATGCAGGCGAGGCACCGCGGCGCCGCGGCGGTGTCCAGCCGCCGCGTCCCGCTACCCTCGAGAGCGTCGGCGATGCTCTCATGGCCGCCGCCATGTCCATGCAGGGCGCGGATATCGCGCCCAGCGCCAATCAGATCGCGGCGTGCCGTCGCGCGCGCGAGGAGTTCCGCGCCGTGCTGGCGCGCTGGAAATCGGTCGAAGCGCAGGCGCGGCGGGCGGCGAATGGCAGCTGAGTCGCCCGTGGCGACTACCGGTTGAACCAGTACGACATCTTCACCAGGAAGGTGTTGTCGGGGTGAAGATGGAAGAGGCCGCCGTAGTCGCCTGAGAACGTCTGGTTTCCGGCGAGCGGAATGTCGCCCTGGCGTTGCTGCGTCCACACAAGGAAGAGCGTGGAGCCGGGGCGATATTCCCAGCGCACCACGGCGTTCGACCGGAACTGTTTCAAGTTGAATCCATCCGGTTGATCCGCCAGCACATTCTCGTCCGTATACGGCTTGTAACGGTCGTCGAAATTCTGCGCGCGTGGGTCGTTCAGCTCGCGAATGTTCGTGAACGTTCCCTTCGTCACGAAGGGCGACGCATAAAGTTGGAAGGTGAGATTCGGTGTCGCCGTGAAGTCAATGCGCAATGTCGCGCTCAGCGTTTGCTGGTTCAGGTGCGCGAAGGTGTAGTGCGTGACGTCCGTCGAATCGGCAAAATTGCCGAACCACTGAGTGTCGTCGATGTTGTGGTTGTACTCGACGCCAAGGTTCGTGTGGAAGCGACTGGACACGCGCAGGTCGACGCTCGGACTGAGATCGTAGTAGTGTCCGCGCCCGTAGTCGCTGCGACCGACGTTCATGGAGAGCGTCGGAATGAGCTGTTTGCGGTTGTCGCCGACGAGGTACAGGAAGCCGTTGTAGAACGGCGAATGCCGCACCGCCGGCCCGCCGCGCGATCCGCGATCGCTGAACGTGCCGGGGAGCTGCGATGTCGTGGCGCCGAGATCAATCTCGACGTTGTCGCGCAGAATGAAGTGCCAGTTCGTACTCACCGCGCGCTCGAGCAGCAGCCCGGCGTTGTTCCAATAGTTCCACTGGTTGAAGTTGAGGAATGCGGAGTTGAAGAACAGCGCGGGCGTGTTGAAGTCGAAGGAGAACGAGTTGCTCCAGTTCTGCAGGTCCGCGCGCTGCAGATAGCCGAGGTCGTTCGACTCGAAGCCTGGCGACAGTCGATTGTACGACGTCTGAAAGCGCGTGATCCCCCCGCCGACCTTACCGAAGGTGATCTGCTCGGCGTCGCCAGACAGCGATGTGCGGGTCGAATCCAGGTGCAGCGCGCCATCGGGCTGCTGATAGTAGTGCACCGCGCTCGTCTGTGTCGCGAGTATCGACTCGGGCGTTCCACCCACGCGACTCGCGTCGATCGAGCCGGTGAGCTCGAAGCGCCGGTTCGAGAAGCGGTGGCGGAAGTCCGTCGCGGCGACGTACGCCTCGCGACTGAGCACGTCGCGAGAGAAGGCATCGTTGGCGCGATCGACACCGGTGAGGATGATCCCCACGCCGCTCTCGCCGCCGCGCAGGTCCTGCTGTCCGCGCACGACCGCGTAGTTCGTCGTCGGCTCGAGCGCCTGGCCCAGCGGCCCATCCGCTCGCTGCGTGACGGCATCGAGCACGCCGATCGACGTACCGCTCGCGAGACGACCCGTGAGCTTCGTGGCACCGAGGATCGTCGTCGACGTTGGTGAGGTCGCATCGCCATACAAGTAGCCAAGCTGCGGAGAGCGACCGATGCGGCGCGAGTAGAACAGCCCCTCGTTGTTGCAGTTGACGAAGTTGCAATTGACCTGGAAGCTGTAGATCCCCGTCCCCTCGAGAAAGAACGGCCGCTGCTCCGCGAAGAACGTCTCGAAAGCCGAGAGATTCAGCACCGACGGATCGGACTCCACCTGTCCGAAGTCCGGGTTGACCGTGGCATCAAGTGTGAGATTCGATGTCAGCCCGTACTTAATGTTCGCGCCGCCGGAGAGCTTCTGGTCGCGCCCGACGCCTGCGTTCGGATCCACGGAGACGTTCTTCGCGACGACGTACGGCACTACCTCGAGGCGATGCGGCGAGGGGATGCCATCGATCTTCACGACAGTGCCGAGCTGCGACATGAGGCGGGCGTCGGACTGGTTGTACACCGGCCAGCTGTCGCGCTCCTTGAAGCGATCGATGTCGCGCCAGATTCCGAAGCCGAAGGTATGTTCCTTCGCATCGGCGTAGCGGAGCTGCGACAGCGGTATGCGGAACTCCGCCGTCCATCCGAGCGAGTCCACCGTGGTCGCCGCCTCCCACACACCGTCCCACGACCCATCTTCGTTGATGTCGTTGTACACGGCGTAGTCGCGCTTCACACCGGCGGGGTTCACCGCGAACTCGTAGCCGGTGCGCAGATCGTGGTACGGGTCGACGATGATCTTGATCTGATCCGTCGCTACGCGGACGTCGCGGCGGCCGAGAAGCCGGAGGATGCTGTCCGGATGTGGATCGTACATCCGGATGAAGACGTAGAAGTCTTGATCGTCGTAGGCGACCTTTCCCTCCGTTTTGAAGCGCGCGTCGCCGTTCGCCACTGGGCTGAACTGGCGGAAATTCGTGATCGGCTGCGCCTGGCGCCACACGTCATCGTCATCGCGGCCATCGATGACGGGTCGCTTCAGCGCGCGCGACGCGGTCGCGATGGTCGATGTCGCCACCGTGGGCGTCGTCGCCGGCTGCTCAGGCGCGGACGATGTGCGTTGCGCATCCGTCTGAGGCTTGGGTTGCGCGATCTGAAGGAGCGCGATGAGGGCGAGCGTCAGCGACATGCGTGCACAGGGGCCGGGTAAGGGTCACCCGTTCGACAACGTAGCGACGATGATGGTTTGAGCCGTGCCGGGAAAGTCCGTGGGCCCGTCGTCGCGGAGGCACCCGCGCCGTTGCGGGACGAGTGCTTCCGTCAACCCCTACGATGTGGGGGACAGGGTGGTTTCGGTGTTTGCGCGTGAATACCGTCAGGGCCGGCCGCTCGCCGCGATTTGAATTTTGCCGGGACGGCCGCCCGCAACCCTCGCGAGTGGCCGGTTTTGCATCGCCGGAACTTCTCTTGAATTCAAGCTATTTCTTCGCCGTCGGTGGGAGCAGGCCGTTGAGTCGAAGATACACCGCGCTCTGGCTGTAGTGGTCGGCCCAGTCGCCGATCGCCACGAAGAGAATGTAGGCGCGCGACCGCATCTTGCCGCCGAAGAACGGGAGCTGCTCGCCGAGCTTCGAGTCGTCGAGCTTCGCCAGCGACTCATCACAGAAGGCGAACGAGTCCTTCAACTCGCCGGTGAGCGCCGTCTTGCTGCTCGCGCCCGTGACCTTCGCGCGCGCAGGCGCCTTCGCGCCACTGATGGTGCCACAGAGGTAGTCGTTCCCCTCGATCAGATGCGCGACGATGTCGCCGAAGCTCATCTGCGCCGGCGTTGGCTTGAAGCCGTACTTCTCAGCCGGCATCGTCTCGGCGGCCGCCATCAGATGCTTCCCCGCGGATGCCGCCTGCTCGCGAAAGGATTCGGAAACGGGCGCACCCTGCGCCTCTGCGAGACATGGGAGTGCGGAAAGAGCGAGTGTGATCGCGAGAGCGCGGACATGCATGGAAGTGACTCGAGTTGGGGAAGCCCTGATGTTGCGTCCGGGGCCGGTCGCTGTCCAGTGACGCGCTAGTCTACCGGCAGCGCCGCCACGCGTGCGAGGAGCAGCTCCCGCTCCCGCGCGTTCCTGGTGAGCGACGCCGCGCGCTCGAGCTCCTCGCGCGCCTCGCTCGCGCGCCCGAGCTTCGCGAGCAGATCGCCCCGCACGCTCGGCAGCAGGTGGTAGTTCCTGAGCGCCGGATCGGACACGAGCGCATCCACCAACGCGAGTCCCGCCGCGGGCCCGCGCGCCATCCCGACCGCCACGGCGCGATTGAGCTCGATCACCGGCGACGGCGTCAGCCGCGCGAGCGTCTCGTACAGCGACGCGATGCGCTCCCAGTCGGTCTCGTCGCCAGAGCGTGCGCGCGCGTGACACGCCGCGATCGCCGCCTGCATCGCATAGCTCCCCTCCGTCCCGCCAAGCGCTTCCGCACGCGCGAGCGCGTCGAGGCCACGCCGAATGAGCACGTAGTCCCACTTCGCGCGATCCTGCTCGAGGAGCAGGACCGGCTCGCCATTCGGGCCGACCCTCGCGCGCGCGCGCGACGCCTGGATCTCCATCAGCGCGACGAGTCCGTGCACCTCAGGCTCCGCGGGCGCGAGCGACGCGAGGATGCGCCCCAGCCGCAGCGCGTCTTCGCAGAGCGCCGGCCGCATCCAGTCGTCGCCGGCGGTGGCCGAGTACCCCTCATTGAAAATGAGATAGATCACGCCGAGCACCGACGAGAGCCGGGTGGCGAGCGCCGCACCGCGCGGCACCTCGAAGGGCACCTTTGCATCGGCGAGCGCGCGCTTCGCGCGCACGATGCGCTGCGCGATGGTCGGCTCGGGAACCAGGAATGCGCGCGCGATCTCGTCGGTGGTGAGCCCGCCGAGCAGGCGCAGCGTCAGCGCGACCTGCGCCTCGGTCGAGAGCACGGGGTGGCAGGCGGTGAAGACGAGGCGCAGGAGATCGTCGCCGATGTCATCGTCGAGTGCAGCATCGAGATCGGGGATGGCCGACTCCACCTGCGCGTCGAGCTCGTGGCCGAGCTGCTCGTGCTTGCGCTCGAGGAGCGCGCGCCGGCGCATCAGATCGAAGGCGCGATGTTTCGCGGTGGCCATGAGCCATGCGCCCGGCTTCTCGGGGACTCCGGACTCGGGCCACTTCTCGAGCGCGATGAGGAGCGCGTCCTGCGCGAGATCCTCCGCCTCCCCGATGTCGCCGACGAGACGCGCGAGGCCGGCGATGAGCTTCGCCGACTCGATTCTCCAGACTGCGTCGATCGCACGCTGAGTATCGGTGGCCGTCATGCGCTGGAATCAGTCGGGCGTGCGCCGCTCCTGCAACCCCGCAGCGAATGCGAGTTACGCTATGCGTCGACCTCCAGCTGCCTCGTCGGCCAGATCTCGACGGTGGCGTACGGTGCGCTCGGAAAGCGCGACGCGATCGTGATCGCCTCCTGCATGTCCTTCGCCTCCACGAGATAGAAGCCCGCCACCAGCTCCTTCGCCTCGGCGAATGGTCCATCGAGGACCGTGCGCTTTCCGCCGCGCGCCCGCATTCGCACAGCGCTCGCCGAGGACTCGAGCGCGGAGGCTTCGACGAAGTTGCCGCTTTCGCGAAGGGAGTCGTTGAGCGCCAGATGGCGAACGTTGAGGTCGTTCATCGTGGCATGCGGCAGCGCGGCCATCTCCTTCTCGTCCAGATTAATCAGACACAGAAATCTCATCGCGCGCTCGCTTTGCTGATGTGAGTGATCAGGAAATGAGCGTGCGCACACGCGTGTCGCGCAAGTAGAGCCCGCCCCAGATGAATACGGAGAGGTAAATCGGAAAGAGGATGTGAGTGAACAACGGATTACCGACGCGCATGTTCGTCGCGATGGCACCGCCGAGGTAGCCGGTGAGGAGAATGGCGCCGATAATCGCGGTGCGCGGAACGAGGTAGACGATCAGACAGCTCAGCTGGATGATGCCGAGCGTCGCCGCGAGGTCGGCCGGCCAGCCGAGCTGTGTGAAGGTCGCAAGCACCTGCGGCGGATGCAGGAACTTGAGGGTCGTATCCATGAGCAGGAAGAGCGCGGCGAGCGTGGTGAGCACGCGCCCGGTCCACTTCCGTGCGGCGCTTTGCATCAGCTCTCGGCCATGAAGAACTCGTTCGCATCGGGGTCGAGGAACCACACGCCGAGCTTGCCCCACGGCATCATCTCGGGCTCGCCCTTGAAGTTGACGCCGCGCTTCTTGAGCTCTGCGAAGGTCACCTTCATGTCCTCGCATGCGAAGGCG
The DNA here is from genome assembly GCA_039918615.1 of Gemmatimonadaceae bacterium. GTDB lineage: Bacteria > Gemmatimonadota > Gemmatimonadetes > Gemmatimonadales > Gemmatimonadaceae > FEN-1250. The sequence continues at coordinate 21,118 of JBDSHG010000067.1, read as the reverse complement.
ATCCCCGTCATGATTCCCATCTCTTGCGACGGCTTCTTCGTGTACCAGCTCGGCAGCGCGAGCGCGATGTTCGTCGCCGCGCCCTTCGGCGCGACGGTAACCCAGCGCATGTCGGGTCCCATCGGCGAGTCGGTGGTCTTCTCCCAACCGAGCACGCGTGTGTAGTAGTCGATGGCCTTGTCCTGATCGGAGACGACGACGGTCGTCGCGTGCAGATGCGTGATCATGTGTGCTCTCCAGTGTGTATGCAATGCGTGCGGTGCGTGAGTGTCGCTTACTTCTTTCGCTTCGCGAGATCGTCGAATTGCGCGATCGCTTCCTCGCCGAAATCCTCGGGCGAGAACAGCTGCCGCAGTTCGAGCTGGACGTTGCCATGCCCGTCGAGCTGCGGCCACCGCTTCATCCACTCGATCGCTTCGGCCTTCGACTCGACCTCGATGATCGAGAAGCCCGCGACGAGCTCCTTCGCCTCGGTGAACGGACCATCGGTGACCGTTGGCTTCCCTTTCGCGAAGCTGATGCGTGCGCCCTTGCTGCTCGCCTGCAAGCCGGCGCCGTCCAGCATCACGCCGGCTTTGATCATCTCACCATTGTAGGCCATCATGGAGTCGATGAGCTCCTGCGTCGGCATCATGCTTGCTTCGGTTTCGTCGTCCGCCTTGCGGATGATCATGAATCGCATTGTGATTTTCGTCGAATGTGTGTGAGTGCACGTTGCCGCGATCAGCTATTGGTCTGCCTGCGAAAATCGCCTTCCGCGCTGAACATCTGCTGCACCTCGTCGGAGGGATAGAGCTCGCGAGTGAAGTCCGCGGCCTCGTACAGCTGGCGGAGCTCGATCTCCCCTATACCATCGCTCGTCGCGGAGGGGCCATTGGGATCGAAGGGGACGCGCTTCGCCCACTCGACCGCCTCGTCCTTCGATTTCACCTGGATCAGCCAGAAGCCCGCGATGAGTTCCTTCGTCTCGGCGAACGGGCCGTCGATCACCGTAGACTTTCCACCGGCATGACGGACGCGCGCGCCCTTCGCGCTCGGCTGCAGCCCGTCGGCCGCGAGTAGTGCGCCCGCCTTGATCAGCTCTTCGTTGTACTTCCCCATGGCAACGAGCAGCTCCTCGGTCGGCATCACTCCGGCTTCGGTCGCCTTATCCGCCTTGATGATCATCATGAATCTCATGGTCGTCGCTCCTGTCGATCGAGAGTTCCGCCGGTGACGCGTCGAATTGGGGGTGTATGCTCCCGGCTCTACATACACGTCGAACGGGGAGCGCCGGAATCGACACGGTCAGGATAATAGGTTGGAAATCGCCGCGAAACCGAATGTACCAGGGTCCAGCTCAGCTCGGCCCGCTCCGGAGCTACCGGGCTAATGCGCCGCCGGTGCGTGCTGGATCGGGGGCGGGTCACGAAGCTCCGCTTGCAGCGCTTGCATCACGGCACTGGCGGAGTCCGCACCGGGAGGCAGCCACGCGAGCGTTCGTCGCAGCATCGCATCCGCCTCGGCGATTTTGCCACGCGACTGAAGCTCCTTCGCGAAGTGCGCCACGATGCTCGGTAGCGCGGCACTGTCGAGGCGCGTGCCGCCCGCCAACGTCGCGAGCGCTGCGCGATACTCGCCCTCCGCCGCGCTGTCGCCTACCATGTAAGCGCTGGTCGTCGGGAAAAAGCGGACATCCGCTCGCGCGCTAGGCCTGCTGCACATGCAAAGCCCCCGCGCGGAGATACCGCACGGGGGCCCTGAATCACTGACGCTCGACCAGGAGCGCCGATGTCTGTCGTCTAGCGAACTCCATACACCCGGACCCGGAACTGGATCGCGCGGAACGATCCGTTGTCCCGGCTAATGTCGATCTTCGCGGAGTCCATGCGGTCATCGAGGTGGCGCTCGCCGAGGAGGACCATCCTCTTGTTGTGGTGCTGCGCCTGCGCCGACGCACTGAATCCGATCATCAGCGCCATCGAGAACAACGACACGGAGAGTTTCTTGAGCATGAACGAGTTCCTTCGAATACCGGGAAAGAGCGGACCACACACCAGTTGGACTCCTGGACAGATAGGAGCCGTCTGGAAGGACGGTCGGAGTATTCGTCATCGCGAAGGAAAGAGCGAGAGTAGATCCCCCTGCGAGAAGGTGTTCACGGGTACAGCCCAATGCTCGATGGATGGCAGGCGAGGCGCGGGCGTGCCGCCGGCGATGGCGATATCGTCTGCGAATGCCAGTCGCTTGTTCTGGCGCCACGGCAAGGTCGATTGCTTTATCCGCCATGGTCCGGCGCCGCCGCGCACGAGCCCCGTCGAGAATTCGCAATCGAGATATTCGATGAGCTGCGCACGAGTCGCACGTGTCGCGACGATGAGCGCGTCGATCGATTCGGGCGGCGGCAAGTCGCGCGTGCGGTTGCGCACGAACAGAAACCGGTCGCCGGCTACGAGCAGCAGGCGATCGAGACGACTTCCGCTCTCAACGCGTATCACGAGAAAGCGGCGTTCTCCGACGTCGATCGTGCGCCACGACTCCGTGTAGGAGCTGTCGGTCGCATGCTCGAGCATGTGGGCATCGTCGACGCGCTCGATGCGGCCGATGTCGGCGCTGGTGTCGGGCGGCTGAAAGTCGACCTCGTGGTGCCAGGTCGCGAGCGCGCCGGCGACGGTGGTGTACCCCGCGAAGCCGCGCTGTTTCGCGAGCGAGAGCAGCTCGGCGTCGGTGAGATCGGCGAACGACGTCGCGTTCGGAAATAATGGACGATCGCGCGGGATGCGCATGTCGCCGAAGACGGTGGGCGTCTGGAAGTAGTGCACGTCGAACGCATCCGAGCGAACACCTCGTCGCTCGATCCACTCGCGCGTCCACAGGCCTGGTAACCACGCGGGGAGCGTTACGGTCGTCGCGGACACGGCATTATGCGATGTGGATGGATTTCGAGCGGACGAGCACCCAGCGAGAGCGAGGAGGCCGAGGGTGGTGCGAAGATGCATGCGGAATTCCGGGGGACGACGACATCAGTGAATAGCGGCACCGATGCGCGACCAGCGCGTTCGATGCAGCGAAGGATCGCGAGAGAAGTAGACGATGGTTGGCGTCGAGATGATCGCTGTGCGATCGATGAAGCCAGCGCGACGAGCGCGAGCACCAGTAGCTGCGCGTTGCCGTCGAGTCTCATGGCGAGCAGCAACCCCGCGAGGTTGCCGACGACGGCGAGCGCCCAGACGGACAGCGCTCGCCGCGGTTCTTTGAGGTACAGATGGCCGAGTCCGGGAGTGAGTACCGAGAAAAGAGCTGCGAGCCATCGCTTGCGCCGGCGCGGTGGTGCGACGGGCTCGCGATAGTTGGAAGTAGGGCTCGTCACTGGATCATTCATGCGTCTCTCGCCTCGATGTCGCGACTCATGCGGATCAGCGGGAGCTCGACTCCTGGAGCGACGGGAATGGAGATGCGCTCTCCCGGCGAGAATCCCAGCGCTGCGTACAACGGCTCACCGGGAAGCGTCGCCATGAGCTCGAAGCGTCGAAAGCCGGCGACGCGCGCGGCGATCGCGCACTCGTGATACAACCGCTTCGCGAGCCCGCGCCGCGCATGCGAGGGCCGCACGAAGAATGCGCGGATGCGGGCGGGCTCGGTACGCGGGTCGAGGCGAGGGTCGTCCGCGGCCTTCATCTGATCGCCGCCGTAGAGAGTTCGGCGATAGCTCCAGCCTCCGATCGCCACGGGACCGGACGGCGAGTCGATGAGATAGTAGGTCCCATCAGAGATGAGCTGCGTGTCCACACCGAAGACTGCGGTGATTGCGGCCTCGATCTGCGCGGGAGAATAGTAGGCGCCGCCGAGCTCACGGACCGAAGTGGCGATGAGCGATTGGAGTGCCGGCACATCGGCTATCGTCGCGACGCGGATCCACACTAAGCTGTCCGCTCTCCCGTCTGATCAGTGCGCGGACGATCGGAAGGCTCGACGCTGGAAAACATGGAGGGACCGGGCGGAATGGCGGACGTGTAGCTGAACGCGTTGGCGAGCTCGCGAGCTCAATCTGTATCCGCGTTGATTGACACGCCACTCCGGGGCTGCTACTTCCTGCGTGCTGCCCCGCGTAGTCGTTGCAGCGCCGCTCCTCGAACGAGCCTCGGAGCCTTCGCGGTCATCCGTCCTGCATTCCGATCTGCGCCAGCTGACGATCGTGCACGCGCGACAGCAGCAGCTGCGCGATGATTGCTCCCCAGAGCGCGGTGAACATGTCCCACTGGGTGTCCCAAATGTCGCCCTGCGTGCCGAGGAAGGCGTCGGCCGAGGAGCCGCCGATGACGGCCGTGCCCCATTCGATGAACTCATAGCACGCGCTGATCGCCAGGCAAATGCACGTGACGATGAAGAAGAGCCACTTGCCGCGCGTAAGCGGGGTGCGGCGCAAGAGGATCTCGCGCGCGACGATCGCCGGGACGAACCCCTGCGCGAAGTGGCCGATGCGATCGTAGTTGTTGCGCGCGAGATGGAAGAGATCGCGCATCCAGAATCCGAGCGGCACCTTCGCGTAGGTGTAGTGTCCGCCGACCATCAGTATGAGGGTGTGGAGAAATATCAGGCGGTACGCGAGCGGCGTAAGCGGGAAGCGGCGAGCCGTCGCGATGAGGATCGGGACGCCGATGAAGATCGGGAAGACCTCGAGCACCCAGGTGCCCGGCTCCAGTGCGCCGATGGCGGAGACCGCGAGGCAGATGATCCCGAGGACGAGTAGGATCAGTGGCTCCTTCGGCCGGAAAAGACGTGCGGCAGATCTGAGTGTCATACAGGGAGTATGGGCGCCGGTAGGCAGAGCGCAACTGGCGATGCGACCGTCATAGAGCGACTGATACTGAGCGAAGAAACGGCTCGATATGGAGCCAAGCCTCTTCAGCGCGCGTTTGGAGCAGCATGTGCGGGCCATTCAGTTCGACTAACCTCGCGCACGGCTTCATCGCACGGATCTTAGCCATGCTGCGCCGCGGCACGATCCAATCCTGCTTCGCGCCCAGGCAAAGAAGCGGGCGCGTGAATCGTGCGAGCTCCGCGCGAACATCCACATGCACCGCTTCGTCAATACGCTTCGCGATGACATCGGGCGGAACACTCTCGATGGCCCCGCGACAATCGACCGCCAGCGCGTTGTCTCCGCCGGTGAGAAACGCGCTCACCAGCGCGGTAGGCGGCGAGATGCTCCATACACGCTGCGGAATCCGCGCGATGAATCCCGGCGCCGGCGGCACGACGAACGTCACCACGAGCGCGATCGCCAGAACGTTCTCGCACCGGTCCGCAATGAGCAGAGCCAGCGGTCCGGAAAATGACTCGGCTATCAGTACGAACGGCTCTGCTGGAAGCCGCGCCGTCACCCATGCAGCGAGCTCGTGATAGTCGAGGGGGATATCGTTGGGGAGCGATTGACAGTGAAGCGCGATATTCGCCGGCGCGGCGGCGACGAAGCGATCGAAGAGCGAGGTGGTCCCGTGCAGACCGGGAAGCAGAATCACACGAGGCGTGCTCACGTCGATGCTCCGACCTTCGGATCACGTCCATACAGCGTCACCAGCTGCTCGTATAACTCGTCGTCCTCGTGTTCCAGCGCGGCGGGGCGTTCGAAGAAGGCCTCGGTCGCCACCGCGAAGAATTCCGCAGGATTAGTGGTCGCGTAGTGGCTCAGGACCGAATGTCCATCCTTCCTCTCGCAGCGTCGCGCGTAACTTTCGGCGAGCACCCGCCGCCATCCATCCACGTCTCGCACGACGGGAAGAATTTCCGTCGTGACTCCGAAACCGGAGGTGCGCATGGTGATTGCGGCTTCTCCGATCGGTGGCGGGATCAGGTGATGATCATACGCGAACTGATGCGCGAACTCATGGATGACGAGGTTGCTCCCGTCCGACGGATCGCTCGCCCCTTCCAGCGAACCTTCCCAACCGAGCACGATGACGCCATTTCCCCACGCCTCGCCGAGCTCCGGGGTTAGTTCCCCTGCATCGCTCGTCTCCAGCCATTTACGCGGATCGCGTGCGCGCTTTGCAATAAATCCAGCCGGGTACACGAGGATCTCACGCAATCCGGGATATGGCTCGCTTTGCGTTGTGAGCGTAAGTATGGACGCCTGAGACGCAATGACGACCTTCATCTCGAGGTTCAACACAAGGCCGCCCGCGCCTTCCCACCGTCGTGTCGCAACGAGCGCGCGCGCCAGCTTGAGCAGTCGCACGCGCTCGGGCTGCGACAGATCGCGCGAGGCGGGCACACGATCGTGTAGTATCGTGAACCACTCGGCATCGATCTCCGCGGCATCTTCACGGCGCGCTTGTGCCGCGACGAGGCTGCGAAGCGCCGGCATGATTACGAAATAACCGATCGCGAGCAGCACGCCGCCGGCGAGCAACGCAGCCAGAAAGTCGGACATCCGATCACCCCTCCCTGGTGCTGCGCATCAACTCAGCGTGATCTTGTCCGCGACGTCGGTCATGGGGAACCTTCTCGCGACTGCGCTCGGTGCGCATTTCATACAATGCGCGTGCGCGACCGCCTCGCGCAATCGTGAGCGCAGTGACTCGGGCCATGTACGCGAGCTATGCTTCCCCGGCACGCGTTTCGACGCGCAACCAAGTCTCCCGACCCGCCAAAATTAATGCGCACACCAATTCTTCTCGCCGTTTTCGCTGCCACCGCTGCGATCCCTTCCCTCGGTCGCTCGCGCGTCTCCGCCTCGACCGCACCTTGCACCACGGCCACGGCCGACTGCGAGCGATGGGTGGCGATGGGCGGCGGCGCCGCCCGTTCGATGCTCTACTCCACCTATCCGCTCGACGCGAAGAACACCGCCATCACGCGCGCCCTCATCATGGTGCACGGCGCCGATCGCAACGCCGATCACTATTTCTCCACCGCCACCGCCGCAGGCTTTCTCGCAGGCGCGCTCGGCAACACGATCATCATCGCGCCGCGCTTCGCCGCCGGGAAGGACAGCTTGCAGGGGAACGAGGTCGTGTGGCCGAATCACGGAGATAGCTGGCGCTCCGGCGGTATGTCCACGTCCAACCCGACGCTCTCATCGTTCGACTTTGCCGACGCGATCCTCACGAGACTCGCCGACAAGAAAGTCTTCCCGAATCTCACACACATCGTCGTGACCGGGCACTCCGCGGGCGGTCAATTCGCGGCGCGCTACGATATGAGCAACAAGGTCGATGGGAAGCTTGCCGGAGTCTCGATCAGCTACGTCGTCGCCAATCCGTCGAGCTACGCGTGGCCCGTCGCCGTGCGGCCGCTGCCCACCGGTGACGGAGATCCCGCCAGCGCCGACAAGGAGGCGCTCGGCGATGACGGCGAGAATGTGCACTCGAATTTCAGCTACGGACCAATCGACTCATCGAAGCTGCCGGACTTCAATCACTGGCCCGCAGGGCTCGAGAATCGGTCCGGCTACACCGCGCAGCTCAGCGACGAGCAGCTCAGGAATCAGCTCGTCGATCGCCCGACGACCTACATCCTCGGGCAGGTCGACGTGCTCCCGCTCGGCGGCTTCGACTCGTCGCCGAGCGGCATGGCGCAGGGACCAACGCGACGTGCGCGCGGTGAGGCGTTCTTCAAATACGTAACCGAGACGCTCGGCGCAAAACACCAGGCGATCATCGTCCCGGAATGCGGACACAACGATCGCTGCATGTTCACGAGCGAGGCCGTCCTGCCGGTCATCTTCCCGAAGTAGCAATCAGGCAGCGCGGTCAGGCTTCTCCCGCCTGCTCCGCGCGCATCTCTTGAATCGTCGCCTGCCTGAAGTATTTCCGTGGATTGCCGCAGAGCCGGCAGGAGCACATGCGACGTGTGTGCGCGATTCGGCCGACGCTGCGCGGATTTCCGGCAGCGTGTCCATCATAGTAGGACTTGACGCGTGATTTGACGCGCCCCTCGTGATGCCGGCGAATTCCTCGCGAGCGCATATTGACCCTCCTCGTGACGTGACCATGGAAGGCCGGCGACGGGTGTGCCGCGCCGGGCCCCCGCCGCGATCGTTCGCGGGCGAGATGACCATACGCGCGATTCGCCGAAACCGTTGCGTTCGCGCGCCAAATCGCGATCCTTTAGCGACCCCGGCCCTCGAACTCCCGCACTTCCCCGCGATGACCACCCAGCCAAAACGTATTCTCGCCTTCGACGGCGGCGGCATTCGCGGGATCTACTCCCTTCAGATCGCCGCGCGCATCGAGCAGCTCTTCCGGGAGGAATACGGGCAGCCCCATCTCGTGTTGTCCGACGTCCATGACCTCTTCGCGGGGACGAGCACGGGTGCGATCATTGCCGCCTTTCTCGCGTGGGGCACGCCGGTCGCAGAAATCGAGGCGCTCTACACATCGCGCGGCAAGCAGATGTTCGCGCATCAGCGACCATACCTCCCGTGGCGTTTGCTCAAGTCGAAGTACCGCGCCGAGGCGATCGCGGCATTCTTTCGTGAGCACTTCGTCGAGGACGATGGCAACCCGGCGCTCCTGGGATCGGCGAAGCTGCGAACGGCGCTGCTCGTCGTGATGCGGAACGCGACGACGGGAGCGCCCTGGCCCATCTCGAACAATCCAAATGCGCTCTACAACGATCCGTCACTCGCGAACAGCAATCTGAAGATCCCGATCTGGCAGCTGTTGCGCGCAAGCACGGCGGCGCCGACGTTCTTCCCTCCCGAAGAGATCACTATCGGCAGCGAGCGCTTTCTCTTTGTCGACGGCGCCGTGACGCCGTACAACAACCCCGCGCTGCTCGCTGTCCTCATGGCCACGCTGCCCGCGTACCGCATGGAGTGGCCGGCGGGGCGTGACACGCTGCACCTCATCTCGGTCGGCACTGGCGGCAGCCGCACGCATCTCATGAAGCGACTGCCGAATCAGACGTACGTGTGGGACGCGCTTCGCTTCGTGATTCCCACGCTCCTCGAAGATGCATCCATTCACCAGGACATGCTGTGCCGTGTGCTGGGCAATTGCCTCCACGGCGCGACACTCGATTCGGAGATCGGAACGCTCGAGTCTCCCTCGCTGCTTCCCGCGGCGGAGCAGAAGTTCAGCTACGTTCGCTACAACTGCATGATGGACTCGACGGACGTCGGCAACCCGCTCACGCCGACGGAGCTGCAGATCGACAATCTCCGCGCCGTCGAGCGGCTACAGGCGATCGGCAAGGCGTACGCAGCGCGAGAGGTGAAGCGCGAACATCTCTTCGGTTGCGCATCCGCGTGACGGCCCCCACCCGGTAGACAATGGCCCGCATCTTCATCAGTCACTCCAGCCGCGACAACGAGGCGGCGCAACGGATGTTCGCGTGGCTCGGCGAGCAGGGCTTCGCGCACACCTTCCTCGACATCGACAAGGACAGCGGCATCCAGCCCGGTGCCGAATGGGAGCGCAAGCTTTACTTCGAGATCGACCGCTGTCAGGCGGTGATCGTGGTGCTTACGAAGAATTGGCTCGACTCGAAGTGGTGCTTCGCCGAATTCGCGCAGGCGCGCGCGCTTGGGAAGGCGATCTTCCCCGTGATCGACGCGCCGTCGGGCGAACGGCTCGTCGGCAACGACCTGCAGGTCACCGACCTTCTCGCGGATCGCGAGGGCGGCCTCGAACGGCTGAGCCGCTCGATCACGGAGATCGCGCTGCAGTCGCCCGATGGCTTCGACCTCGCGAAGGGCGCGTCGCCCTTCCCCGGTCTCAGCTCCTTCGAGAAGCAGGACGCGGCCGTCTTCTTCGGACGCGATGATGTACTGATTCGGCTCATCGAGACGCTCCGCAAGCGTCTGACGCGCGGCGGCGAGAAGTTAATCACCGTGCTCGGCGCATCGGGCAGCGGCAAGTCGTCGGTGCTGCGCGCGGGGCTGTTGCCGAGGCTCGAGCGCGACCGAGAGAACTGGATCGTCCTTCCGCCCTTTCGTCCGCAGCTCGATCCGGCGGGGCGGCTGGTCGATAACCTCATCGCGGCGCTTCCGAATCAGGATCAGGCCGAGCAGCTCGCCTCGGAGCTCGAGAGCCCCGACCCAACGAAGGCGTTGTCTACGATCGCGCGTCAGCTGCGGCGGGCGCATCGCGCGCCCGATGCGCAGATCCTCATCCCGATCGACCAGGCGGAGGAGCTGTTCAGCATTGCCGATCGCGACGCGGCGAACGCCTTCTGGACGCTCCTCAGCGCGATGCTGGCGGATTCCCTTCCCTTCGTCGCCGTCGCGACGATGCGCTCCGACTACCTCGCAGAGCTGCAGTCCACCGCCGCGCTGACGGTCGCGCACCACGCGTTCTCGCTGGAGCCGATGCCGCTCGACCGCGTCGAGCTTCTCGTGCGCGGGCCCGCACGCGTTGCGGGGCTCAAGGTGGACGACCGGCTCATCGCCGCGCTCCGGCACGACGCGCAGACCTCCGATGCGCTTCCGCTCATCGCGTTCACGCTTCGCAAGCTCTACGAGCGTCACGGGATACAGTCCGATCTCACCTGGCAGGAATACGAAGCGCTGGGCGATCGCGACGCGGGCCTCAATCCGCTCGAGAACGCGGTCCGCATTGCGGCCGAGGAAGCACTCCCGCCAGCGATGCGGACGCCGGCGAAGGAGCGCGAGCTGCGTGAGGCGATCATCCCCGCGATGGTACGTGTGAATCTCGAGGGACAGTTCGTGAGCCGCCCTGCGCCGTGGCGCGACGTGAGCATCGGCGCGCGACCGATGCTCGATCAACTCATCGAGGCCAGGCTGCTCGTGCGTCGTGGCGGCGAGACCGAAGAAGGCGCGGTGATCGAGGTCGCGCACGAGGCGCTGTTCCGCGTGTGGCCGCGCCTCGCCGAGTGGCTCGAGCTGGAGCGCGAATATCTCATCGGTCGCGGGCGCCTCGAGATCGCGCTCGCGGACTGGAACGCACTCCCCGACGATGATCGCGACAAGGGGCTGGTCACCGGAATCCTGCTGCACCGTGCGCGCGCGTGGATGGTGGATCATCCGGAACGGCTGCAAGGCGAGGAGCGCGCATTCATCGAAGCATCGATCACGCGCGAGCAGCGGCGCATCGATGAGCTGGAAGCGCTCAAGCTCGCGGCGGAGGAGCAGCGCAACGAGGCGGTGGAGGCCCGCGGTGTGGCGGACCTCGCGCTCAGCGATGCGCGCGTCGCGCGGTCGAAGTTCCTCGCCGATCTCTCTCGCGCGCGTCTCGCCGAGGGCAAGATCGGCGACGCGCTCGGCTTCGCGCAGCTTGCGGCGCCGATCGATGATCCGACGTGGCCGCGCGTGAGAACTGCGGAGAACGCGCTGTCGCTGGCGGTACACAGCTACAGAACGGCGCATGCGCGACCGGCTGTTGGCTACATCGGCCACGCGGGCACGGTGCGCGGTGGCGCATTCAGCTCGGATGGCTCGCGCGTGCTGACGTGGTCGTTCGACGGCACCGCGCGACTCTGGGAGGCTCCGGAGATCGCTCCGACGACGCGATGATGATCGACATCGACGCCGACCTCGCGTTCACCTGCTCGCTCGACGGCCGCTGCCGACTCTGGGATTTGCGACAGGGAGCGCTTCGCTGGGAAGCGCGAGGATCGTCCTCCCCGCTCGGCGCGCGCATCGCGCCGCGCCGGGGAATAGCCGCGACCTGGTCGCTCACGTCGATCGACACGTGGGAGCTGTCGTCGGGCGAGGCGGCACTGCATCTCGCGTCGACGGGGAAATTTCTCGCGGTGACGCCGCAGGAGCCGCTCGCGCTGCTGATCCCGGACGGAAAGTTCAGAGCGCTTGTTCTCCATCTCGGCAGTGGCACGTTCGCACCGCCCGTCCAGCTTCGCGACGAGGTACAAGAGGCGACGATTTTCGCGGACAGCGAGTTTGCCGTCATCCAGGGGAAGAACTGGGCGAGCGCCGTGGATCTGCGCTCCGGAGCGCTCGTCTACGAATTACCTCGAATTCAAGCTAAATCTGCGCTCGCGCTGTCCTCCGACGAGGAGCGATACATCGGGCACGGGATGATCGTCGATGTGCCCACCCGTGATACGCTTGCCACGCGAGCGGTGGTCGGCGAACGAACCGTCTTCTCCCCCGATGCGCGACGGATGGCGGAGTGGAGGCCTGGCGAGGGCGCAATCGTCTGGACGATGTGGCAGCCGCCCGCCGACGCTTTCGCGTACGTGGCCGGCGTGATCGAGAAGATCCCGCCGCTGTCGCCGCAGGACCGGCGCGCGGGCTACCTGGACGAGAGCTACGACGCATCCGCCGCGATGAGCGCGGCGCGAGTGACCGCACTCAATGATCGAATGAGCTACGAGGATCCTGATGCCGACGAGGAGCGCGCCGAGCCGGCGTCCGGAACGGAGATCAAGGTCGAGCTTGCGGTGAATGAGCGACATGAGGGGTTCGTCTTTCACACTCAGCCATTCGCGCAGCCGATGCGGCGACTCTTCTTTCGCGAGAGCGACTCGACGCTCTGGTTCGTGCTCCGGAGCTCCACACGCGACTTCGGGATCCCCGTCGATCCGCTTCTCGTGGGGAAACTGAAGCATGCAGATCGCATACTCGTCGTGCTGATGGATCAGGCGACGGGAAAGCCGATCGAAGGGAGCTACTACCCGCTCATCGTGGTGTGACATCGTGCAGTGCATCGCGAGGGATCTCCCCCTTGCACTGCGCGTACGGCGATTAGCTTCACTGGCATGACGAATTCCTCTCGGCGTTACGGCGCGATTCGACGGCGCCGCGCGTGCCTGGTCGCAGTCTGCATCTCGCTTGGGGTGAGCGCTGCCACGCCAGCCCGCGCTCGCGCCCACACGCACATCACCCTTCGTAAGGATTCTCTCGTGACACAGCACGCCAAGGGAACGTTCGACGTGAAGGTCGTGCCCATCGGAACCGAGGACAAGGAGCGGGACCCCGGCATCGGGCGCATGTCGCTCAACAAGGACTTTCAGGGAGACTTCGTCGGCTCGGGTAAGGGCGAGATGCTCACCGGCGGAACCGACGTGAAGGAATCGGGCGCGTACGTCGCGATCGAGCGTGTGACGGGCACGCTGCAAGGTCGCACGGGCTCGTTCATGCTCGCGCACCGGGGCACGATGGCGCGCGGGAAATACAATCTCGAGATCGACATCGTTCCCGATTCCGGCACTGGGGAGCTCGCGGGCATCGCCGGGAGCCTGACGATCACGATTGTGGAGAAGAAGCACTTCTATGAGCTGAGCTATACGCTGGAGTGAGGCTGGGCGTCCGCGTGCTCGAGCGCGCGCACGGCTCGCGACTCACCCCTCGAATATCTGCGCGAGATGATGTTCGAGATGCACGACGTAATCGCCCATGAAATACTCGAGCGTCGTCGGCTCGCCCGCGGGGATCTGCGTGAACGCGATCTCGTACAGATTGTGTCGCATCCGTGCGTGCGTCCGCACGTCTGATGGGATACTCTCGATGACGCGAGCGAGGTGCAGGTTGAATTCCGCGAAGAGCGTGACCAGCGAGCTCCACGGAGCGATGCCGTATCGTTGCACCGACACCCAGGCATCCTGATCGTACCCGGGGAAGATGAGGTCGTTGGTGAATTGCGCGCGCACGAAACGCTGATGGTTGTTCGACGCCGAATCGATCAGGTGTCCGACGATCTCCTTGCGCGACCACTTGCCCGGAGCACGCGGTAGCGACGCGTCGTGGTCCGTGATGGCCTCGAGCTTCGGAAGGGTCGAGGTGATCACGCGGCGCAGACGCGATTCGGGCGTGGTCACCGTCCGTTCGCAACCCGCTGCCAGAACTCCGGCAGTCGTCCCACGGTCCGGAGCGCGGCGGCCTGGCGCTCATCGCGCAGCGATGCCACCATGTGCCCGAGCGTAATGCCGTGTGACGGCCGTTCCGTCACCTGCACGAGATCGCCGGCACCGACGTCGCCCTCCTCGATGATTCGAAAATACGCGCCCATGCGCCGCGCTGCCAGAAAGCGCTTGGGAAACATCGGATCGCCCATGCGGATACCGAGTTTGAAACACGGAAGGCGCGGCTGCGCAACTTCGAGCAGCGCGGTTCCGACGCTCCAACGCTCTCCGACGAGTGCCGACGAAAGATCGATGCCTGAGAGCGTGAGGTTCTCGCCGAACAATCCGATAGGTGTGTCGATGCCCTCGTGCTCGCGCCAGAAGTCGTAATCCTCGGTCGCATACGCGTAGACGGCCTTATCCACTCCGCCATGTACGGTCCGGTCGGCCTGATCGTCTCCAGCGAAGTTGACGCCGCGAAGTGGAATGCGGCCGGTCACGGGGTGCTTCCAGATTCCCGTGGTAATGAGGTCACCTCGCCACTCGATCTCTCGAACGGCGCCGACATTTACCGAGATCACCCTGGGGCTAATGATCACGGGAGGCGCAGACTCGCTCCGTGGAGCAGCACGATTTGGCGCCGGCATCGCGCGCTACCGCGGGGTGGAGATCGTCAACTTGAAGCCATCGGGATCGTGCACGCGGAACGCGCGCGCGCCCCACGGCATCGTCGCGGGCTCGGTGACAAGCACACCGCCTGCCCGCTTGATGCGCGCGGCCACGTCATCGATGTCATCGTCGGTGGTGATCTGCAGCGAGAATCCCTCGCCCTTCACGCGATCGAAACCCCGCGCGCCATCGTCGAGGCCAATCAATAGCTGCACATCGCCAGCGCGTAATGAGATGGCACGCAGAATTCCCTCCCGCTCGTGACGCTGCGAGACGGTGAAGCCGAGGACGTCGACGTACCAGGACAGACTCTTCTGAATGTCTCGAACCGTCAGCGACGCCTGGAGGGTGAGACCGTGCAGTGTAGCCGCGGCAGCATCTTTCGAAGCGGAGCTCGGATTTCCTGAAGTCACGTAGCCACCTGTGCGGCGGGAGTTCGTTGTTCGGAGCTGTGAGCAGTGCTGAAAGATACGCGGTGCGAGACGCGCGCAGAGTGTCAGGCCGCCTGGCGTCTTCGGTAGGAGCGAGCGCAGCACCGCTCGTTGTCTGTCACACACTACGCCGCACGCGTCGCCGCGCGCAGCGTGAACAGCATGATCTCCGGCCGCACCAGGAAGCGCGCGCGAATGAGGTGCCCGACTCCGCGGCTGATGTACAGCGTTCGCCCCGCATCGACGATGACCGGGACCTCGCCCGCGATGTAGCGCCGGTTCTGCACCGGGAGCAGTGGGGGTGGCAGGAACGGCGGTTTGCACTGTCCGCCATGCGTGTGTCCCGCCAACATGCACCCGCGGAAGCCCGGCCACTGCTGCTGGTCCGCAGCATCGGGGTTGTGAACCAGTACGATTCCCGCGGCGCTCTGGCGCGCCGCGAGCGCCGCGGGAGGATCACCGCGATGCGACCACAGGTCGTCCACTCCGACGAAGTCGAGCCCTGCCACCGCCTGCGACTCGTTCCGCAGGACGCGCACGCCCGCGCGCTCCGCCTCGGCGACAACCTTGTTCGCGATGGCGGCATCGCCCCAGCCATGTCCGTAGTCGTGGTTGCCGAGGATGCCGAGCGTTGCGAGGCGGCCGTGGGGAAGGTGTGCGAGCACGCCGCGCAACTGTGCGTACTGCGACTCGCCGCGTGCCCTCCGGTGCGTGAGAAAGTCGCCGGTGATGACCACGATGTCGGGAGCGAGCGCACGCACGCGGTCGAAGGAATGGATGAGATAGTCATCATCCACCTGCGGTCCGACGTGCATGTCGCTGATCTGCGCGAGACGCGCGCCGTCGAGGATTTTCGGCAGATGCTCGACCGGCAAGTCGCGCTGCACGATCTCGAGCCAGTGCGGCTCGACCTCGGTCGCGTATCCGAAGCAGCCGATGGCCGACGCGGCTAGAGAGACGGCGGTGCGAACGATGAAGGAGCGACGGTTCACGTGGTGAGCGTCGCTCCGATCGAATGCGAGCGTGCGAATCGCGCGATGCGCTCCGCCGCGCGGAACGCCAGCGCCTGGATGGTCATCGTCGGCTGGCCTCGGCCCGACGTCACCATGCTGCTCCCGTCGCATACGAAGAGCTTCGGGACATCGTGCGCGCGATGATACCGGTCCTCCACTGCCGGCCCCCGCTCTACGTGCCTAACGGACTGCAGGTCGTCGGAAGGTTGCGGGCGCTGCACTCATCCTGTGGCACCGGCATCTGCTGCGGTACCTGGCCGTCGGGTACGCCGAGCTCGATGGTGTTGAGCAGGTTGTACCGCCGCGCATCGATCCACCGTGTCCCCTGCTCCCACATCAGCGAATACCACCGCTCGTAGAGCAGTTCGCCGATGCGATCGGCGTCCGACATGCCGTTCCAAGTACCCGACGAGATCGCGGGCAGTCTCCCGGAGTTCGTCCGGATGAAATTGATGTCGGTGAGCGCGCCGCCCCGATCGCCGGTGCCGAGCTCCGCTTCGGCGCGCAGCAGAATGAGCTCCTCATTGCGGATGATGGGGACCGGCGCGTTGGGATTGGGCTGCCCCCCGGAGAAATAGATCGTGTACTTGAGCGTTCCCGGCAGCGGCACGGCGGGGATCGACCAGGTCGGCACGCGCGTGGCGCGCGCGGTCTTTGCGAGCACGCGGGCATCCAACGCGCTGCTCGCCTGGTGTTGAGCGTGTACGATGACGAACGTGTCGGCGAAGAACGTGGTGCCGTCGAGCGGATCCGCGAGCTCGTTCGACACGTCGCCCGATGCAGTAGAAAAATCAAACTGTGGTCCGGTGGCGAGCGCCGACGCATCCATGCTGATAAACGTGGATGGCAGCGTTGCGAGGGCGGCGGCGAAGCACGGTTGTCCGCATCCGGCGGTGGCGCGCAACACCTCAGCCTTGGCCTTCAACGCACGGTTGAAGAGGAGGAACGTGGATGGTTGGTCGAAGCCGGAGAAGCCGGGTGGTGTGGGGAATGGGAACGACGTTCCACCGGCAGCCTGCAAGCTCGTCTGAGCTTCGTCGAGCAGGCCGACGATGAATCCGTAGACGCTGTCCTCACTGACGAACGGCGGCGGGGACGCGGTGACCGACCGGTTCACGTCGACCGGCGCGCCCAGCTTTGCCCGCGTTTCGATGACGTACAGGAACGCCAGCGCTTCCACAGTTTTGCCGAAGCCCTGCGACGCGGCAAGTTCCTCGGCCGTGAGATCGGGCGCTTTGGGCGCGGCGTCGAGGTAGACGTTGATGCTGCGAATATTGGCGTAGCGGCCGGCCCACTGCGAACCGCCGAACTGGGTCGAAGAGAGCGGACCGAAGTAGGGTTCCTGGTAGTCGGGCTGGTTGTTGCCCGCCAGGTTGATGCCTTCGCGTCCCATGGAGCCCACCTGCCAGATGAAGCCGGCGATGTCGCTGCGCGCGCCGGCAAAAATACCGGTGGCAGCGGCGCTGAGCTTCGACCGGGTGGGGTTGTTCTCCAGGTCGGTCTGCGTGGGCTGGTTGGTGTTGGTGATGTCGAAGCCGCCGCACGCGCCGAGAGAGATGGCGCCCAACGCCAGGGCGACCACGAGCGCGGGCATGGCCCGGTGCACGTTGGGAGTCATGGTCAGAACCCCGCGGTAATGGTGAACATGAACGTGCGTGATGGCGGATACGGGCCGAGGTCGACGTTCCGCGTCACCGCCTGCTGGCCGTAGTTGCTCGACTCGGGATCGTAGCCCCAGTAGTTGGTGAAGATGAGCAGATTGCGCCCGGTGACCTCGACCCGCACCTGGCTCGATCCGAAGAACTTCTGCGCGAGATTGTCGGAGAGCGTGTAGCCGAGACTCACCTCACGCAATTTGAGGAACGACGTGGATTGCACGTACGGCGTGGCGATGCCGTCGAAGCAGTTGTTGGCCCGCGCCATCCCGGCTGGCGTGCCGTTGTCGGGCGCCAGCAGGTTGCAGTCGTAGAGAGTCAGCGTCTGGTTCTGCGCCACGCCGCCCGATTGCCAGTCCCAGAGCGAGGTGAGGAAGAACCGCTTGTACGTGAAGTCGTTGCCGATCGCCCACTTGAAGTTCGGCGACGCGTGGCCCATGTACGTCACGTTGAACGAGCCGTCCGGATTGATGCTCGTCTGGCCGATGATCTGATCGATGGGCCGTCCCTGCTCGACGAAGAACTCGCCGAAGGCAAGGCCGAACCCGGCGGTGGGCGGGCTGAAGCCGGTGCCGGGCAGCTGCTGGACGAGCGACCGCGTGCGGGCGAACGTGGAATGGATGGTCCACGAGAAGTCGCGCTGTTGGACGGCGGCCACGCCTAACGTCATCTCGATGCCGGAGTTCCTGAGCTCGCCGCCATTGGTAATGAGCTCGCTGTAGCCGCTGGATGACGGTGGCGTGCGGGCGAGGAGGAGATTGGTGGTGTGGCGCACGTACCAGGTGAACTCGAGCGTCGCGCGGCCGTGAAACGGCGAGGCATCGAAGCCGGTCTCGAATTCCTTCACGCGCTCGGGCTCGATGTTCGGCGCACCGGCGACGCTGCCCACCTGGGTGCCGACGTTCCCACCAATGTTCACGCCGCCGACGAGCGTCGTGAACTTCTGGCCGAACAACGGCTGGTTGCCGGTTTCGCCGTAGGCGCCGCGCAGCTTGAAGTCGCTGCCGTCGCCGAACAGGTTGGGAAACCGGTACGCCGCCGAAATCTTCGGATAGATGAAGTACTGGTTGGTGTTGCCAAAGACGCTGCTGCGTTCGGCGCGCAGGCCGACTTCGGCCAGCAGCCGCTCGTCGAACGCCTGCAGCTGCTCCTGGGCATACATGGCGAAGGTCTTCTCGCGCGTGTTGAGCTCGAACGGCTGGCCGAACACCGCCCCCTGATCGATGTTCGATTGTCCCTCGAGCAGGCCGATTGCGGTGCTCCGCGCCTGCGCGAGCTGCCGGTCCTCGTACTGCAACCCGGCCGAGGTTGTGAACGACATCGACGGACCCGATGGTGTGAACACATCGATCGCGTTCAGGTTCCAGTTCACATAGCGACTGTCGGCGTTGCCGAGCGTCGACACACCGGGGTACTGCTGCGTGGCCTCGAAGTACAGATTCGGCGGCGCGTAGACCGTGTTCTTCTGGTTGAACAGGTCCGCGCCCGCGGCGCCCACCAGCCTGAGATCATTCTTCCCGCTTTGCAGCGCCTGATAGGTGAGCGTTGCGCCGCCGGTGAACCGGTTGACGGTTTCGGCGTTGGAGGCCAATGCGATGGTCTGGAGTGGATTCGCATTCTGGTACGTGAACGCGGGTTGCGGGTACTCGCCGTTCACGGGCTTGAGCGGCACGAAGCTCGGGATGTAGGCGAGCGCGTACGTGATGCCGGCGCCGCTGTTGTCATTGTTGCTCATCCCACGGTTAGTGGTCGTGCGCGTGAACGAGTTGCTGAGACTGAGCTTCAGCTTCTCGTTGAGACGCTGGTCGAGATTCATGCGCACGCTCTGTCGTCCGGCATCGGTATTGTTGATGATGCCGCCCTGGTGCGACCAGCCGCCGGAGACGAAGTATTGCGTGTTGTCGTTGCCGCCGCTCACGTCGAGCGACGTCTCGTAGCTCAACGGCTTGTTGCCGGCGGCCTCCTGGAGATGATCGTACACCGGGAGGCGGCCGTTGACCTCGAGCGAGCGAATGACGGCCGAGTCTTCGGGCGAGTTGTACAGGTCGAACGCCGAGGTGGTGTCGAAGACGCGCATGCCGGGTCCGCGCAGCAGACTCGAAAATCCCAGACGCTGGGAGATCGTCGCCTTCGGCTTGCCGCCTAACCCGCGCTTGGTGGTGATGATGATGACGCCGTTTGCAGCTTTGGAGCCGTAGATCGACGACGCGGCGGCGCTCTTGAGCACCTCCACCGACGCAATGTCCGCCGGATTCAGATCGGCGAGTCGATTGTCGGCGTCGTCCTGCTGGGGGCCCGTGCCAGCGGCGCTGCCGCTTCCGGTCACGGTGTAGAGCCCCGACGCGACGGTCGCGTTGCTGTAGATGACGCCGTCGACCACGATCAGCGGATCGGATGCGCCGAGGATGGTGTTGATGCCGCGAATCTGGATCTGCGCGCCGCCGCCCGGCGCACCGGAGTTAGTCTGGATGTCGGCGCCGGCGACCTTGCCTTGCAGCGCCTTGTCCACCGACGCGGCGGAAACGGCATTGACCCGATCGCCGGTGACGAGCGACGTGGATGTCGTGGCGAGCCGGCGTTCGATGCCCGTCGCCTGGCCGGTGACGACCACTGCGTCGAGGAGCAGCGGGTCGCTCTTGAGCCGGATGGTCACGGTGCTGTCGGCGACGGCCACCGACACCTCGGCCGGCGCGTATCCGACAGCGCGCGCCAGCAGCCTCACGGGGACAGGGTCGACGACGATGGTGAAGCGGCCGTCATCGCCCGCCTGCGCTACGCCGCGCCCACCCAGGCGGACGGTGATGACCGCTCCAGGCACCGGCTGACCGTTGTCGGCGTTCGTGACCGTTCCTCTGATTGGTCGTTGCTGCGCAACGAGCGTCGCGGGTGCGACCAGCGCCGCGATCACAACCCAGCGGACCAGGCGTGTTGGCATGGCTCCTCCAATCTGGTGGCGGTGCTTATAACGCCAGAGACTATACGATTTGTTCAGGGGTCGTGCAAGCGCGCTCGCGCATCGTGGCCACGTTCAGTATCCATCGCCAATAATCGCTCACCGCATCCGGCTCATGACGGAACGCGAACCCGTCTTGCGAGCCTTTGCGCGCGGGACTAGCATCGATCGCGGTCAAACGAACCGGCTGCGCGCGGCGTGCCCACTCGGCGTTTTCCTACCTTCTCATGTGCCGAGATCGACTGAACTTCCTCGCCATCGCAGCGGCACTCGCATCGGCACCCCGCTCCGCGCTCGCGCAGCGAACCCAGTGGATCCGGTTCGAACTATCGTTTTCTCCTGCGGTGGCGGCCATCGCCGGACGCACGCTGACCGAATGACTAACGAGGAGAACACGATATGATGGAGGATGCACGGCGGTTCGCGGTACGTCACAGCGTTGCGGTTCGTGTCGGCGTGGCGGTGCTCATTGCGTTGGCGGCGCTGGTCATCCCGATGACTCCCGGATATGGAGGAACGCTGGGGGCGAGGACGACTGCGACGCATCGGTCGAAGGCCGCCGCACCCGGGTTGCGATTCCGCATCTCGTTTCCGGCGTCGGTTTCTACCACTGCGCAGATCGGACACATCATCCTGATCGTCTCGAAGGAC